>JBHACQ010000065.1:0-27325 GCA_041854625.1 Leptotrichia sp. | reverse complement strand
TATTTTACACTGTTTCAGTTAATCAAATCTTATTTCAATATAATTATAAATAAAATTTAGATAAAACTGTATATTCTGTTTTCATGTAAATAAAAAGATGAAATTATTGTTTCCATGAGTTTCATTAACTTATTATATTTAAGTCTTGAATTATAGAATTCCCTGACTAGTAAAAGGATTGATGTGACAGCATACCACATAAATACGGAAATTTTTGCCCCCGTATCCTCAAGGATTAAGACTCCTCTCAAAAAGCATAATGTAGACATTATAAAGACATACGTACTTGACGGATTTATATTTTCCCAGTTAAATCCTTTCTTCTTGTTTAAGAAAAATTCGATTATTGATGTTACGAGAAAGGTTAAAGTCAGTAGTGTCATTAAAGCAAAAGGCTGAAGAAAAACTATAGCTCCTAACATTCCATATACTGTAAAATATGGTAACAATATCTTTAACCATCCTCTAGATTCTTTTGTTAAATAACTTTCTTCCTTTACAATTCCAAATATTTCCATATAATCATGCACATATTCAAACTTCTTCCTTAATCTTTTAGCAATATTATCTGTCAGATTGTATAATAATCCGTAGTCTTCATCCCTTTCATAAAGAATAAAGTTCTTCTTTCCTATTTTTAGCTTACCTATCCCAAAATAGTATTTAATTGCCTTTTCTATTCCTATTTCCTTATCTTCTTCCAGTATTCTCAATATTTCAATATGTTCTTCTGAAGTGCCGTACCCTAAAATATATGAAAGAAAGTGTGATTCTAGAGGAGTAAACGTAAATCCATGCAATACCTTGTCATCCATTATTACATGCTTTATTTTTTCTCTTTCATCTACATCATAGTGTATATAAAACTTCTTGAAAAGTTCCTTCCATATTTTATGATTTCTTATATCTTTATCAATTAAACTGTATAATTCTATTATCCATTCCTTTATTCTTACATTCTCATTTTCTTTTTCATGAGATTCTGATAGGAAGAAATCTTCTTCTAACACCTTATTGTCATTTTCCCAATAAAAATAGTCCTTAAAATCTTCATAGCCCTCAAAGTAGTCATAGTCATTCCGGGTATTTTTAAACTTATCTGTAATTTCTCCACTATATACTCTTTCTGAACCATATTCTTCTGAACCATATTCTAAGGCTGTCTTATAAGCTTCCCTGAAAATTATAAACTTTTCAGGATATTCTTCAGGATGATATTTTTTCAATATCTTAGCATAAGCAGACTTTATAGCAGCTCTGTCATTTGTCGGCTCTATACTGAGTATTTCGAAAGCTTCCTTTATATCCATCTTAGCTCCTTCTGATAATATGAAATTTTCACATCTCCTATTTTTTATATAAGATTATCATTGATTTAATATTTATCCTGCTTTAAGAAGCAGGATAAATATTGCTTATAAACAACTATTTTACTACATGTATCTTTCTGTAATTATAATACATTGCTTTTACAAGATCATATTCAAAAGGTGAATTTAAATCCCCGTATCTGAAATTTATTAGCGATCTTGCATTCAATCCTGTCACTACAGGTCTTGCAAATCCATAAATATTCTTATCGAATACTCCCGTATCAAAAAACAGTTCATCCTCTGCCCATTTCCTTACTGCACCTTCCATAGCTGAATCAGCTAACGAACCTACTCCATCCCTTATTGTGGTAGGTCCCATTACAGGAAGTACAAGATATGAGCCTGTAGGTACGCCGTAAACTCCTAATGTATCTCCCATTGTTTCCCAGTCTCTCTTCATTCCCATCTTCTTTGCAATATCATTAGTTCCCAGAATTCCAATAGTCGAGTTTACAACAAACCTTCCCAGGGCATTAGCTGCCTTTTTAGGTTTCCACTGTAATAATGAGTTCACTATTGTCGGTATTTCCTTAAAGTTATTATAGAAATTTGCAATCCCCTGCCTTATAGGTTTAGGAACTATTGCTCCGTATACTCTGGAAGCAGGATACATGACCTTCTTATCCAGTTCTGTATTAAAGGCATACATCCTCCTGTTGAAAAATTCCATTGAATCATTCATTCCAGTCAGTTCAAACACCTTACTTGAAATAATATACTCTTCATCCAGTTTATCAATATTACTTGCTATTATCCCATATTCATCTTTTTCAAACGCCATATAATGGAAGGTGCTTTTCTTTGATTTATTTTTAGAATTCATATTGTATCTTTCAAATATTTCTATACTTTCAGATGGTTTTTCCTCGGAATCTCCATCTACAAACTGAACAAAAACATCATCGTTTATTTCATTTTCAATTATTTCACTATAGCTTGCATTTCCATCAGAATATGATTTTAATGTCTCATTTTCATTTCCGTATAAAGACGCTGTTACAAATAATACTGCCCCTAACAGTAAAGCCCTATTTTTCTTTTTCATCTAGTCTTCCTCCAATTTATCTACCATTAATTTTGACACATCCCTATGCCATATAAGTCCTGTATGTCCTCCAAATGGAATTACAGCCCTGTTCTTAAAGGTTTCATTTATATAGTCCAGATCTTCATTTGATAAAAGTATGTCGTCTCTGGAAGTAATAAATACTATATTTTTATTATTCCTTTCAATAAATTCCTGGCTATTTCTTAAATCAAATTCATCTATAAATTTCTCCATTGTCAGGTCAGGATATTTATTTTTCTGTAGATACGGAAACAATATCTCTTTTGAATATTCATCAAATGATACAGAAAGACCTTCCCTAAATTCCTTTGTTACCGAATCAAACCTCTTATATGATTTTTTATCTGACAGCCTTCCTATGGAATCTTTCCCGCTAAACACTTCTCCCGCAAAAGTCATATTTGCAGAATAGAATCTAAAGAGAAGTCCTGTCAGTACTTCAAAGTCACTGTCCTTCAGCTGAAGTTTAGTAACAATTGATCTTATATCTGAAAATTCCAGGTCACTCAGCTCTAAAGATTCATCATACAGTATTCTGCTAAAGATAGTGTCCATAAATTTTTCCAGCCCTTCTGCATTATAGATACCATTCCTAACCAGATAGTAATCCAGTTTTTCAGTGGCTGTGAGAATACTTATCGGAGTGTTCATGAGTAAGGATTTTTCAATACCAATTTTCTTGTTTTTTTCATCTAACTCATGAATGAGTAATGACTGGAATCCCCCTAGGCTATACCCGCCTATAAAAACTTTCCCGACTTTCATTCCGTCAGCTTTTTCCATTGAAACTGCTGAAGAAATCAGTTCATACAGGTGTGTAGATTCATCCTTTATATATCCTGCATAGTTATTTTTACTCTGACTGACAATATAAGGCATCGTAGTTGTAGAGCTTAACGCTATTACATTATATCCCCTGTCATAAAACACATTTGCCATATACATGGAAAGTCCGCTATTATAAAGTGATCCGGTTCCAGATATTAATATCATCAACGGAGCTTCCTCCTTCTGTTTCCATATCCCGTACTCATATTTACTCCAAGGTCTTAATATCTCTGGAACTTTCTTATTTGCCTTAAAGCTTTTTACTTTAGGCCCTTTCCCCTTTTTAAAAGTATACCATTGGCTACTCGGAGTCCCCATAACAGTCGACATTATAGCATTATCCTTATACGGATAGTCCAGAGCTATCTGGGAAACATCTGTTTCTTCAGAATACCCTATTATTGAAAAAACTATAATCATCAGCATCAGTACAAATTTCTTTAACATTTATCTTTTCTCCTTTAACTTAATTTTATATTTTAAAAATTTCTTCTAAAGTTCTATACATCTACAGATATTATCCTTGATTCCCCTATCTCCTTATTCATAGTAACACCGTAGAGCCTATGGGATCCCTTCATAGTTTCCTTGTTATGTGTTATAAGGATAAACTGTGATTTTGATATAAATCTGTTTAATAACTTTACAATCTTTTTAGTATTTTCCTCATCTAGTGCCGCCTCTATTTCATCAAAGAATGTAAAAGGGCTAGGTTTAAACATGAATATTGCCATTATAAAGGAAACAGCCAGCATGGATTTTTCTCCTCCTGACAGGAGCATCAATGTCTGTTCCGGCTTATTCTTATACTTTACACTGAGCTCCAGTCCACTTTCCAGAAGATTTTCCTCATCCAGAAGCCTTATGGAACCTTTTGCCCCATTCAATATATTTTCACACATATATTTGAAATTTTTATTTATTTCTTCCAAAGCAAGGTTAAACTTTTCCGTTATTTCATTTTCTATATCCCGTATAAGGGTAAAAAGTGATTCCCTGCTTGCTATAAGATCCCTCTTCTGATTTACAAGCTCTGTGTATCTTGCATTCTCCCTTTCATATTCTTCTATTGATGACAGGTTTACACTTCCAATGTCCATTCTGCTTTTTTCATTAACAGTCAGCTTCCTTTTTACAGCCTGGAATTCGTTTTCTCCGGTTATTTCAGAATATTCTTCGCTTTCCTTGATTTTATCAGTATGTATTTCCTCCATTTCTGTAAGATAGGAATCCAGTTTTTTACTATTTTCATTTATTTTTTCATCTAGTTTTGCATATTCATTTTCTTTGTCCTTTTTCTTTATTTCTATATCCTTGACTGTTTTTATCAGTTCCTTTTCATTTTTCCCAAGTTCCTTTATTTCTTTTTCAAGATTCTTTATGTTCATTGAAACGGTTTCATTCTCTGTACTTTTACCTTCGATTTCTTTCTTTTTAGATTCTATCTTTTTTGTATAGTCATCCCTTAAAATATTTTTATTTTTCTGAAATTCTTCCAGCTCTTTTTTTTCCTTTATAAGTTTGTTATAGTCCTCCCTTATTTCAGAATATCTGCTCTTATTATTTTCAGTCTTAACCTTTAATATTTCATAAGCTTTATCCAGCTCATTTAAAATACCCTGGTATTCTTCAAGATTTTCAGTATTTTCCACTTCTTCAGTTAATTCTGCTATCTTTATTTCATTTTCTCTAATAAGAGTTTCTATATTCTTGCTTATCAGTGTATTTTCTTTTATTTTTTCTCTTCTAGAATTTATAAATTCCCTGTTCTGAATAACTTCATATTCTAAAGTTTCAAGCTCCCTTTTTCTTTTATTGTACTCTGAAGTAAAATTTTCATACCTGTTTATAAATTCCCTATATACGTGAATAAAGGTATCCAGTCCCTCTTCCAGTTCCCTCTTTTTTTCATTTCCCCTTTTGAGTTTTTCCTGGAGTTCTCCGGCTCTTAATTCCAGTTTCTCCCTTTCTGATGAAATTTTTTCCATTTCAGCAGTAATTACTTTAAGCTCTTTTTTTCTTTCCAGAAGTTCATCCCTGTTTCTTAAGTTTGAACCACCTGTCATTCTTCCTCCGGCACTTATTATATCCCCTTCCAATGTAACTATCCTGCTGTTAAATCCCTCCTTTAGAAGCTGTGTCCCTATTCCCATATTTTCTACAACCACTGAATTTCCGAATACAAACTGTATTACCTTAGCAATCTCCTTATTATATTTCACAATATCTGCAGCAAATCCTATGACTCCTTCCTTCCGGGGAAGCTTTACAGGATTTCCAGAAACTCTGATTTTATCCATCGGTAAAAAAGATGCCCGTCCCAATTTCCTTTCCTTCAGAATTTCAATGCATTTCTTCCCTGTATCGGCATTTTTAACTACGATATCCTGAAAATATCCTCCAGACAACGTCTGGATAGCTTCCTCATATCCTTCAGGAATATCTATCAGGTTCACAAAGGCTCCAACTACACCTTCTATCTTCTCATTTAAAATATATTTCGCTGCCCTTGCAAATGTTTCATTTCTTTCTATTATATTTTCATTTGCCCTTTTTTTTGCATTAAGGTTTTCAAACTTATAGTCTGAATCAGTTTTTTTCCTGTTAACTGAGAAAAGAGCTTCCTTAACTTCCTCTATTAGAGAGGTGATTTCATTAATTTCCTTCTCCTTCTCATCCTTCTCCTTTTCTTTTAAATCCTTATTTTCCTCAAACTCAGCCTTTCCTTCTGTATATCTGCTAAATTCTTCTTCTACTGTACTTTTTTCATTCAGCTGTCTTTCCATTGTGGCTTCAGCAACTGATATCCTTTTTCTCAGATCTTCATTTTCTCCGGAAGCTTTTATTTTATCCACTTCAAGATTCCTGTTTTTCTGAAAAAGTTCCTTCAGTTTTACAGAAAGGGCTTCTTTTCTGCTTCTGATATCATTAACTGCCCCTTCAGTTTCCGTCTTTTCCCTCTCCTTCTGGATAAGTTCCTTTTCTATTTCAAGAAGTTCCCTTTCGGAACTTTTTAACAGCTCCGACTTTTCATTAATATCTACATCCAGAATTTCCTTACGCTTTTCTTTTTCTTCTGTCTGAATATCCAGATTTGAAAGGAGGTTTACCAGATTAGAATGCTCTTCCTTAAAAATTTCTATGTCTTTCAGAATTTCCATGTTCCTGTTTTTTTCCATTTCAAGCTTCTCATATTTTTCTTCTGATTCCCTGACAGAATTTTCAAGTTCCTGCTGCTTTAACCTGTATTCTTTCTCAATTTCATCCAGAATTTCCTGAAGCTTACCTTTTTCTATGCTGTATCCTTCCTGGAACTTTTCCTCTTTGTTAATACTATATTCCAGTATCATAAACCTCTGGGCATCTATCTTTTCTGAAAAGGTTTTAAAAAGTCTTGCCTTCCTCTCTTCCTCCCTAAGATGGGTAACCCTTGTAGCTAGTTCCTTTTCAACGAATTCTATCTTCTCCACTTCGTTACTTACTTCCTTCAGCTTCTTTGTAGAATCCTCTTTTTCTATTTTAGCCCTCTTCACTCCGGCAGCTTCTTCTATTATTTCCCTTAGTTCCTTCGGATTGGAAGATATGATTCTTTCCACTCTCCCCTGTCCTATTATGGAATAAGCCTGTTTTCCTATTCCTGTATCCATAAAAAGATTATTAATATCCTTCAGCCGTACTTTCCTGTTATTTATCAGGTATTCGTTTTCTCCGCTCTTATATATCCGCCTAGTTATCTTTACTTCAGAAAAGTCTATATCCAGATATTTATCTTCATTTTCTACAATAAGGCTTACTTCAGCCATTGAACGTGGCTTCTTGTTTTTCCCCCCTGAAAAAATTACATCCGAGCTTTCCTTTGCCCTTATATTCTTATAGCTCTGTTCACCTAGAACCCAGAGAATGGCATCTAATATATTACTCTTCCCACTTCCATTAGGCCCTACTATTGAAGTAATTCCTCTATTAAATTCTACTGTAGTTCTCTCAGCAAAGGATTTAAATCCTGTAAGCTCTAATGCCTTTAAATGCATTTTTCCTCCTGTTTCTTATGTTTATGATATATCTTATGTCAGATATATCTGTCATTCTTTAATTTTACTATCTTCCTTTTCCAAATATTACAATAGTTACTGTCTTTAATAATACTTTCATATCAAATATGATATTGTGGTGTTTTATATAATAAAGATCATACTGTAATTTCCTGTAGGCATCATCAACACTTGCTCCATAAGGGTACATTACCTGAGCCCATCCTGTAAGTCCCGGTTTTACTGTATGCCTTAAATTATAATAAGGTATCTCCTTTTCCAGCTGCTGTATGAAGAATTCCCTTTCAGGACGTGGACCCACAAAACTCATTTCCCCCCTGAGGACATTCCATAACTGAGGAAGCTCATCTATTCTTGTTGCCCTCATCAGTTTACCAAATTTTGTAACCCTGTTATCATTTTTAGAGGCCCACTTAGGTCCGTCTTTTTCTGCATCGGTGGTCATGGAACGGAATTTTACAATATTAAATTTCCTGTTTCCTTCCCCTACCCTTTCCTGTATAAAGAAAACCGGACCTTTTGATTCAAGCTTTACTATTATTGCAGCTACAGCCATTACAGGCATTGTCATAATGCCTATCATCAAAGCAAAAAACAAATCCAGTAATCTTTTTGCCTTCAGATTGAAGTTATTATGGTATATTTCAAATCCTGTATTTTCCAGAAACCATTTCGGACTTAGATGTGATACTGGAAGCTTGTTCTCGTATGTTTCATAAAACTCCAGATAGTTATAATACTGCAGCCCTGAAAGCTTGTATTCCAGAAGTTTGTCTACAACCTTCGGATCCATCAGCAGGTTTTCAGTAAAATCAACCATTATATCCGGCTTTCTCATTTCATATGTCTTCAGCAGCTCTTTTCTCAGATTTACAACATCTGTATTTTTCAGAAATTCTACCAGTCTATACTGTCCATCTTCCCTGATACTCTCAAGCAGATCTCCTGTATAGTCATTTTCCCCTATGAATATAATTTTCTGCTTCTCAACTACTCCCATAATGACAACATATCTGAAAACTATCTGAAACATTGTAATTATGCCGAAGAGTATAATCCCTTCATGAAAGAGGAATATTTTAGAAAAAGTTGTAAGAAGCATGAGAAGTCCGTTTATTATTATTACAACTGCCATATCCCTCAGCCTGTACCTGCTGGCAGATGTATTATAGACATTGGCTATATAGTATGCCGTCAATGCTATTACGATTATTATTGCATTTCTGAATCCCAGACCCCTGTTTATTATGAGAAGCCCTACAAAATACATTGCTACAGTTAAAATTCCAAATAAATAGGAAAAATTTTTCCTTACTCCACTTACAGCCATCTTCCTTCTTCCTTTACTTTTTTTAGTTAGTTTTATCTTGTCTTTTTCAATGCTGCTATTACATAATGTATAAAATAATATACTGACTGCAGCAATGAAAGATTTTCTACCTTCCTGTATATTTCCCATCTCACTTTTGCAGCATCGCTCTTATTGCTTGACCTTGAATTATCCAGAACCCTGTAAAATGCCAGATTTTCCTTCAATCCATAAATTTTTCCTGTTTCCTTTACTATTTCAAGCCACAGTACGTAGTCTTCATTCTTATTTCTTTCCTTAAAATATCTTTTCCCCAGTTTTCCTACATCATATACTACTGTCAGGCATCCCATATAGTTATTTTTCAGCAGATCCCTATATGTTATCTCCCTCTTTATCTTTATTTCATTTATTGGTTCTCCCTTTTCTGTAATCCTTGTATATTCCGTACAGCTTATACTTATATCCCCTTCTTTCATGAAGGATATCTGTTTTTTCAGCTTATCCTTATGCCAGTAGTCATCTGCATCAAGAAAGGCTATATATTCTCCCTCTGCCATATCTGTAAGGAAGTTCCTTCCTCTGACTACTCCCATATTTTTTTCAGTATTTACCAACCTTATCCTGCTGTCCCTCCTAGCATATTCCTGTATTATGTTATAGCTGTTGTCTGTAGACTTATCATTCATTATTAGTATCTCCCAGTTTTCATAGGTCTGGGACAGTACTGAATCTATTGTCTTGCTAATAAATTTTTCAGCATTATATACCGGTATTATTATAGAAACTTTATCTTTTATCATTTTTTTCTCCAAGCTTTGATAGTATTAATTCATACACCCTTTTACAGTTTTCCTTGTCTTCATATTTTAAGAACTTGTTCCGTAGTTTATTTACCCTTTCTCTAGTCTGAGGAGTATACTCAAAGTCATTATCAGAAATCTCTATTATCTTCTTAACACATTCTCCTACATCATATACCCCTTCTCCAAACAGATCCTTATCCAGATCTACATATGATCCGACCTTTTCCTGATACTCCTTCTTATCAAACTGAAAAAATATGATTGGCTTTTTCAGATAGTAGAAGTCATATGCCACACTTGAATAATCCGTTATTAATATCTGTGATTTCATCAGTTCCTTTGTTATATCTGCTTCCCTAGGTAAAAGGGAGACATTTCTTCCTAACTTTATATTCCCGAAGTCATTCAGGTAATCCTGCATCAGCTGATGTATATATATATTCAGGTATATCCCCTTCTCTTCAATATATCTGTTAAGCTTTTCATCTGTCAGGAGACCCACAATATTTTTAAAATAATCTGTATCTTCTATCCTTGCATTTTCAAGTTTTATCCAGTTCCTCCATGTGGGCATAAAAAGTATTTCCTTCTTTTCTATTTCCACATCATAAAGCTTATCATATCTAGGGTATCCTGTAACAAATATCTTATCCTCCTGAATATTCCACCATGTATCCCTCTTTATTGACTTTTCATATTCAGAATCACATATATTCACATCGTAGGATCTCACCAGTCTTTCAGCTATCCTTTCTGTCTTCCTGTTTAATGCCATCCTTACCTTAAACCCAACTGTACCATGGTTCAGGAACACCTTTAAAGGCTTGTTGTGAAATATGTTTATCAATGGAACTACAAACAGGTAAGGAGCTATATCTGCTGAAATAGAATGTGAAAAAAGGACAACTTCTGCATTCATAAAATAGAGATAGCATTTTATACTCCCCCTTATCAGTTTTTCTCCCGGTACCTTACCCAGTGCAGGTGAATCTTTATTTATGACCCAGTATTCTTCTATTTCCTTTTTTGCCCTTAAATACTCATAGATAGCTCTTCCGTTATCTACAAACAGTTCTCCGGCATTTCCTCCCACCAGCCAGATTTTCCTGTCCTTAAATTCCTTCCTTTTAAAGGGATAAATTATAGAAGCGGCTATCATATTTATGAGACATTTTATTTTATCCATTATATTTCTCCATTTCCCTTGATATACTTTATTGTTTCTGGCTTTACGCCTATTTATATGTTTTAAACCCTTTTATTCTTCCTTTAAGTACTGTCTTATGGTACTTCCTGTTTTTGGTAAGTAGTATCCCACCTATATTTCTCAAAAGCTTTTTCATATATTTAAATATATAGAAGAAATTTTTCCTTCCTGATACTTCCTTTTTAGCCAGTGCTCCGTAACCTAATGCGTAGTTGTAAGCCCTTTCCAGGTCATCATAGTTCCCTTTTTTAGCAGGATGATAAATTATATCTTCTGAAAAATAGCTCCCCTTATATCCTTTATGCAGTAATGTCAGCACATAATCCGTTTCTTCCCCACTTCCGAAAGGGGCTCCAACTCCCAGTTTTTCATCAAACAGTATTATATCTTCAAGATTATAGTTAACAAAGAACGTAATGGATTTCACTGTACTTTCCACATTCCCTTTTGTAATTTCCTGATCCTTTATTTCCATTATCCCTGTTCCATAATCCTTCCCTCTTTCAAGGGTTCTACAGGAATATATCCTCTTATCTTCATTTTCATTAAAAAAACGGACAACTTTCTCAAGGGTATCAGGTGAGTATTCACAATCATCATCCGGAAATCCTACAACATTCCCTTCCATCACAAGCAGACCCCTGTTCCTGTTGAGGCTGAGACCTCTCCTGTCACTTTTCATGTATTTTATTTCAAATTCATCTTCATATTTTTCCAGAATATCAAAAGCCCTGTTATCAATATTCTGGTCTACAGCAATAAGTTCAAAATCTTTATAAGTCTGTCCCTTCAGGCTTTCAAGAAACAGCTCCAGTTCATCAGTAACATTTATTGTAGGCATAATCAGCGATACCTTCAATTGTCTCACTCCTTTTCAGTATACAGGTGTATACTCTAAAATTATACTTAGTTTCTTCAAAATTAAATATTTCTCATATTATATCATAAAATCCTTATATTTTCTATATAATATGAAGATTATAACTGTATTTTACAAACTATAAAAATAAAATCCCCGCAACCTAAAAATAAAGTTTACGAAGATTTATATTCCTGCCTATTCCTTAATTATTCTGTCTGAAATATTCCCATTCTTCTATCTCTTTCCCATCTTCAAATACACAGACTCCATACTCACTTCCGTCAGAATTTTTTCTGGATACTGATTTTCCTCCCTGTTCTTCACAATAAACTGAAGCAGGATTCGGCATTCCTACATAGTCTCTATCTTTCCCGCTGTTATGATTTCTTCTTTTATGCCTTCCTTCATCATGTCTGCTTCTTCCATGATTTTTCCCCATATGTCTTCCACCTGTTTCCTGATTTCTTCCTGTCTTGTCCGCTGTAGTACAGGACAATGCAAGCACTGAAATCATTAATACCGTTAAAATCTTAAATAGCTTCATCTGAATCATCTCTCCTCCAATTTTATTATATACTCCATTTTTCAATAATACCGTTAATTTCTTTGTATTTACTTAAATCAAAGTATATTTCCCCCTTTATTGCACAGGTGTGGAAATTCCTTCAATATTGCCTTATAAATTCTTTCAAGCGCTTTTTCAATTACACTTGTAGGTGCCGCCAGATTCATTCTTCCGAAACCGTCTCCCCCTTCACCGAAAGTATAGCCTTCACTCATAAATACTTCTGCCTTTACATTTAAAAATTCCTTAAGTTCCTTCCCTTTCAGCCCCAGACTCCTGAAGTTAATCCATTGAAGATAGGTACCTTCTATCAAGGGAGCTTCTATCCCTATAAACTTTTCTTTAAAGAATCTGTTTACAAGCCTCTGGTTCCTGTCTACAAGAATAAGGAATTCCTCAAACCAGTCTTCTGATTCATTATAGGCAAGCTCACATGCCTTATATCCCAGTGCGGCAAATACATGCCCCGCTGACTTTCCCTGTTCTGCCAGAAATTTTTTCCTAAGTTCCCTGTTCTGTATAATTATATTTGATATTCCCACCCCTGCAAGATTAAAGCTCTTTGTCGGAGCTGTACATGTCACTGTTATTTCTGCCAGTTCACGGGACAACTTCTGAAATACTGTATGTTCATATCCGGGCATCAGTATATCAGAGTGAATTTCATCTGAAATTACAGTCATATTATTTTTCAGTACAATCTCGCCTATCCTTTCAAGTTCTTCTTTCTTCCATACCCTTCCTACAGGATTATGAGGACTGCATAAAATAAGGAGCTTATTATTTTCATTTCTAGCCATTTTTTCAAACTTCTCAAAATCTATCTCATAATAGCCTTCATTGCATATCAGTTCACATCCTATAAGTTTTCTGTTGTTGTCTTTTATTGCCCCATAAAATGGATAGTATACAGGTGTAAATGTTATCACCCCTTCACCTTCCTCTGTAAAAGCTTTGACTCCGTCATAGATGGCTGAAACTACTCCTGATGAAGTAACTATCCATTCCTTCTTTATCTTGAAGTCATGCCTTCTGTCCATCCAGCTGATTACCGCATTATAGTATGCTTCATAAGTCCCTGTATACCCTAAGACGGCCTCGTCAAGATGCTTCTTCAGTCCTTCTGTTATTTCAGGTGCTATTTTCAGTTCCATGTCTGCGACTGACAGTGGAATTATTTCTTCTCCGATGTCGGGATTCACTTTATACATCTGTTCCCATTTATATGAACCTTGACCTTTTTTACTTACTATTGTCTCAAAATCATATTTTTTCATCCTTGCTCCTTTCAGCAGCTATTATAGTCAGCAAATATATTCACTTTTTTTCACACTTTTCATACATATATCAGCATATATAAGCTATTATAGTCCTTTTAGCCTTCAAAGTCAATTTTACTTTTTTTAAAATAAATGCTATAATCAATAAAATTACTTTATCTAGTTTACATTATTTAAATTAAGGAAAGATATCTCTATTAAAGGAGCGTCATATGAAAAAAAGAAAATTTCTTACTGCCGCATGCATGTTCCTGACTATAATAACTTCAAGCCTGCAGGCAAAGACTGTAAAAAAGAAAGACAGCAAAAGTGACAATAACAAGAAGGAAAAGACAGTAAAACCCCATAAAAAAAGTACCGTTTCTAAAAAGACACTGTCAAATAATGGGATTTACAGTATTCCTTCCCACAACAGAACTTCACTTCTTGAAACTAAAATGACAGAATTACGTAAAAAACATAGCAGGATAGCAGTTTCAGGAAATCCCATTGAAAAAAAACAGGCTAATGTTGAAAAAAAACTTCTGACTTTCTTCAGTAAATGGAAGGGTACAAGATACGCCTGGGGAGGAGATTCCAGAAGAGGAATTGACTGTTCTGCATTAACACGTAGGGCATACCGTGAAGTTTTTGGTTATGAGCTCCCGAGAGTTTCAACACAGCAGGTTAAGGAAGGAAAGAAAATTGCAATTAAAAACCTGAAACCAGGGGATATTATATTTTTCAAGCCGGAAGGCAGGACAAACCATACTGCCGTCTATGTAGGAAATTCATTATTCATTAATGCTTCCTCTTCCAAAGGTGTTGTGCTTTCCTCCTTAAAAAGTCCTTACTGGGCAAAATATGTAAAATACGGGGTAAGGGTAAATACTTAGTCCCTTCCCTAATAAAATTAAAATGAGTCTGTTTCAGGCAGGATATTATCAGATAAACTTCAGAAGCTTATCTTCCCGGCTTAAAACAGGCTCATTTTTTATATTTTCATTTCATATTTTTTAGAATAGTGTCTGCTGGTTTGTTGCTGAAAGTTCAGGAATACAGTTATATGTCTTCAGTAAGTCCATAACCGTCTTATTAAGCTTTGTCCTTTTCACAAGGTCTTCCATTGAAAGGAAATCCCCTTTTCCTCTTTCTTCTATGACATTAAATGCGACAGCTTCTCCCAGTCCATCCATTGCTATAAGAGGCATACGTATCTTTCCGCCTTCTATTTTAAAGCTTCTGGCTTCAGACTTATATATGTCAAGCTGGAGAAGCTCTATTCCACGGTAATGCATCTCAATAAGTATTTCATACAGGAAAAGTTCCTGTTTTTCCTTTGCATTCAGGTTTCCTTTCCCATCCAGTTCCTTTTTCGACTTCTTCAGTTCATCAACAGGCTTAAACATAGCCGTCATTTTAAAGTCATCCACTTTCCTGTTTAAAAATGCCGTGTAGAATTCCAGAGGATAATGAACCTTAAAATAAGCTATCCTTACAGCCATCATTACATAAGCGACTGCATGGCCTTTAGGGAACATATATTTTATCTTTTCACACGAATCAATGTACCACTGTTTTACGTTATGTTCCTTCATTATCTGTGAATATTCCTTCCATTTTTGAGGATTTTTTGTCGGCTGTCCCTTCCTTACAAATTCCATTATTGTAAATGCCAGGGACTTGTCCAGCTTACTGTCTATGAGGTAGTTCATTATGTCATCACGGACAGTTATTATTTCACTCAGGGTTGCAGTCCCGTTTCTTACATATTCCTGCGCATTGTTAAGCCAAACATCCGTCCCATGGGAAAGCCCTGATATCCTTACCAGTTCTGCAAATGACTGTGGTTTCGTATCTACAAGCATCTGCTTTACAAAGGAAGTCCCAAATTCAGGTATTCCGGAAGAGCCTACTGGAGAACCTATCTGTTCAGGAGTCACCCCAAGAGCTTCCGTACTGCTGAACAGGCTCATTACTTTCCTGTCATCAAGGGGAATGGAATAAATATCAATACCTGTCAGATCCTGAAGTATCCTTAATGTTGTAGGGTCGTCATGTCCCAGTATATCCAGTTTTACAAGCTGTTCATCCATCACATGATAGTCAAAATGTGTAGTCTTTGAATCAGAAGACATATCATTTGCAGGTCTCTGAATCGGACAGAAATCATATATGGACTTGTCCTTCGGAACTACTATCATTCCTCCCGGATGCTGCCCTGTTGTCTTCCTTGCTCCTTCACACCCTTTTGCAACCCTCATAATTTCTGCTTTTCTCTTACTTATTTCCGGAGTACCTTCAATTTCCTCAAAATATTTCTTGACATAGCCGAAAGCGTTCTTTTCAGCCAGTGTAGCTATTGTACCTGCCCTGAAGACATTATCAGCTCCAAACAGTTCTTCTGTATACTTATGTATCTCCCCCTGATATTCTCCTGAAAAATTCAGGTCAATATCAGGTACCTTATCTCCATCAAATCCCATAAACACTTCAAACGGTATAGCATGTCCGTCTTTTATATATTTCGTACCGCAATGAGGGCAGTCCTTATCGTCTAAATCTACTCCGCTTCCTTCTTCTTCACTGAATTCTGTAGACTTACAGTTAGGACACCTGTAATGCGGATACAGTCCGTTTACTTCTGTTATCCCCATCAGATATGCCACTATCGACGAACCTACTGAACCTCTTGACCCTACAAGATAGCCATTATCCAGCGACTTCTTAACCAACTTCTGGGCTATCAGATATAATACGGCAAAGCCGTTACCTATTATGGAATTCAGTTCCTTTTCTATCCTTTCCTTCAGATGTTCAGGTACATTCTCCCCATAAAGTTCATGCAGCTTCCTATAGGTCATTTCCCTTACTTCCTCTTCAGCACCTTCTATCTTAGGTGGATAAAATCCTTTAGGAACCGGTCTCACATTTTCAATCATGTCACTGATTAAATTTGTGTTTTCCACGACAGTTTCATAAGCTATGTCACTTCCCAGATAAGAAAATTCCTCCAGCATTTCCTCTGTTGTCTTAAAATACAGCTTCTTATCATATGAGAAGGCACGTCTCCCCATTCCGCTTCCCAGCACGAGTACACTTCTATTAATTGCCTCCCTTTCTTCCAGATAATGGGAATCGCCTGTGGCAACAACCAGTTTTCCCAGTTTCTTCCCGAGCTGGTAGAAATACCTGTTCATCTCTTCAATTACCTCTAAGTTGTCTATTTCTCCATTACCATCCAGATCTATATAGTTTCCTGAAGGATGTATTTCAATGTAATCGTAAAATTTTGCCCTTTCTTCAATCTCTTCCTTTTCGGTTCCTCTGAAATAAAGATTTACAAGTTCTCCGCTATTCTGGAATCCTCCGGATGCAGAACTTGCCAGCAGCAGGTTTTCCCTCATTTCATTTAAGAGTGTCTTTGGAATACGCGGTTTCCTATTTCCAAAAAATTCTATATGGCTTTTTGATACAAGTTCATATAATGCCCTTAATCCTGCATGGTTCTTCACAAGTATGATAGTATTCATTGTTTCTGCATTCTGTATATTTGTCTGGAGTTCACTGTTTATTTCCGTTAACTTCATTACCCCTTTACTTAGAACCATATTTAAGAACTTCTGGAATATTTCTGCCGTTGCCTTGGCATCATCTACAGCCCTATGGTGATTTTCAAGACTTATATTAAAATAGTTTGCAATATTCTTAAGACCGAACCTTTTCTGATCCGGCAGGAGGATTCTTCCCCAGTGAAGCGTATCAATTACACTTGGAGAAAACTCCAGACCCTCATTCCTTGCCTTCTGATTTATGAAACCGACATCAAATTTTGCATTATGGGCAACAACTGTAGTATCTTTACAGAATTCCAGAAATTCAGGCAGGACTTTCTCAATAGTTTCGGCATCTTTCACCATATCATTAGTAATATTTGTAAGTTCTGTTATTTCTTCAGGTATTTCCATTTCAGGATTTATAAATACTGAAAATGTTTCTATAATATTCTTTCCCTTCAGCTTTATTGCCCCTATTTCAATTATTTTATCCTTATAAGGATCAAGACCTGTCGTTTCTATATCAAAAACTACATATGTCTCTTCTTCTATCAAGATATCTTTAGGTTTTGTAATCATTTCCTGCTCGTCATCTACAACATATGCCTCTATACCAAAAATAATCTTGAAATTTTCATCTGCCTCCTTGTAGGCAAACGGGAATGAGTGTACTACTCCGAAATCTGTTACTGCTACACCGCTATGACCAAAATCTTTTGCCCTTTTTGCAAGGTTCTGAGCCGACACTACTCCACTCATTTCACTCATATTAGTATGAGCATGAAGTTCTACCCTCTTCTTTGGAGCATTATCTTCCCTTTTAGGGGTTTTTACTTCCAGTATATCAACTTTTTTCGTATTTATATAAAATTCTCCTGAAAACCTGTCCTGTTCAAATATCCCGTTTACTTTTACCCAGTCATTCAGCCTTATCTTCAGGTCTTCATTCTGTTTTCCAAATATTCTGCAGCCAATAGAATCGGTATAGTCAGTAATGTAGAAGTCATATTTGATATTTCCGCTTTTTGTTTCAGATATAGTAAGTTCAAATATCTGTCCTTCCAGGGCGATATTTTCTCCTGAATTAAGGATTTCCAATGAACTGAAGGGGCTGGCATCCCTGTCCTCAATCTTCTTCCTGAATCCGTTATATGCACTGGGAAGCTTCTTTTCAGCCTGCGGAGCGACTGCTTCATATACTGGAAGCTCTTCCATCTTGACTTCCCTTTCCAGTTTTTCTTTTTCCCTTATTTCCCTTTGGACTTCTTCAAATTCATCGTTAACAAAATTTATTTTAAAGATTTTTCCTGTCATATTATATATCCTCTGTGAAAGCTCTCCAGATAATTCTGATTCTTTTGCCTGTTCAAGGAGATGTTCGATTGGCAATGCTATATTTATATTTTCCCCTTCTGTCTCAACCTTATAGTTCGCAAAAATGTACTGGTGCCTTACACTTTCAGATTTATAGTTATCAATGAGAAATTCAATAAATTCCTTTATATTCTTTTCTACTGTTTCAGGATTCACGTTTATCTTTATCCGCAGCTTCAAGTCAGCTCCCAGATTCTTATGCAGGAGTTTCCTTAAATCAAGCAGTTCTTCCCTTGCACTGTAGTCATTCACCATTATAAACAGTTCCATTTCCTTCTTTTCAGAAAACAGATTAACATATTCTATATTAAAACTTTTCATATTGTATTTTAAAGAAAAGTCTTCAGAGGGTTTCAATTTTAAATATTTATTGCTCATTTTTTCTCCTAACATCATTAATTTTCAGAATCTTTCCATTCAAAAATGTTCTGTAATCCTTTATAGCTTTTTTAAGTTCCTTCAAAAATTGCTGTCTCTACTTCGTATTATATTCCAATTTTTTTTTTTTTTCAATATCCCTAATATTTGACTTTAAAAAAAAATATGCTATAATTCCTATATATTCTAAAAATGGAGGAAATTATGGGAAGACATGGTACAATAGCAGGACGTAAGGAAGCCCAGGATAAGAAAAGGGCTGCTTCATTTACAAAACTTGTCAGATTAATTACAGTTGCTGCCAGAGGAGGAGACAATCCTGAATTTAACGTCGCATTAAAACATGCCATTGAAAAAGCTAAAGCTATAAATATGCCTAATGATAATATAAACAGGGCAATAAAGAAAGGATCCGGAGCTGACGGTTCCGCCAACTTTGATACTTTAAACTATGAAGGATACGGACCGGCAGGTGTTGCAATTATTGTTGAAGCACTTACTGATAATAAGAACAGGACTGCTTCAAATGTTAAGACTATTTTTGATCGTAATGGAGGAAATCTTGGAGTTTCCGGATGTGTTTCCTACATGTTTGAAAGAAAAGGTGAAATTATAATAGAAAAAACTGAAAAGACACTTGAAGAAGAAATTATGGAAATTGCACTGGAAGCTGGAATGGATGACATGGAGTCGCTTGAAGACAGTTTCTATATTACAACTTCTACAGAAAATTTTGATGCCGTAGCAGGGGCTTTAAGAAATGCAGGATATGAATTACTGGAAGCAGATATCCAGTTCGTTCCTTCCATTGAAGTAGAATCAATGGGAGCTGAAGATGAAGAAAAGTTAAGAAAGCTGGTTGATCTTCTGGAAAATGATGATGATGTGCAGAAAGTTCATCATAACTATGCAAATTTATAGGAATTCTAATATAGCTTCTTTTTATATTAAAAAACGGGATTAAATGTTCTATGAACTATCCCGTTTTTTCTAATCTAAAATTTCCATAGACTATGATTTTACTTTACAATTTTTTATCTAGTCCTTTATCCTGACCATAGGTATTATGATATATATCATACCCTTTTTTTATAGTTTCATCAGATAATTTTTCTACTTTCCCTCTAAGCAGCGCATAATGTACAACTTGTGCTGTTTCTTCAAGTACTACTGCTGATTTCAATGCTTCTTGAAGACCCCTTCCTATAGTAAATACTCCATGATTCTTTATCAATATCGCTGAATTACCTCCTATTTTTTCAACTATCTGTTTTCCAATTTCTTCTTCACCTATTACTGCAAAGTCTGAGCAGTTTATTCTTTCTCCAAATACTGCAGCTGATGTTGTTGTATATATCTCTAACGGTTCTCCTCTTATAGCAAAGCTAGTTGCATAAGGAGAATGTGTGTGTACAATCCCATTGATATCTCTTCTATGTTTATAGACATATAGATGAGATGGTGTGTCCACAGAAGGAGACAGGTTCCCTTCTATGATATTCCCTTCTATATCAACTATAACCAGATTTTCTTTAGTCAATTCTTTAAACGGAACTCCGCTAGGTTTTATAATCACATATCCTGTTTCAGGATCTCTGGCACTTGCATTTCCACTCGTCCACATTACTAAGTTATTTTCAATAAGTGCCATATTGGCTTTTAATACTTCTTCACGTAATTTCTCTAATATCAATTCTATCATCTCCATTATAATGCTTCAAGCTGATTATAGTCTATCAGTTTATCTTTTGCTTCTTCTCTTTTTTCTATAAATTCTTCATCTATCTTCAAATTTTTCCCTGTAATTTTCTCTACTACTTTTAATAGTTCAATTGCATCGATACCCATTTTCCTCATTAGATACTTCCTTGAAGAACCATATCCGTATACATCTTTTATTCCTATCCGGTATAATTTTTGATTTACTCCATTTTCTGCCATGACTTCAGAAAGACAGGTTCCCAGCCCACCTATTATATTATGGTTTTCCATTGAAATTATTCCATATTTTGCTCTTTTTATACATTTTAATATTTCAGGGTCAGAAAATGGCTTCAAAGTAGATACATGTACATGACATACTGATATCCCATTTTTTTCTATTATATTTATGGCTTTTATTGCTTCTTCTGTACATATTCCTGATGAAAATAAAGTTATATCATTTCCTTTTTTTAGTATTCTCACTTTATCTACCTGAAATGGTTCATTTTTATTAAATAAGCGAGGAATTTCCCCTCTTAACATTCTAATATACACCGGACCATTTATATTTTCTATTCCATCTAGTAAAGTTTCAACTTCAGTTGCATCTCCCATTTCTACTATTGTTAAGTTGGGAAGCCCTCTTAAAACTGCTATATCTTCTATTGCCTGATGGCTTACTCCTCCTGGAGTTGTTATTCCAGGTAGAAATCCAAATATTCTGACTTTCAGATTAGGATATGCTACAGACATAGCTAGCTGATCATAGGGTCTTCTATAAAGAAATACTGCAAAGGTATGTAGAAAAGGTATATATCCTTCTCTTGCCATGCCACCAGCCCAGCTTAACATGTTCTGTTCTGATAGTCCCATTGACAAAAATCTTTCAGGATATTCTTTCTTAAACAATGCTATTTCTGTTGAACCTGTCAGGTCTCCTGACATAACAATAATTTCAGATTTATTCCGTGCCCACCTTACTAAGTTTCTACTATGAACCTGGTTTAAAATTTCCACTTTTTCACCTCTCAATTACATATTTTCATATACTTTCCTAAATAGTTCCATTTCCTCTTTCTTAAATCTTACATAATGAAGATTCGGCTTCCTGTATTCCAACTCCTTTATCCCATAACATGTATCTGTATAGCATAGTATCACTAGAGGTTTGTTTTTTTCCCTATAATTTATCGCACTACATAATTTTCGATGGTCATGCCCATCTATAATAACTACTTTAGAACCAAAAGCCTCAAACCTTTTATCTATCGGCTCTATATTCATCGTATCCTTCGTTGCACCATCTACCTGCTGACCATTTACATCTACATATACAATCATGTTATCCAGCCTATAAAATGCCATTGCCTGAAAAGCTTCCCAAGTCTGACCTTCCTGCAGTTCTCCATCTGATAAGAATACAAATACTCTTCCAGTATCACCTTTCCTTTTTCTGGCATATGCTATTCCTGCTGCTTGACTTATACACTGCCCAAATGAACCTGTTGTCAGTTCAAATCCTGGAGAATGCTCTGCTCCTATCATTTCCAGAGTACTACCATCAGTATTAAATTCATCCAGTGCCTTATCATCCAGTCTCCCACATTCTGCCAATGTCGAATAAACTGTTGCAGCATAATGGGATGGAGATATCAACAATCTGTCATACTGCTTTCCCTTTTCACCGTTATAACCTGCACCTGTATGATAATTACTATCTCCAGGAAGACCTATAAGCTTTCTTGGAATAAGAGGTTCCTCACTTTCTGTAATATTCATTATCTCTAAATATAAACATGCAAAAATATCAGCTGCAGAAAGTGCCTGACTCAAATAACATCCATCTTTTTCGATTGCCAGCTTTAATACTCTTTTCCTTATTCTTCGTCCTGCATCTCTTAATTCCTGTATCCTGTCCTCAGATAACATTACTTCTTCACCCTCTTCCATTTTTACTATATTTTATAATTTCCAATACTTCTCTATTTCTTTTTTAAAATATTCTGCAGTCTTTTCTGGATTTTCTGCTTTTATTATTTCTCTTCCAATTATAAAAGAACTGATTTTCAAGCCTTTGAACAATTTTATATCTTCTGCTTTTATTCCTCCTGTTATTCCTGTTTCAAATCCATTTTTTCCTAACTCCTCTATCAAAGATATGAAATTTTTAAAGTTAAACTTACTATCTATATCTTTCAACTCTGAATGTCTATGCATTATTACTTTATTTATATTGTATTTTTTCCATATTTTTAACTGCTCTTCTGAAAAATTATTATTTATTTCTATCTGTATCTCCCTGTCATAATATAATGCCTTTTCACAAACTGCCTTTATAGTTTCTTCATCAGAATCACTCATTAAAGTAACAATATCAGCACCATGGCTGTATACCAAATCTGACAATACTTTTCCTGCCTTAATTATACGTATATCCGCCAGTATTTTATGACCAGGGAATTTCATTTTTAATTTTTCAATTGATTTTATCCCTTCAGATAGGCATAACAATGTTCCCGCTTCAAAAATATCTACATATTTTTTTACTTTTTCACAAATTTCTATTACTTCATGAAGTGATAAAACATCTAATGCTAGCTGTAGTTTCACTTTTTCCATTTTATATCTCCTTTAACGAATAAACCCTTGCAGGATTATGAATCATAAAGTTATCAATTGAATTTTGAGATATACCTTCTTCCAGTAATCTAGGTATAAATTTTGTAGGAATAAATTCAAAGCCAGGTCCATATCCATATACCTTATGATGACTTCTTCTTCCCATATCGTTACTTAACATTAACTGCTTTTCAAAACCGTGTTCAATTATTTTTTTTATTAAGTCTACTCTCATTGAATCTGGATAATATTTTGCCTTCCCAGGTCCATCATATATTATATTCACTCCTTTTTCTAACATTTTTTTATGATACCACCAGTCAGGAAATCTATCTACATGAGCTATAATAACTCTGTCTAATTCTAACCCTTCCTGTTCCACTATTTCTATTATTTCCAATCCCATCGTTCCTGCTCCAGTATGAAAGTGAAGGCAGGTACCTGTCTCTATTGCTGCCCTTGCTGAAGCTCTTATACCTTTTTCTTCTAAATCACTTATATAGTTATAAGCTGCTCCTGCCTTTAACCATCCTGCTTTTACATTGGTTCCATCCATTCCTTCTTTCACATCTTTTACAAAAATGTCTTTTATCTGTTCTATTGATTTACCTTCAAATACTTCTCTTATATTACTATGTTCCTCACATATAAAGCCTGTACAGGCAACTATATGTACTCCAGACTCTTTTGAAGCAAGCACCATTCCAGCTACATTCCGTCCCCATGATTCAGGTGTAGATTCTATCAATGCACTTCCTCCGACATTCTTATAGTTTTTACACATTTCTATTGCTTTTTCTATACTATCTAATTTATGATCTAATTCATTTTTTGATCCTGTCCCTTTAGGATTTGTAAGAATATGTTCATGTGCCATTGTAAATCCCAATTCTTTCGAATCTATATCTCCTAAAACTGTCCTAATTATTCCCATTATAATCACTCCTTATCCTTTTAATTCTTTTGGAAAATATTGTTTCAATGCATCCAGTAACGTTTTTTCTATTTCATCTACATTTATTAAATTTTGAGTCTGAACTATTTTGGCTTCTGATGGAGGAATCATATTAGCCCATTCAGGACTTGTTATTATCAAATCAATCCCGTTAATATACGCCATTGCTTCCCCTGCAGCACAAGATTCAACATCCACATCCAGATTATGTTTTTTACAGATATTTTTCAAATTAATTTTTAAAATTGTACTTGTTCCCATTCCATTTCCACATACACATAATAATTTAATCATTTTACCATCTCCTTCTTATCCTACTACGGGAATTCCTAAAAAACTTCCCACATATTTAAATACATATATTATTACCACCCATACTGTTGAATAATCAGCACTTCCCTGCCACCACTTCATATCCAGTAAACTTAGAGCCAATCCTGAACCAAGAATCTGTACTATTCCACACAATACTACAAGTACCATTGATGCCTTCCATCCTCCATATTTATTTGCAAATATTGAGACTGTAGCATTATCAAAAAATAACGGTATAAATCCTGGAATAATAAATATTGGAAATTTAAATATAATAAGTAACAGGAGCCCTACAACTTGTCCTATAGTCCCAAACACTAATCCTAGAATTACTGCCTTAGGCGAAAAAGCAAATGTAGCTGCACAATCTACTGCCGGAACTGCTCCTGGAAGCATTTTATCAGATATACCCTTAA
Source organism: Leptotrichia sp. (assembly GCA_041854625.1). Classification (GTDB taxonomy): domain Bacteria; phylum Fusobacteriota; class Fusobacteriia; order Fusobacteriales; family Leptotrichiaceae; genus Leptotrichia_A. Next base: position 2,677 of record JBHACQ010000065.1, on the reverse strand, counting down.
AGGATGCCATTAATTCTCCAACAAACATTCTTACTCCTGCTAGAAGCACATAAATATATGAAGTTAGAATAAATGATTCCCAAATCAGAAATATAAAATTATTTTTTAATCCCATCTGATTTAAATATTCTTTGCTTTTCAGCAGAGCTATATTTTCTTTTCCCATTACTATAAATAAAATTCCAAGAGACACTAGCATTATAAATGCTGTCGCAATGACGTTATCCTGAAATATGTTTAAAAGAGGAGGCAGCTTCTTATTTTCAATATTGTCTTTTTCAGGATTACCAAATAGTTTCCCTATTTTATATGCTATCCAGCACATGAACATCTGCTGATGACCTACAGTAAAATCAGAATTTGTTATTTCATTAGTCGGTTTTATAAGTAATGTAGAGAATATCCCCCAATAAATAGCAGTTACTATAGAAGCTATTATTATCGTAGGAATTGCTGATAAGTTAAAATATCTCCAGACTAAATATGTACTGATACCTGCCTGAACTAGCATTACATTCCCTGTTAAGAAAACTGATTTTATTTTAGTGTATTTATTATAGTATACTAATATTATATTTAATATAAATGCCAATAATAATGTATATATTCCCCATGAAGCTCCTATTCCCGCACCTAAGACTTTATCCATTTTTTCAAATCCTTCTACCATTGTAGGATATGTATTAAGACCCGCTCCTTTTAATCCTCTTCCTTCCCTTATTACATCAATAACTTTATTAAAATTTGTTATCAAGCCTCCTGAACCTATCCCTAAAACCAATACTCCAATTGATGCTTTCACAGCTCCCATTACAGATTTAGATATTTTTTCTCCCATAGAACAGTAACCTATAAAAACAACTATTCCCATTAACATGAAGGGTTGACCAAAGATTTGCTTTAAAAATAAATCTAATATCTTATCCATTATCAATCACTCTCTTTCATTTGATTAAACATTATATTCCTCTGATATTTTCTTTAATTCGTCTATATTTTTTACATTTTTTATTTTTTCTAGTATCTCATCATTAATTAATATATTTGTCAGTTCTTCCATTTTTTTTAAATGTTCATCAGGGTTATTTGCTGCCAATGTAAAAAAAATTTTTGCTCTTTTTTCGGTATTTCCTTCAATAAAATAAACCGGCTCTTCTACTTTCATAAATCCTATTCCACATTTTTTAACTCCGTCTTGTCCTAAAGCTGAATGAGGAATTGCAACGTCCTGGGTTATTATTACATATGGACCATATTTAGTTATAGATTCTATTATTTTTTCAGCATATTCTTCTGTTATCACATCATCTTCTATCAATGGTATACAGGAAAATCTGACAGCTTCCTTCCAATTGTTGCAGTTCTGATGGAAACTATATCTTTTGTTGTCAATTATTTCTTTTAACACTATTTTTCCTCCTTTCATAATTAATTTTTATATATTATCTATTATAAATGTCTTCCAGTCATTATAGTCTTGTATTCTGCCTATATTTTCCGTTATATTTACTTTATTAGATAAAATTAAAATTTCATTTAAAATTTTTGAATAATATTCTTTATCTTTAGAAGCTATTCCCAGGAATATTGATGCTTTCTTATTATTTTCAAATTTTATTTCATTTTTAAAAATAATAAGAACTATCCCACTTCTTTTTATTTCATTCATAGATCCACCATGAGGAACTGCTATTCCATTCTCCAACACAAAATACGGTCCCACTTTATTTATAGTATTTATTATTTCATCAGTATATTTTTTAGTTGCAATCATATTTATTTCCAATAATTCCCCCATTTTCCGTATTGCTTCTTCCCAATAAATTTTATCTTCAATAATAAGAAAATTTTCTTGCTGAATCTCCCGTTTCAAATTAGGAAATTCTTCTTTCTTATAGTCCTCATATAGTATTTCTGGAAATTCGCCTTTTAATTCTTTTAGTATTTTCTCCTCGTTTATTTCCACACAATTTTTTCTTATTATATCCATCAATTTAGATAATGGTATTTTCTTCTGATTGATTGTTATACCTATTTTCTTCATTTTACTTACATCTTCTTCTGTCAGATTTGGAGTTATTTTTATTATAGGAATTCCAACATTCATTTTTAAATCTATTGTAGTCAATATTGCATCTATTCCTATTTCTCCTTTAAGACTTTCCTCTATTTCATATTCACCAATAATTTTTACCACATCTACGTTATACTTATTCTTTAAATTCGCCTCTAGTATTTTTGAAGTTCCATACCCTAACTTGCATACTAATATAATTTTTTTGTCCAATACATGATTATTTCTCATAATAGCAGCTTTTATATGATATGCAAGGAGCATTATTTCAATTTCACTAAATCTAAATTCAAATATTTCTTCTATTTCTTTTGCTGATATTTTCACTGATTCTATTACTTCCCGTTCTATTTCTACTAAATTCATGTACAGTTCTTCATCTATTTCTATATTATTTTTCATCCTATAAATACAGGGTTTTATATGATATACAAGATAATCAAATAATAAGTCATCTTTAGTTAAATCTTCATTTAATATACCACTTATTCTCATTATCATCTTTTTTATTATGAAATTTATATCTATCCAGTTAAAAAATATATTATTTCCTATATTTTCAATTGATAATCCCGCTATTATTTCATTTATTTTCAATATTTT
>JBHACQ010000064.1:0-23230 GCA_041854625.1 Leptotrichia sp. | reverse complement strand
CGCTCTTCTTTGCCTGTGGGTCTGGTATACATCTTCGGCAATATTCGCTAAAGCTGAAAAATAACTAAATACCCTTATTGTAAAATAATTTTATCACATTCAGACCTGAAATAAAAGATGTAAAAGTAAAAAAAGTTGAACTGACTGGTAACATATATCATGTATTTGGAGACAGAATAGATAATAGAGATAGATGTTGTGGAAAGAAGATGAATATCCATGATTACAGGGTTGTTAATATATGGAGCTTAAGCTATGGGATAAAAAAATTCGACAACCTGAAAAAGCTTATTCAGCTTAGAATATCTTAAGGTTATCGAACTTTTTTCACCCCCACTCTTGACATAGAGCCATATAAAAAACTTCTACGAAATTTTTTACAATTTCAGTAAAAGTTTTTTCATTAAAATTATCCGTTTTAAAATCTTATTCTTCCTCATTTACTAACTGAGCAAGAATACCGTTTAAGAATTCCTTTGTATCATTATAGGAATATTTCTTTGCAATTTCTATTGCTTCATTTATAGCTATCTCATGTTCCACTTTCTTTATTGTAATTTCATAAAAAGACAGTTTTAACAGAACTTTTTCAAGAGTTCCCAATCTCTCGTATGTCCATCCCTTAAGTACTTCCTTTATTCTCTTTATAAGGATTTCTTCATTAGATATTATTTCGGTAATGTACGACTTAAGAAATTCAATATGAGCTGGTTTCTCTATCTTTTCTTCTAATATCACTTCATCAATTCTCTTATTAATATCGTTATCTACTAGTTCCCTCTCAAAAAGAAGTTTAAATATTTCTTCACGAATCTGTCTACGTGTCATTATAGATTTTCCCCTTCTTTCTGACTACTGTCTATTAATGGAGATTCTAGAACTTCATGTGAAACTTCCCCTGTATTTTCATGTACCGGAGGAGTTACAGGAACCGATTCTACATTTTCAATTATCTTTTTTTCAACAATTGTCTCTCCTAGAACTTTCTTCAATTTCACTTTACTTTTTTTCACATTTATTCCTGTAGCATTAAAGACAAATTCTGACATTTCATCCTGCATTTTTGATAGCCTGTTACTTAAATTATCTACATTATAAGTATCAACAACTGCTTCGATGACTACAGACTTACCTTGCGGAAAAGACTTAATTTTCGAGTTCTTAATTATATCCTGTGACATAAGGAAGTCTTTAGCTACTTCATTTATTGTTTTTATCGTAACTTCTATTTCTCCACTCTTGTTTTTTACTTTTCGGTTCTGGGAATATTTTGTCAGCCTATTTATGTATGCAAGGAAAAAGATAACCAGATATACTGCTGACAGCAGTATTAAAACTATTTTCACTTTCGTACTGCCCAGATTAATCATGCTGTCTAACCTGGACATATAATCTGTCTTCATTACTATATCTGAAATACTGGCAAATATTACTCCAAAAAATCCAAATATTACAGACAGTTTTGCTAAAAGACCTAACAATGCTATCATAAATCACTCCTTTATTTTTCTTCTTCAGTTACAGTATCAATTTCAGGAAGGCTTACTTTAGTTTCCTGAACCGGTGTATCCTTAACCACCTTCTGTATAAATACATTCACTTCCTGAACTTTTAACCCTGTCATTTCAGTAATAGCTTTAACTACCTTAGTCTGAATTTCCCCTGCCAGTGCTGGAAGCTGATACCCTAATTTTGCAATAATATAAAGATCCAATGTACATTCAGTTTCTCCTACTTCAACTTCTATTCCCCTATTACCTCCTGATGACACGCTTTGGAAAAATTTTGTTATTTCATTTTTAGATGTATTCCCCACTAAACTGTGTACCCCTTCAATTTCAACGATAACTGATTCTGCAATTGTTGCTACTACTTCCTGTGATATGCTTATATTTCCTAACTCATTCATATCGTTACCTCCTGTATTATTTTATTTTCCTAATGTTTCCTTAAAATGTGTTTCTATAAAGTTTGTATATATTGTACCTTTCCTGAAATATTCATTATCTAGTACTTTCAGATGGAAAGGTATTGTTGTGTCAACACCTTCAACTATAAATTCTCCTAAAGCCCTCTTCATTCTCTCTATTGCTTCTTCTCTTGTTTTACCCTTTACAATAAGTTTAGCTATCATAGAGTCATAATAAGGTGGAATTTCATAATTCTGATAGGAATGGGAATCAACCCTTACTCCTATCCCCCCTGAAGGAATATATTTTTCAAGAATCCCACTTGAAGGTAAAAATCCATTTTCACAATCTTCAGCATTTATCCTACATTCTATAGCATGCCCTTCAATTTCGATATCCTTCTGGGAGATACTAAGTTTCTCTCCTGCTGCTACCCTTATCTGCTCCTTTATCAGATCTACTCCTGTTATTTCTTCACTTATAGTATGCTCCACCTGTATCCTTGTATTCATTTCCATAAAATAGAAGTTCATACTCTTATCCACAAGAAATTCCAGTGTTCCTACACTGTCATATCCTATTCCTTTAGCAAGTTTTGCTGCAAATTTCCCCATTTTTTCCCTTGTCCTTGCATCTATTCCTGCCGAAGGTGCTTCTTCTATCAGTTTCTGGTGCCTTCTCTGAATGGAGCAGTCCCTTTCTCCCAGGTGAACAACATTTCCAAACTTGTCACCGATAACCTGTATTTCCACATGCCTAGGTTCTTCAACATATTTTTCCATATATACATCCGGATTCCCAAAAGCTGCCTCTGCTTCATTCCTTGCTGCAACAAAATTTTCCACCAGTTCCTTTTCATTATGGGCTATCCTCATCCCTTTTCCGCCTCCGCCGGCAGTTGCCTTTATCATAACGGGATAAGTAATCCATTTAGCAGTTTTTTTAGCTTCCTCCAGATCAGAAACTATTCCATCTGATCCCTTCGTTATAGGAACTTTATTTTTTATTGCAGTTTCCCTCGCTGTAGCCTTGTCCCCCATCATACTGATAAGTTCAGGCTTAGGTCCTATAAATACTATATCATTCTGGGCACATATTTTAGCAAAAGAAGCATTTTCAGCCAGAAATCCGTATCCCGGATGTATTGCCTCACTTTCCGTAATCTGTGCTGCAGAAATTATATTAGGTATTTTCAGATATGAATCTGAACTGCTTGCAGGCCCTATACATACTGCCTCATCTGCCAGCTTTACATGCAGTGATTCTCTGTCAGCTTCTGAATAGACTGCAACTGTAGCTATTCCGAGCTCTCTTGCCGCCCTTATTATTCTTACGGCTATTTCTCCTCTATTTGCAATTAATATTTTTTTAAACATAAGTCCTCCTGAGTTTTATTTTCTAGAAATAATAGATATTACAATAACTCTATTATAAATAAAGGCTTTGCAAAATCAACTGCTGCCTGATCTGAAACCAGGATCTCCTTTAAAATCCCTTTTACTGGCGATTTTACATCTGTCTCTACACCTATAGTACTTATCTTCCCTAGTTTAGTTCCCTTCTGAACTTCCATACCTTTTTCAATATTTAAAAGTTTTATTTTCCCTACATTCTGTGACTTAATAACTTCTTCCTTCACAGCAGGTTCAATTTCCTTTTCTACTACTGTCTTCTCAACTTCCTTTTTTCCATTTTCAATTAAAGGTTCTTCAGAATTTTTTAAAGTAAGCCTTACATTACCATATCTTACTTTTATTTCATTCATTTCTTCCTTCTTTAATACTTTCATTAACTCCTTAATATCCTTAAGTTCCATTTCTCCTCGTTCGAGTTTTTTTATGAAATCTTTTTCACTATTAATTTTATCATATAGAAGTCTTTTTTTCAATCTAACGGAGATTTATTTTTTCTTCCCCATCATTTTTATAAGCTGTACCATAAAATTCCTAGATAGATTCACATTATATTTTTTATTCAGTTTTATAATTTCTTTTTTATTATCTATTGTCATTGCCAGATATACCTGGTTATCCCCTTTATTTTTCATTAAAAGTTTTTTCAGGTCATTTATTCTTTCCCTGCTTTCTTCATCTATTAAAATATATAGGTTCAGAAACCTGTTTTCATCCAGATCTTCAAGGCTGCTTATCATATTAAGTACAATTGAATATTTGTTACCTTCCTGATTTATATGTCCTTCCAGCATCACAACTGAATCTTCCATAATTTTATATCCATGTTTAACGAATTCCCTTGGAAAGCATATGATTTCTGCTACTCCTGTAAAATCTTCCAGCATGAATTTAGCCATCGGCTCCCCTGAACCCTTTGTAACTATTTTATTCAAATCCTTTATTATCCCTATTAGACGTATCCTTGAAAACTTACCTATTCTACGCCTGTTCCTGGAACTTCCCAGTTCTGAAATACTTGTATGCTCTATCATATCAAGGAATGTTTTCCATGAATTTAATGGATGGTCTGAAACGTATATTCCCAGGTATTCCTTTTCATTCTTCAGCAGAATACCTTGAGAGAATTCTTCTGTTTCTTCCAGCATGAATTCTTTTACTTTCCCTCCCTTGCCTCCGAAAAGTATCATCTGCAGGTCTTCTTCGAGCTCATATTTTCTTGTAGCCCATTCCAGGACTTTATCAATGGACATATATTTTTCCTTCCTGTTACCGGGAAAGCTGTCCAGACTCCCTGACAAGATAAGGGATTCCAGCTGTTTCCTGTTAATCCCGTGCTGTTTCATCCTATACACGAAATCTGTAAAGGACTGAAATTCTTCTTTCCTTTCTTCAATAATAGACAAAGCTAGATTCTTACCAATTCCTTTAATTGCAGTCAGGCCAAACCTTATAGAATCTCCTTCAACTTTAAATTCATCACTGGACAGGTTTACATCAGGAACCTTGACTTCCATATTTTTTTCCCTGGCTTCGTTTATAAACAGGGAGAGCCTGTCTATGTTATACATTTCTGTAGTCATTACTGCCGCAAAGAATTCTGTAGGAAAATTAGCCTTAAAGTATGCTGTCCAGTATACTATGAGTGCATATGCTGCTGAATGTGACTTAGGAAAACCGTATCCTCCGAATTTATCTATAAGGTCATATATTTCATCTGCCTTTTCTTTTTCTATATTATTTTCTACAGCCTTTTTCACAAACTTTTCCCTGTTCTGCTGAATTATTTCAGGTATCTTCTTTCCTATTGCCCTCCTTAATTCATCGGATTCTCCCAATGAATAGTCTGCCATAGTGCCGGCTATCTTCATTACCTGTTCCTGATAAAGTATGACTCCATAAGTCTCTTCCAGTATCTCTTTTAAGGAATCATGAGGATATTTTATTTTGGCATTGTTATTACGTGCCGCTATAAAGTCATCAACCATTCCGCTTTGAAGAGGTCCTGGTCTATATAAAGCAAGAAGTGCTACTATATCTTCAAATCTTTCTACCTTCATTTTTTTCATCAGCTGTCTTATCCCATGGGATTCACATTGGAAAACCCCCAGTGTATCAGCCCTTGTCAATAGGTCATATGCATTCTTATCTTCCAGTGTCAGTTCTGTAAGCTTTATTCTTTCACCTGTCATCCTTTCTATATTTTCTATCGTCTTTCTTAGGATAGTCAGATTTTTCAGCCCCAGAAAATCTATTTTCAAGATTCCAAGCTCCTCCAGTTCCTTCATCTGATACTGAGTGGATAACACAGATGTCTTTCCATCTGAATATGTAGGTATTTCCTCTTCCAGTTCTTCCTTTGAGATTACAAGTCCTGCAGCATGGACAGAAGCATGCCTTACCCTGCCTTCTATTTTCATTGAATAGTCCAGCATTTTCCTTATTTCATCATCTTCTTCATACATGTTTCGTAAATTTTCAATGGATGAAAGTGCTGTTTTCAGGTCCATGTTAAAAGGAATATATTTGGCAGCCATGTCAACTTTCTTCAGGTCTATATTAAGTACCCTTCCCACATCCCTTATTGCAGCCCTTGCCTTCAGTGTGCCAAATGTTATTATATGGGCAACATGGTGGTTCCCATACTTCCTTAGGACATAATCTATTACAATTTCTCTCTGTTCCTGATCAAAGTCTATATCTATATCAGGCATTGAAATTCTTCCAGGATTTAAAAACCTTTCAAAAATCAGATTATATTTTAAAGGATCAATTTCTGTTATATCAAGGGCATATGAGACTATGCTTCCGGCAGCGGAACCTCTTCCCGGTCCTACAAATACCCCTGATTCCTTAGCAAACTTAATAAAATCCCAGACTATTATGAAATAGCCATTATACCCCATATTATCTATTATTCCGAGTTCATATTCTGTCCTCTCAGCCACATGTGAAAGGTTACATGAAGCCAGCTCAGACTTCAGACTGTTTTCTTCCTCCCTATTCCCTTCCTTAAGCATAATTTCCTTTTCAAGATATTTTTTAGATATCCCTTCATATACAAGCTTACGTATATAGTCCCTTTCTGTAACACCTTCAGGAAGATTGTATTTAGGAAACTTGAAGTTATCAAATTCAAAATCTACGTTACAGTTCCTTACAATATAGTTAATATTTTCCAATCCTTCATTAAAAAATTCCTCATTGAAGCCGGAAAAACTTTCCTTCATCTGATTATAGGATTTCAGATAAAGATCGTCATAAAATATTTCAGATCTGTCTACTTCGATTTTATTTCCTTCTTTTATGGATGACATTATTTTCTGTAGTATTCCCTCTCCTTTGTTAGGATAATATACATCATTGCTTATTATATACTTTATCCCTGTCTCCTTTATAATTTCAGATAGGGATTTCCTCACATTTTCAAGTCTTGTAGCTGCCGGAACCTCCAGATAGAAATCTTCACCGAAATCTTTTTTCAGCTTCTCTGCAGTTTTCCTGGCTTCCGGATATTTATACTGGGTTAATCCAGATACTATTTCACCATGTATCCCTCCTGAAAGTATAAACAGGTCTTCTGAAAATTCCATCAGTTCCTCATACTTTATCTTATTTCTCCTTCGATTGAACCTGCTATAGGAAAGGGTTGAAAGTTTGCACAGGTTCTTATACCCTTTCTGTGTTTTTGCAAGCAAAGTAAGAGAATATTCTCCTTCAGAAATTAGACCGTCCAGAAATACTTCCAGTCCTATTAAAGGTTTTATTCCCGACTTTTTACATTTCTTATAGAATTCTATCACACCGAACATTGCAGTATCTGTTATTGCCAATGCATCTATCCCTGTATCCCTGCATTTTTCAACATAATCTTCTATTTTCCCTACTCCTTCCAGAAGGGAATATTCCGTGTGCAGCTTTAAATGGGATATCCTATTTCTTTCCATTGTATCACCTGCATTTATAATATTATTTCTTAATCTGTAATCTCTTTTATTATATGATATATTCCGTCTTCGTCATTTGAAAGGGTTATCCTGTCCTGTGGAATTTCCTTTTTCAGCTCATCCGAGGCATTTCCCATCAGATATCCATATTTTACGATTTTCAGCATTGAAAGGTCATTCCACTGGTCTCCGAAAGCCATAACTTCATCAGGAGAAAATCCATACTTATCCATTATTTCCTTTACAGCCTTCCCTTTACTTACTCCTTTATTCAGGACTTCCAGATAAGTCGGCTGAGAAAACACAAAATCTGACTGTGGCAGCTTTTCTTCCAGCTCCTCCTTTAATTTTAAAAGTTTCCCGTTTTCTCCTAAAAAAAGCGCTTTCGTTGAAGTTTTCCCTAAAAAATCATCAAAATCTACAAGAAAATATTGAAGCCCTGTCTTCTCTGCATATCCTTTACCTTCTTCAGATTCTTTTTCAATATAAAGCCTGTCATCTGTATAGAGATTCAGATGTATATCCCTTTCCCTGGATAGCTTTATTATTTCCATTACTGTATCTGATGTAACCGGATTTTCATATAATACTTCATCTGTAACAGGATCTACAATCCTTCCGCCATTATAAGTTATCACAGGGGTAGTTATTTCAAGCTCCCTTATGAAAGGCAATGAAGCCGCATACATCCTTCCTGTCGAAATAAATATTTTAATTCCCTTATTTTTAATCTCCTTCAGTTTTTCCTTCAATTTTTCTGACAATGTGTGATCACTTCTTAAAAGAGTGCCATCCAGATCCATGAATATTGCCTTTATTTTCATAAATTTCTCCCTTTCTATATATTCCGTTTTGGTATTCGTAAAACTCTGCAAACTATATTTATACAGTATTTCTTAGCTTTGATTTTTCTTTAGTGAATTAAGAGTTTTTTGTAGTGAAATTTTAGTCACAACAAGATTTTATGCTACCTTTTAATCTTTCAAAAAGTACATTTTTCCTACAAACAACTATGTATTCATATATATTATAGTATAGAACCTTTAAAATAATCAAGTTTAAATTTAGCCTCTTGCTATGGCAGTATACCTGCCTTTTTAACAGACCTTGCTCCTATAAAATTCCTTCTTCTGATTTTCTTTTTATATAAAAATCTATAAAAGTATATTCCAGTCCTTCTTTTCCTGGTTCCATTTCTTCACATATACTGCCATTATCCAGACTATCCATTACTGATTGAGTCTTATACCTGTTAACGGCTTCTATAGAACTATAATGCTCTTCCAGGTGCTTTTCCAGCATATTAAGAAACTTTTCTTCTCCATAGTTATCCAGCATTATGAAAAGTTCCACATATGTCTCATATTTTTTTACACCGTTATATTTCTCCAATATATCTAAAAATCTTCTCTTATTTTTAAGATTATCCAGAAACTCTTTCTCTTTATCATTTATAAGTATTCCTATAGCTCCGTACAGCATCTTCTCGTTCCCTACCTCTGAAACTGATTTTATTCTATTTTTCATTATATTTTCATACTTATATGGTTTTCCTTCTGATATCAGCACATCCCTGAGATACAGCAGAGAAAAGAGCTCCCTTTGAAGCTTGCAGTATTTCTTCCGGAAAATTTCAAGGTTTTCATTTTCAGGATAATTTATTTTACTAAAAATTTCAAGGACAGGTAGAAATATTTCAATTATATAATTCAGAACTGCTATTTCAACATCTTTCCTGTTACCATAAAGTCCTTTCTTTTTTCCATCTTCAGATTTTATATCCATGTATTCCACAATATATTCCCCCAGTTTCCTGTTATCCAGTTTCTTGGCATAAGCAAAATACACATCTGGCATCCTCATTACTTTTTCAGTAAACATATTTCCTATCTGTTCCATTTTCTTCCGGTTCCCATTTCCAGATGATTCCTGAATCTCTTCGTCGGTTTTTTTCAGCCTGTCATACATTTCCCTGGATTTTTCTGTAACAATCTGAAAACAGTTGTTCAGATTCCTATCTCCGGATGTCTTGAATAAATTAATAAAATCCACTGTACTGAAAAGGTAGCCTGTTTTTCCCCCTGTAATCTCATTTATATAGTATTTATGAGCCAGTACAGACAGCACTATATCATTTATGTTCCCTTGAGGAATATTTTCCTCTATTTTATTTTCCTTCAGAAGTATCCTTATTGGCAGGAATACTTCCCTGTACCATATTTTTGAGACTTCTTTAAATTTCGTATTTCTGTTTCCCCTCTTGTTTAAAAGAGCTGCATAATTCCTTATTTCATCTTCCAGATACCTGTATTTTTTAGGTTCTGTAAGAATAATATCTTCTATTCCTGTTTCTTTTTCAAAATACATATGTTCCCTGTAGATGATTTCATCCTCTGCATCCCCTGTAGGGAGAAATTCCTGCACTTCTGCTTCAACAGAAGCAAAATTCAGAAAATTAGCTACTGATATCCTGTGATTTCCGTCATAGACGTAATAGTTATCCTTTATCTTATAAAGGACTACAGGAGGAAACATCTTCTCTTCCATATATCCTATATATATATTAATCCATCTCTGTTTTACTGTGTCATTCTTAGGAATAAAGTGCCTGTCGAAATCCTTACATTTCTCTACACTTCCGGTTATCTTACTTAAAGGAATTTCCTTTACTCCCAGGTTCACGCTGTTATAGGCATTTTCTTTCTTCTGGACATCAGAAAAAGACTTCAGGTTTTCCTCTTTCCGTAAACCGAAGCCTAGTATTCCCTTTGATGATTTTAAAAATTTCTTATAAGCATCCTGTGCTTCTGATAAATACTGTGACTGATACATTTCCAGTTACCTCCATCTTAAGGTTTCTCAATGGTGAATACCCTGTAGCCGAATGTATTTGATATAGTCGTTTTCTCCACAACGGTATCCTGATGACTCATGAAGTTTGGCAAATGTATATGCCCGTGTATCCATAATTTCGGCTTAAAATATTTTACTATTTTATGGAATATTCTAAAGCCATTATGAACTCCATCATTGACATCATGAATCCCTTCAATCGGAGCATGGCTTAGTACTATGTCTACCCCTTTAAGAAGATGAAATATATTTTTCATTATTTTCATTTTCATCTGATTTTCTGTATACTGGTGTTCCTTAAAGGAATAGGCTTTACACCCATCAAGTCCTAATATCCTCAGACCTTTATACACTATAAATCTTCCGTCTATAACTTTAGCAAATTCTATCGGATAGTCCTTATGATAGACATGATTACCGTTTACACATATCAGATCCTTGTTCAGTACTGATACAAGATAATCCAGATAGTAATTTGAGACATCTCCGGCAGACATTATAAAATCAATATCCCCAAATCTTTCCCTCAGAAAATCTTCTTCCATATTATTCAGAATTTCAATATCGCTTACACATAGAAATTTATATATCCTTTTATCTTTTTCTTTCTGCATATGCCTATTCCTCCAAAAGGGATTTCTTAAAATGTGGAGAATCTCCCCATTCTCCAAATCCTACAGTATCTCCTACACTGCTGACCCTTCCTGTAAGACATATCTTACACTGATCTGCATTATCATCAATACATGGTTTATTATCATATAGCTTATATTTTTCCCTATGTTCAGGAATAGTTATAATAGGCATCAGTATATTTGCACCTGCTTTTAGCCCTAGCTCCCTCCCCAAAGGATTAAGAGCCTGCAGAGCAGTAGTTGCCGCTATATTCACATCCTTTAGGAAAATTCTTGTTATGGCTATCATCTTAAGTCCATAACTAAATCTTTCATATTTGGTCATTTCATCATTCTGTTCTTTAAGTATGACTTCCTTTCCCATAGGAGTATCCTTATGAACTACATAAGGCCCCATTCCTATCATATCTATATCCATTTCTTTAAAAAAATAAATATCATTTACTAAATCCTCTTCAGTCTGTCCAGGAAGTCCTATCATTACTCCTGTCCCTACCTGATATCCTATTTTTTTTAATATTTTCAGACATTCTTTCCTTTTTTCAAAGGAATGCCTGTCATTATCAGGATGTATACTTCTATAAAGCTCCTTATTTGTAGTCTCTATCCTAAGAAGGTATCTGTGTCCCCCTGCATCAAACCATTTCTTGTATGTTTCTTCTGTCTGTTCCCCTAGACATAGGGTTAATCCTAGGCTTCCATTCCCAATTTTCTTTATATCCCTGATTAATTCTGTTATATATTCGGTAAATATACTGTCCTGCCTTTCACCTGACTGCAGGGTGAGGGAGCCATATCTGTTTTCATAAGCCCATTGTGCCATTTCCAGAATTTCTTCCCTAGTCATATCGAATCTTTCTACATCTGTATTACTCACCCTTATTCCACAATAATAACAGTCTTTTATACATCTGTTTGAAAATTCTATAAGACCTCTGTAGTATGCTTTCCTTCCTACATGTTCTTCCTTGACTTCATATGCTTTTTTATATAGCTTTTCCAGATCTTCCTGTCTTTTCAGTCTCATCAGATACAGGAGATCATCCTTACAATAATTTTCCTTATTCAGTATTTCATCTGTCAGTCCTAGCAAAGGCTCCACCAGCTATTCACCTCTTTCTATCTTAACAATTTCCTTCAGATTTTCAATAAAATAGTCTATTTCTTCTATTGTTGTTTCCCTGCCTATACTGATTCTGAAAGAACTTCTCAGTTCTTCAGGAGACAGTCCCATTGCCTTCAGGACATGAGACTCTTCAAAAGACCCTGACATACATGCTGAACCTGCACTGATACATATTCCCCTTAAGTCAAGTGCAATAAGCAAAGTCTGTATATCACAGCCCCTTATAGACAGGTTTGTAATATTTTCTGACCTGTCTGCTCCTTCTCCATTAATTTTTATATTATTAATTTCATTTTTCAGTCTTTTTTCAAGATAATCCTTAATCTCTCTTTCTCTTTTCCCTGTTTCATGAATTTTTTCGTATGATTCTTCAAGTGCAACTCCTAATCCGAGTATTCCCTGAACATTTTCTGTCCCTGCCCTTCTGTTTCTTTCCTGAGAACCTCCCCATATTTCCTTTTCCACTAGGAAATTCTTATCAAGAAAGAGAAATCCTGCACCTTTAGGTCCATAAAATTTATGTGCTGAAACTGTCATTGCTGATATTTTCATCTCCTTAGGAAATATTATCTCCTTCCCTACTGCCTGAACAGCATCTGTATGGAATAATATCCCTGTCCCTGACAGCAGTTTTCCTATTTCACCTATAGGCTGCCTGACTCCTGTTTCATTATTAATATACATTATTGACACAATGACAGTGTCCTTCCTTATGGAAGCCTTCAACTGGTCAAGATTTACTATACCATCTACATCTACATCTAAATATGTAACTTCATACCCTTCCCTTTCCAGCTGCAGGCATGTTTTTAAAACTGTAGGATGCTCTATTTTTGAAGTGATGATATGCTTCCCTTTATAATCATAAGCATTTAATGCTCCCCGTAATACTAGATTATTTGACTCTGCTCCACCTGATGTAAATATGATTTCTTTTTCTTCTACTCCCATGTATCCTGCAATTAGATTTCTTGACTTTTCAATAACTGCTTTTGCCTTCTGTCCCATTCTATGTACGGAAGAAGGGTTCCCATAGTTTTCACTATAGGATTTTACCATTTCTTCCACAACTTTTGGAGACATTTTCGTTGACGAGGCATTATCCAAATAAATTAACTTCAACTTCTTTTCTCCTCTTTCAGTATTAACTTACACTATAAATCAATAACTATTGATTTTATCTTAGTCATACTTTCAATACTATATTTTATTCCCTGTACTCCTACTCCCGAACCTTTTATCCCTAAGAAAGGAAAATTGTCAGGTCCCCTCTGAGTCTTATTATTAATCTGTACTGTCCCTACTTCCAGCTTTCCTGCTATGTCAAATGCCCTTACAATATCTTTAGTAAATACTGATGTCTGTAGTCCGTATTCTGAACCGTTACATATTTCAATAGCCTCTTCTAATGATTTTATCCTTATTAGAGGTAATACCGGCCCAAAAGGTTCCTCCCAGGCTATCCTCATATCAAGGGTTACATAATCAAAAAGTACAGGCCATAAAAGATTTCCTTCTCTTTTTATAGGTGTCAGAGGCTTTGCTCCCTTTTCCTTTGCATCTTCTATAAGTCCTTCTATAAAATCTGCAGCCCTGTTATCTATAAGTGGAGTTATATCTGCATTTTCAAAAGGATTCCCCACAGTAAGCTTCTCCACTTCCTGCTTAATCAGTTCTGCCAGCCTGTCAGCTGCATTTTCCATTACAAGAACCCTCTTTATTGCAGTACATCTCTGACCAGAATAACTGAAGGCTCCACTTACTATCTCTCTTGCCGCCTTTTCTAAATCTGCGTCATCCGAAACTATAGCTCCGTCCTTTCCTCCAAGCTCAAGAAGTATCGGTCTCATTCCTGCAAGCTCTCCTATTTTCCTTCCTACCGGAGTACTTCCTGTAAAGTTTATAAAATCAATCATAGGATGGGAAATCAGATAATCTCCTATTTCAGAGCCTTTCCCTGTTACAGTATTTAAAACTCCTGCCGGAATCCCCGCCTCATGGAAGGCCTTTACAAGCATTAGCCCGCTTATTGCCCCTTGTGTAGGTGGCTTAAACAGTACCACATTTCCTCCTATTAGAGCCGGAGCTATTTTAGAAGCTGACAGGTTTACCGGATAATTAAATGGGGCTATAGCTAATACAAGTCCCATAGGCTCTTTCCTTACCAGAGCTACTTTTTTCTTGCTGGCAGCCTCAAAGCTGCCACCTTCTACTATTTCTCCTACCGATCTCATTCCTTCTTCTGCAGAATATCTTATCAGATCAGCTGTCCTTACTACTTCACTTATGGCAGCTTTTATCCCTTTTGAAACTTCCTTGGCGAGTATCTCTCCAATTTTTTCCTTATCCCTTTCAAGGATTTCTGCTGCTTTGTAAAGATATTTTGCCCTTTCTACCACTGCCAGGTTTTTCCACCCGTCTAATGCTTCTTTCCCTGTTTTCATGGCATATTCTGCTTCTTCCTGAGTCATTGCAGGAATACTTCCAAGTTCTTCATTGTCTATAGGTGAATAGATTTTTATTTCCCTTTCTGAATCTCTCCATTCTCCATTTACTAAATTCTTATATTTCATTGACTTATTTCATCTTCTCCTTCTCTATTTTATAGCGTTATATATAAATATAAATTTATACCATAAATCATTCCTGTCACGAATAAGCTTATTTTCCTCTTTCATTCAGCCATTTTAAAATCTCATCATAAATCACATACTTATTTACTTCATTTAAAGATTCGTGTCTTCCCTTATCATTGGCTAAAACATTTATTCTTCTCTTATTTTTTTTCAGTGTATCTAGAATCTTACTGATATACCCAATATCTATTGCCTTGTCTTCTGTACCGTAGACAACAAGTATATTGGCATCATTACGTAGCTTCTTGTATCTCCTGTTAATATAGCTCATCATCCCCATTATTCCTGAAAAGGCTCCTGGAGAAACAGGATATCCGCAAAATTCATTTTCTGCATATTTCCTTACCTCTGCCTGATCCTTCGTCAGCCAGTCAAATTTTGTCAGATTAGGCTTAAAAAATTCGTTATATTTTCTAAATTCCTTATTTAAAATAGATTTCTTCCTGAAAAGCAGATTTTTTTCAAAAAATGCGACTATCCTTCCTCCTGCTACCTCACTCTGCTTTTTCAGTGGAAATCCTGATAGAATGACATATTTATAATTATTTTCAAGAGCATACTCCATTCCTATAAGAGAACCCATACTATGTCCGAATATTGTAGTATTTTCCGGTACGATTCCCTTAGGCAGAAGCTCCTTTCTAAAAAATATGTTTAAATCCTCAAATACATTCCTTATTCCATTTTTTCCAAAATCACATATTTCACCTTTTTTCAGCTCTCCATGACCCCTTATTTCCGGAATAAATACATTATACCCGTTTGTTGACAGAAAATTTCCAAATTCCTGGTATCTTTCTGCAGGTTCTGTCACTCCATGAAATATGACTATGTTATTTTTAAACTTTTCTCCCCTTACTGATTCAAAGAATAGATAGGGTACTGATGTTCCATCAAAACTTTCAAAATATCTTCTTTCCATTCCCATCCTTTCAATAATATGCTAATAATTTTCTTTCTGTGACAGGGCATCTATAAATTCATCCATCGAAAGGATATTTCCTCCCATTGACAGTTCTCTCGCAAGATCACTTATATATGGCTGTTTCACTTTACTTTCCCTAAGTATTTCCGGCTTCCAGAATATATCCCTCTTATTTCCATCAGCAATTATCCGCCTATTTGCCATGACTATGACCCTTTCAAAATTGTTAACTACAAATTCCATATCATGAGTTATTGTAATTACAGTCTTATTCTGGTTTATCAGTTCCTTTATCAGTTTATTCAGCATCTTCATTCCTCTCATATCCTGACCTGCTGTAGGTTCATCCAGAATAATGACATCCGTTCCCATTGCTATTATGGAAGCTATAGTCACAAATTTCCTGAGGGAATAGGGGAGGTTGTAGGGATTTTCCTTTGCATATTCTGTAAGTTCTGTTAATTCAAGAGCGTACTCAATCATCTTTTTTCTTTCAGATTCCTTGTAGTTCAATTTTTTAGGTCCAAATTCAACTTCATCGTAGACATTGTTATGGAATATCTGATCCATCGGATTCTGAAACACGTATCCTACCTTATGACTCATTTTCGCAACAGTGAAGTCCCTTGTATTCCATCCATCCACAGATACATTTCCTTCAGTGGGTTTTAAAAGACCATTCAGCATCTTGACAGTTGTCGTCTTTCCTGCTCCGTTCTGACCTATTATGGCTACATTTTCTCCTTTTTCTACAGAAAATGAGATATTTTCAACCGCAGGTGTACCGTCAGGATAAGTAAAGCTCATATTTTCTACACTTATAAAGTTCATTTAGCTTTCTTCCCCCTCTCCTATAAAACTTTCCCGTCCCCTTATAATTTCTCCGAAACTTCTTACCGCTTCCGTCTTTGTTACCGGTATCTCCCCATAATCAAAAGCTCTTCCGGTTCTTTCAGAAAACTCATAAGCCAGGACTGTATATTGGGGCATTCCTATCTCCTTTTCCAGAAGTACTTTATCCTTCAGTATATTGTCTGTCTCCCCTTTCATAATAATCCTTCCTTCATCAAGGACAATGACATTTTCTGCAAATTCTCCAATCAGTTCTATCTTATGTTCTACAAGTACTATTGTTTTCCCCTTATCAGCCATTATATTTATTATCTTAAATATATCTTCTGTCCCTTTGGGATCAAGCTGGGAAGTAGGTTCATCAATTACAAGTATTTCAGGATCCATGGCTATTATTGAAGCCAGTGCCACCTTCTGGCCCTGACCTCCGGAAAGTTCATAAGGGTTCTTATTCCTAAGATTTTCTATTTCAAGAAGCTTTAATGTCTCTTCTACACGTTCCTTTATATATTCTACTTCCATTCCAAGATTTTCAAGACCGAAGGCAATTTCTTCGTATACAGTTTCCTTTACTCCGCTTATCTGAGTAAATGGATTCTGAAATACAAACCCTATTTTCTTGGAAAGCTCTCCCGGTGTATATTCAGAAAGCTTCTTTCCTTCAAGTGTAATATCACCTGTCATTTCTCCCTTGTAAAAATCTGGAACAAATCCCCTTAAGACATTACAGAGGGTCGTCTTCCCACTTCCGTTCCTCCCTATAATTGCCCAGAATTCACCTTTTCCTATGTTTACATTTATATCCTCAAGTACATTTTTTTCAGATAGAGGATACCTATAACTTATATTTTCCAGTTTCAAATAGCTCATATTATTATCCTCCAGATGATACACAAAATAATATATATAGCCAGAAATCCAATGAAAGGATTATCATATTTAGACTTCTGAATATCATAAAGCCTTGTCCTTTTCATTCCTGAAGAAAAACCTCTCGCTTCAAGGGTTATAGCCCTTTCTTCTGTATTCGCTATTGAAGAAAGCACCAACGGAATAAATACCGGAATAAAGGCTCCTGATCTTACAAATATATTCCCCTCAGTTTCTACTCCCCTTGATTTCTGCGAATCCATTATAATACCTGCCTGCTTTTTCATTTCAGGAATCATCTGTAAGGTAAGCATCAAGATAAATGCCGCTTTAGGATGAAGTCCCTTCTTTTCAAGGGATAGTGTAAAATCCTTTGCTGATGTTGTCAATGTCAGCATTGTAAGGACTGAAACAAATGCCGTTATTTTAGAAGTTATATTTACAGCCTTTAAAAATCCTCCCTTGTAAATGGAAATAAATCCAAGTTTCACCCAGACTTCTCCTGAAGGGATGAAAATACTCTGAATAATGAAAATTGCCATCATAAGAAAAAACAGGCTAAAAAATACCCTCTTAATATAGACTGCCGTTTTCCCAAAAAAGGAAACTATTATGGCACATATTACTACCATAAAGTAGCTGTAAAACCATCCAGGAACTATAAATGCTGAGATAAAAAGCGTTAAAGCTAAGAGAAGTTTCGTTGTCGGATATAGCTCCCTTAAAATTTTATTTATCATATCTGATTCTCCTGACTATTTTTCTGATTTTTCAGAACTTATATAATTTTCACCATACTTAAATTTAATCAGGTATCTGGAAGACATACTTTTTATTATGAACATTGCCACAACTGCCGTTATAATCTTGTCTATCGGTTCATATACAAAATTCGCACTGAACACGGATTCCCATATTCCATGTCCTGTAGCCAGGAAGAACCCTGTTATTCCTGCCGATGCATTTCCAGTATTCCCTCCAAACACAAGCACTATTATCGGTGCTGAAACTACAACTGCTATTACAACCAGGCAGAATGCACATATTATTGTCTTTAATACGAGATTCTTCATCTTAAACTTCCCAAGAAATCCCATACATAATGCCATCACTATTGCAACAGGCATAAACGGAAGAAATTCAGGTGAAAAGCTTCCTGTAATCAGACTCGTTATTACAGCTGTAACCACTCCAACCCATGGTCCCGCTATAAGGCTTATGAATACGGTTCCTATAGAGTCTAAAAATATTGGAAGATTTAACAGCTTCACCAATCCGAATCCTGTAAAATTAACTGCTACTGCAACGGGAATCAACAAACTTGCCATTAAAGAAAAATCCTTCTTTATACTTTCCATTTCTGTACCTCCTGAATTTAAATTTATTTATTTATAAAATTTATAAACAACTCCATATTTTCTTCCAGTTTCCTTTTCCTTTGATTCATGCTTACCTACAAGAATAGCTTAGCCAGCTCATCTATAAATTCTTCTTCTGTAAAAGGCTTAGACAGAAATGCCTTTGCACCTGCCTCCTTTGCCATTTTTATATAGTTCTGGAACATTATCATTGTACTGCATATCATAATTCTAGCTTGAGGGTCATAGTCTGTTATGAGCTGTGTCGCTTTCAGACCATGAATCCTAGGCATATTTATGTCCATTGTCACTATCATGGGATTCACTTTCTTATACATCTCGAATGCTTCCAGACCGTCACTGGCCTCATAGACTTCATATCCCTGTTCTGTCAGGATGTCCCTCAGCTCCGCCCTTATATACGGTGTATCATCCACTACTAATGCGGTCTTCTTCATAATCACTTCATCTCCTTACAGTCTATTTTTATTTCCATATGCCCTTTCACATATGGAAATCATCTATTATTCTTTCCATCTTTAAAATTTTCTGTTAAGGAATTTTAACATATTTTATTGAATAATGAAACTTAAAATTTTAATAACCTGTAAATACAGGGCAGAAGAAAATCTGACACGCCATGTACAGTTAAATTTAACTGCACTTTACATATATCTCCTGAAACTCTTTAATAATGACAATACAATGAAACCGGAACTATAATACTGGATTTATCTATGCTTTTCTGTTATAATCTATTAAACTATATAAATTATAAGAGGTGATATTAATGTCAACATTTCAAGATTATTTAAATGATAAAGAAAACAGGGAATATTCTGAAAAGCAACTGAAGATAATAGATAAGATTATCCTTTCTGAAGATACCGTCAGTAAAATAAAAGGTATTGAAAAGAATATTAAGATTCTAGCTGTTGCCGAGGTTTATTGTCCAGACTGCCGTGCTATTGTAGCTTTTCTGGAAAAGTTCGCACAATTAAATGACAAAATAAAGATTGAATATTCAACAAGGGATGAATCTGGTGAATTACTGTTAAAAGCCAGCGGTCAGAAAAGAATACCCACTCTGTTTCTTGATGACGGTATAAATGTCCAGCTTCTTTTAGTTGAATTTCCCCAGTCTGTCCAGCAGGAAATGAAAGAAAGTCCTGACAGATTTGATGAAATAAAATACAATTTCAGGATAGGGAAATATAATGAAAAAATCGAATCAGAATTACTAGGTTATCTACTTTCCGTATAACATACTGTTCAATAATTTCATTATATATATATTTTTATTTCAGTATTCAGTTTTCCCCCTTTTTTACCATGAATTATAACGAGATCCTTCTTCCTATATTTCCTTATTTTCAAGGAGAGGATGTTCATCCTGTTGCCATATATATATGAAAAGGAATCATTCAGTCTGTCATTGGGGACTATAATAAAAAACTCTCCATGATTTTTAAGAAGCCTTCTCACATTCTGAAAAAGTTCTTCCAGAGTTAAGGCTGCCTCATATTTACTTATGACTTCCTCTTCTTCATCAGGAAGTTTACCTGAAGTCATTTTTCTGTAAGGGGGATTTGAAAAAATGTAATCATATTCCCCTTTTATATTCTTTATATTTTCATGTATAGGAACTATCTTTTCTTCCAGTAAATTTTTTTCTATATTTTCCTTCAGTATATTATACACCTTCTGCTGCAGTTCTACAGAATAGATTTTTCCTATTTCTTCCTGTCCTGACAATAAAATAGAAATTATTCCCTGACCTGCTCCAATTTCCAGCATTGTTTTAAAAGTCCGGACATCATTTTTTCCGGACTTTTTTCTATTATTCATTATTTCCTTTATAAAGCTGGCAAGCATCAGAGAATCCTCTGTAATTTTTATTCCAGCATCTTCAATCCTGATTTCCTTATCAAGACTTGATAGTTTTTCTATATAACCCACTTTAATTACCTTCTTCATAACTATTATAATTCTGTTTCTTTTCTATTTCTTCCTTTTCCTTCATATTAAATATGATATCTGTCAGACTATATTTCTGGAGACCTTTACCTTCTACATTTACAAATATAAAGTCATTTAACATATTCATACTTGTAACAGTTCCTTTTCCTTCTGGAGTTACTACTGACTGTCCTATTGCAGGATATTTGTCCCTGACTTCAGCATACTGGCTATTTTCAAATCCCATACAGCATTTCAGACGTCCACATACACCCGATATTTTAGAAGGAGTCACTGAAACTCCCTGTTCCCGCGCCATCTTTATGGATACGGAATCAAATTTATTAATTACTGCCTTACAGCACAATGTCTTCCCGCAGCTTCCGCAGTCTCCTACCATTTTTGCATAGTCCCTTACACCAATCTGCCTCAGTTCAATCCGTACTTTGAAAATAGACGCCAGCTCCCTCACAAGCTCCCTGAAATCTACTCTGTCTTCTGAAGCAAAATAAAATATAAGCTTCTTTTTGTCAAATGTGTACTCTGTAGCTACCAGTTTTAAATTCAGATTATATTTTTTCAGTTTATTCTTAAAAATATACCCTGCCTTTACTGCATCTTCCTTTAAATTAGTATTTTTCTCAAGATCCGTCCTAGTTGCTATCCTTATTATTTTCTTTAATGGGTCTCCATTGTTCAGGTTAAACTGGCAGTCTGGTTTGACTCCCACTACTTTCCCTACTGCAAGTCCCATCTGTGTTTCTACAATGACCTGTTCATTTACCCTTATTTTTATTTTCAGGTCATTCATAAAATAGTGGCGTTTCTGAAATGCGTCAAAATAAACGTCTACTATCTGATTTCCTTTTTCTACCCCATCTGCAATATTACTTTTCTTCATTTTATTACCAATATATTTCCTTTCCATACTTTCCAAATGCACTTAAAATTCTCCCTTCATCATTCTGCTTTATCTGATAGAATTCGACCCTTTTTTTGAAGGTTCTGTTTACTTCCTTGACTAACTCCCTAAAATCAAGACGTGTTTCTGCAGTAAAATAAAAAATAAGTTTATTTTCATCAAATGTATATTCACCTATTACTAAGTTCATTTCAGGTAAAATATTTTTTACAATCTTCTTACATTTAAAATATGCCTCGTCAGCCTTCTCATCTAATATTTTAAGTTTCTCAACTTCTTCTATAGTCAGTTTTCTCTTAACTTCCCTTATTTTTATCTCATCATTTTCATCAAGTGCATTTCCGTACTTATCTGTCATTCCTAGGACAATCCCTATCTGCTCTCCTCTTATTGTATCAACAATAACATGATCCCCCTTCTGATAATCCTGGGAATCATTTATTAAAAATGGATATACTTTTTTTGTCTTTCTAAACTTTATATTTAATATTCTCATAAAATTCCGCCTTCTAAAAAACTGAAATAACCTTTCTCACTTATTATTATATGATCCAGCAGACGTATTTCCATCCCTTCAAATACTTCTTTTATTTTTTTAGTTAATAAAATATCTGATTGTGAAGGTTTTAGAGGCCCCGCCGGATGATTATGGACCAGTATTACGGATTTGGCATTGTATGCAAGTATTTTCTTTATTAGCTCTCTTATATATACTGCACTTCTATCAATTGTTCCGAAAAATAGCTCCTCTTCCTTTAAAAGTTCATTCTGCCCGTTTAAGAACAGTACTTTGAAAACTTCTATATCTCTCTTTAAAAGGGAAAACTTCAGATAATCAAGTAACTGTAGATTACTTGAAATAGTTATCTTTTCATTATGGATTTTTTTATAGAGCTGTTCTTCAATTATAGAAAATACTACTTTAAAAAACACAGCTACTCTTTCTGTAATATATTCATTTTCCCTTAACTCCTCTTCTGACTGTTTTAAAAAAGAATACAGGCTCCCATACTTCATTAAAAGCTTCTTTGCAATCCCTTTACAGTCTTTCCTTACTATTACATACGTAAGGAGCAGTTCCAGAATTTCATAATCCTGAAATCCTGTTAATCCTGACTTTAAAAATCTTTTCCTCAACCTTTCCCTATGCCCTTCATTATCTTTCATTATTCCCCCAGTTATTATTGTTTTACAGCCCCCCAGACTATAATATAAAATGGCGCACCTGTGAGGAATCGAACCCCAAGCCTTCTGATCCGAAGTCAGACGCTCTATCCAGTTGAGCTACAGATGCAAAGTAAATAATAGCTATGTTTATTTTATCACATTTAAAAGAAAAAATAAATAACTTTATCTACTATTTCTAATAAAAAAATACCCCAATATAGTCTGACTACATTGGAGCATTAACTTCTATTATCTTAAAGATTTTAATAATTCAAAATTCTCTAAAACTTGTTGTTCTTTTTTAATTTCTTTTTCTAATTCAGCTTTTAACTTCTTATATTCAGCTGCTTTCTGCTTGAATTCCTTAGAAAAGATGCTTATATCAGCTGTAGCTTCAATTTCTGCTAATCTTTGGTCTATAGCTGCATTCATCTGCATATAGTTATCCAGCCTTTGTTGAGCTGCATTTGCTAAAGCTTCCTGCTCTCTGAATTTAGCCTGTTCCATCTGTTCTAATTTTTCTAACTGCTTTTCAAGGTTACTTAAGCTTCCTTCGATAGAAGTTGTCTGAGCTGCTCCGAAAGATACGCTACTTAATACTAAAACTCCAAGTAATACTGCTAATTTCTTTTTCATTATTAATTTCCTCCTTTTAATG
>JBHACQ010000063.1:0-3904 GCA_041854625.1 Leptotrichia sp. | reverse complement strand
TTCATAGTTCGGAAGCCTTAAATCATAGACATTCATTTCTACTTCCCTTTCAACTGTCAAATATCCTCCGAAAAGCATTAACTGCCATACTTCCTGGGGATTTCTTAAATTATCCATATTTGATGAAGCATTTACATACTGTTCGGTAACTCCTTTATTAAAAACTTCCTTCAAATCATCATAAATTCTAGTATCTGCACCTTCTATTGCTGAATAGATTAACTTGTTATCTGATGTATTTACCCAGTAAACATTTATTTTCCTGTCTTTTAAATAATTTATTATACTCCACGGATTGTATATCTGAATATCTCCAAACTTATATCCGTTATACCATTTCCTTACATCTTCAATATTTTCGGATAATTCATAATATTCAAGTGATTTCTCTACTTCAGCTTCTGTTAATCCGAATGCTTCTGCATAGTCATTATCTAAAACCGTATGCTCTCTTAAATTATTTAATCCCGAAAATATTCCTTCTTTTGCCACTCTTAGAATACCTGTTATTACTCCTTTTTCAAGATACTCATTATCCTTTAGGGCATTTGCATAGAAGTTCTTGAAGAAACTCCTTGATTTCTCATAATATCCCTCACTCCAAGCATTTGTCATAGGTCTATCATATTCATCTATCAGAATAATAGCTTTTTTCCCATAATAATCATAAAGGTATTTTGAAAGTTTTTTTAGCGACCCTTCCCAGTCTGCATAGTCTTTATTCAGCCATATATCTTTAAAAATTAATTCTTCTCGTTCATCCAATTCATCTTTTAAAAATTTGAACTTATCATATAAATCTGAAATTAGATTTCGTGTATTAAAATAGCTTTTTTCCCAATTCTCTGCTTCAACATTCCTCATGCTTATGAAAATTACAGGATATTGCCCCTGATACTTCATATACTCACTTTGAGAAATATACAAGTTATCAAACAGTTTTCTATTTTCTTCTGCATTTTCCGCATCAAAAAAATATTTTAACATTGACAGATTAAGCGTTTTCCCAAATCTTCTAGGTCTTGTAAAGAGCTTTACTTCTGATAAATCTTCTAATATTTCTTCTATGAATTTAGTTTTGTCAACATAAAAAGCATTTTCCGTTATTAAGCTCTTAAAATCTGATGTTCCGATTGCCAGTCCCTTTTTCTTTTCTTTCATAATTAATCCCTTTCCTTCCCTTTTGTTAGTTAAATTATAGCAGAAAAAGAGAGGGGGTGCAATATACCATTTTAAAACCTCTGCAATTTTCACATTCCCAACTCTCTGCTATTCATGCTCCTTACAGCTCATCTCCTCGACCTCCAGCTTAAATACACAAACTGTCTTCATCATTCTCTCATCAAATTCCCATTCCTTTTTTCCAGTATTATGTTTCATCAGCTCCAGCAATGCTTTCATTTTTTCATCAGAATTTTCAATAATCGTGATTTTTCCATTTCCGATTATACTTTGGAATCTGGCAGTGTAATCACAAGCTTTATTACCTTTTGTATAAATTTTATGATTGGTGTCAAGTTCAAATCCTGCGTAGTTGTTTTGTTTTATTATATCGAGTTTTCGACCTGTTCTTGCACCGTGAAAGTAAAATGTGTATTTTCCATTTTTTTCAGTAAATCCAAAATTTAGGGGAACAATGTACACTTTTCCATTGTCATTTAAGCCAAGACGGCAACAGTCACAGGTTTTTATGATTTCTTTTATTTTTTCATTGTCTGTAATTTCTCTGTCCTGTCTTCTCATTTTTATTTTCGTATTTCCCATTTTCACCACTTCCTTTTTTTCTCATAATAAAAAAACTCCAAATTCTATATAGTTATTTTACCATATATTATTTTGAGATTTACACAAATTTTTTTATACTACCATTTTTGCATAAGTTCTATTGACTTTACTTGAAAAACCATTTACAAAGTTTGTTTATCTAGTTTTTTCAATACTTTAAAAAAAGATTTTTCAAATTTTATTGTATATTTTTCATAACTATAAACCTAATTCTTTCACAGCTTCTTCATAAGACACTAGTTTCAATCTTCCCTCCTCTTTTTCTTTCAAATAATTCTTGCAGATTTCCAGATCATACTCATCTTCTATCTTCTCAATTATTAGATTTTTAATATATTGAGATACAGTAAAACCTTTACTTTCAACGAATTTTTTTACAATTCTTTCCTCATCATCATTAAATCTTATTGAAATTACTCCCATAATATCACTCTCCCTTACTTGTTTACATCGTAAACCAAATGAAGAAAAATGTCAATATTTTTAACTCACTTTCCATTATTTATTTCCCATTGTACTTTTTATTTTAATCCAATATCACAAGTGATTTTTTCACTATATCTCCTTTTCTGTTTTTATATCCTTTGAATACTATTTCCTTAACTCCATTTTTAGTATACCCAGTATTTACTGGTTTTTTGGATTATATTTTTTTCATTTCTTTTCGTATTTTTCAGCTGTTTTATTTTTTGACAATCTTTTTATTTTTTAATTTAACCAAAAATATCATAAATTCATATTTTCTTTATAAATTAAAAATCACAGAGCTTTAATTTCTGTGATTTCTAATTATTATTACATATAATTTCATCAATGTTTAATCTTTATGTCTTTCATTTAACCATTTTACCATTGCAGGATCCCTGTGTGAAAAGAACAGGCTTTCCTTAGTATCCAGTTCAGCTATTTTTTCCATATCTTCATTACTTAGCTGAAAATCAAATACATCTATATTTTCTGCCATTCTTTCAGGCTTTACTGATTTAGGAATTACTACCACACCTCTCTGTATAAGCCATCTCAATACTACCTGTGCAACCGATTTACTATATTTCTTACCTATTTCAGTTAATATCTCGTTAGTAAACAGTCCGTTCTTACCTTCTGCAAAAGGCCCCCATGACTGCATCTGTACTCCGTATTCCTTCATTACTTCCTGTGCCTCCACCTGCTGGTTAAACGGATGCGTTTCTATCTGATTTACTGCCGGAACTACTTCATTATTCAATGCAAAGTCCACTACCCTGTCAGGATAGAAGTTGCTCACTCCTATAGCTCTTATCTTCCCTTCCTTGTACAGTTCTGTCATTGCTCTCCATGCCCCGTATATATCATTGTATGGCTGATGGATAAGATAAAGGTCGATATAGTCTAACCCTAGTTTATTAAGAGATTCCTGAAATGCTTCCTTAGTTTTTTCATAAGTCACATGGCTTATCCATACTTTTGTCGTTATAAATAGCTCTTCCCTTGGAACTCCGCTTCTCTTTATTGCCTTTCCTACTGCCTCTTCATTTCCATAAGCCTGTGCAGTATCTATAAGTCTGTATCCTGCCTTTATGGCATTATATACAGCTTCTTCCGTATCCTGTCCGTCTGCCACCTGAAATACACCAAATCCCAGTATAGGCATCTTTACCCCATTATTTAAAGTTACATATTCCATTTTTTGTTCCTCCTGTCTTAATTAATTATTTGGTATTTGTAAAATTCTGTAAATACTACTAAATATATATTTTTTTACTTTAATTTTCTTTATTTTTCTCCGCTTTTTAATCCTGCAAAAAGTACATATATCAAAATCCTCTCTATAATGCACCTACTATTTTATGAGGGATATATGTTTCTTCCAGATATTCTGTATCTTCTTCCGTAAGTCTAGTTTCCAGTGCCTTTGCAGCTGCTTCCAGATGAGAAGCCTTTGTAGCTCCTATTATTGGCACAGTTCCTTTAGAAAACAGCCATGCTAATGCAATATTTGATTTTTCCACACCGTATTTTTCTGAAAGTTTCTTCACCCTTAAAATAATTTCTTTGTCCGCTTCCTCATATTCACCATATTTCTTTTTGGAAATCTCATCTGTTGCAGCACGGTATGTTTCTTCATCAATTTCCCTTG
>JBHACQ010000062.1:0-21577 GCA_041854625.1 Leptotrichia sp. | reverse complement strand
ATTAATATTAAAGTAATGAATTTTACAATTATATATTTTTATAGTAAAATACGTAAGCAATATCTTATTATTTTTATTTTATAAACTGATATTTTGGGGAGTATCTTAAATCTTTATAAAAATTCATTTTTAATAAATATTGCTTTTAGTTTTTTCTTAATTTTATTAGTTTAAAATTAGTAAATTTGTGCTGTTTATGTGTGAAAGAACTAAATCTGGACCCGGCTCATCGGGTTCTTTTTATAACTATAAATGTGAAAGCGGAGGTAAATAATACCTTTCCAACTACATATTATATATATCTTAATAATTATAACCATGAAAGAAAGGAATACCGTCATTCAATGAAAATAAAAGATTTATTTAAAGAAAAGGAACATGTTATTTCCTTTGAAATTTTTCCTCCAAATAGAAATTTTTCAGAAGATAAGCTTAAAGAAGTTACATCAAAGCTTGTAAAGCACAGACCTGACTTCATAAGTGTAACTTACGGGGCTGGAGGTACTACAAAATCAGGTACAATTGAAATGGCTTCATATATAAAGAACACCTTGAATACTGAAGTCCTCGCACACCTTACATGTGTCGGAAGTAAGAAATCTGAAATCCATCGTTTCCTGAAGGAAGTAGAAGATAACAATATCCAGAATATAATGGCTCTCAGGGGAGATATTCCACAAGGAGAAGATGAATCCATCTATGCCAGAGGAGATTACAGATATGCTTCGGACCTGATAAAGGACATCAATGATAACCATGATTTTTCAGTGGGGGCAGCTTATTATCCTGAAACACACTATGAAAACAATGATCTGATAGATTTAATCCATTTAAAGAATAAAGCTGAGCAGGGGGTAGATTTCCTGATATCCCAGGTTTTCTTTGATAACTCCATATTTATGGATTTCAGGGAAAAAGCCAGAAAATTAGGAATATCTGTTCCTCTAATTGCAGGAATTATGCCTGTTACAAATGTCATACAGATAAAAAAGATCACAGCATTATGTAGAAGTGAAATTCCCGAAAAGCTGGAAAAAATTCTTGATAAGTACGGACACGACCATGAGTCTATGAAAAAGGCAGGTATAGCTTATGCTACCCAGCAGATTATAGAACTTCTTTCATATGGAATCAGAGGAATTCATCTATATACAATGAATAAGACTGATACGACTAAGGAAATCATGAAGAATATTGATTTTACTAGACTGTAGGAAACAAAAAGTAATTAATGAAAAGTAATTGCAGTTTAAAAGGAGTGCCATAAAAGACTATCATTCTAAAGATAACCCTTAAGGCAGCTCCTTTTTTTGGTTCTTGTATTATTTTATTATTTATTCTGTTGATTTATTTTGTTATTCTATATGTATCCCTTGCTATTACAAGTTCTTCAGCAGTTTCTATCTTATATACTTTCACTTTTGAATCAGGTTTTGTCAGTTCTATGTTTCCTGGAACTCTTTCCTTATTCTTTTCACTGTCAAATTCGAGACCTAGATAGCTTAGACCTTCACAGATACTTCCCCTTGGAAGTGAGCCGTTTTCTCCTATTCCTCCTGTAAAGGCTATTGCATCTACACCATCCATTGCAGCTGCATACGCTCCTATATATAGCTTTATCCTATAGCAGAACATGTCATAGGCAAGCTTTGCCCTTTCATTTCCCTTTTCCATGGCATCTTCCAGATCCCTGAAATCTGAACTTTCTCCAAATATACCTAATATCCCTGACTTCTTATTCATCCTTGTATCTATTTCATCTGATGTCAGTCCTCTTTTTTCCATTACATAAAGTGCTGCCGCAGGATCTACATCTCCTGACCTTGTACCCATCATTACACCTGCAAGCGGAGTCATTCCCATTGTAGTGTCTACTACCTTCCCATTCTTGACAGCCGATATGCTTGCACCATTTCCTAAATGACATACTATTATTTTAGATTCATCTTTTCCCAGCATTTTATGTGCAACTTCACTTACATACTTGTGAGAAGTTCCATGAAACCCATATTTTCTTACTTTAAGTTCTGTATAGTCCTCGTATGGTAATGCGTACATAAACGCCTCAGGCTTCATAGTCTGATGGAAAGCAGTATCGAATACAGCTACATTCTTTTTTTCAGGAAGCAGTTCCCTCATTACTTTGATACCCATTATATTGGCAGGATTATGAAGAGGAGCCAATGCAGACAGCTCTTCAAGCTTTTCCACTACTTCATCATCTATAAGGACAGAGTCTCCATAATACTCTCCTCCATGTACTACCCTATGCCCTATCGCGTCTATTTCCTCCACTCCTGATATTACTCCATCTTCACTATGCTGAAGTGTTTTCAGGACAATATCAATTGCAACAGAATGATTTTCCATCGGTTCAGGCCTTGCCGCAATTTTTGTTCCCTTTACCAGATTCTTAAATGTGAATATCGGATTTGAAATCCCTATTCTCTCACATATACCTTTAGCAATGGTATTTTCAGTTGTCATGTCAATAAGTTCAAATTTAAGCGAAGAGCTTCCGCTGTTGATTACTAGTATTTTCATCCTTCCTCCTAATTTATTTGAATTTAAGATAGTTAATTCCCTTAGTTATATATAAACTATTTATTACCTGAATCCTCTATACTATTTCTGTTCTGATTCTACAGCAGTTATTGCAACTACTTCCACTATATCTTCTACACTGCATCCCCTCGACAGGTCGTGTACCGGACTTGCCAGCCCCTGTATAAGAGGACCTAATGCTTTTGCACCTGCCAGCCTCTGAGTAAGCTTATATCCTATATTTCCTGAATTAAGGTCAGGGAATATTAATACGTTTGCATATCCTGCAACTGTAGAACCAGGTGCCTTTGATGCTGCTACTTCAGGAACAATTGCAGCATCCAGCTGAAATTCCCCGTCAAATTCAAAATCCACGTTTCTTTCCTTCAGTATTTCTATTGCTTCCCTTACTTTAGTTACTGAATCTCCATCCGCACTTCCCTTTGTAGAAAATGAGAGAAATGCTACTTTCGGTTTTTCTATCCCTGCTGTAAATCTAGCCTTTTCCGCACTGGAAATAGCTATATCTGCCAGCTGCATTGCTGTAGGATTAGGTATTACTCCCCCATCTGCATAAATGAATACTCCCTTATCACCAAATTCAAGAGTCTTCGTTATCATTACAAATGAACTTGAAATAGTTTTAAGTCCTTCCTTCGGACCTATTACTTGAATAGCAGCCCTTAATACATGAGCAGTCGGAGAATTCGAACCTGCCACCATACCGTCTACCCTTCCCTGATGCACAAGCATTGCTCCGAAAAATCTTGGATCCGACATTAATGTTGCCTTCGCCGTTTCAAAAGTCATTCCTTTTTTTTCCCTTTTCTCTCTCAGAATTTCTGCCATGTCATCTATAGTACTACAATTTTCAGGGTCATATATAATTACCCCTTCCAATGAAATTCCCAGTTCTACTGCCTTTTTTTTCAAGGCTTCTTCATTTCCTACTAAAGCTACCTTAGCTATTTTTTCTTCTATAATTTTTTCGGCAGCCCTTAAAACCCTTTCATCTTCCGTCTCAGGTAAAATTATTGTTTTCCCTAGACTCTTTGCTTTTTCCTTTAATTTTTCCACTAAACCAGACACTGATTTCACTCCATTCTTTTTTATTATATATATTTTACTGTTTATTCAAACATTGCTTCCACAAATTCCTTTACATCAAATTTCCTCAGATCTTCTATTCCTTCCCCGACTCCTATAAACTTAATCGGTTTCTGAAGCTCCTCACATATAGGGAATATAATTCCTCCTTTTGCAGTTCCGTCAAATTTTGTAAGTATAATTCCCGAAAGATTCACAATTTCATTAAATACCCTTGCCTGCTCCAGACCATTCTGTCCTGTCGTACTGTCTATTACAAGAAGTGTTTCAAATTTCTCTTTCCCTGACTGCTGCCTTATTATCTTATTTATCTTTTCCAGCTCATTCATTAAATCCTTCTTATTATGAAGCCTTCCGGCAGTATCAAGGATTACCACATCAAAATTCCTGTTTTTTGCAGTACTCACTGCATCAAATATCACTGCTGCAGGATCACTTCCCTGAGACTGTTTTATGACTTCTATTCCTGTACGCCTTCCCCATTCTTCTATCTGTTCCACTGCAGCTGCCCTGAATGTATCCCCCGCACCTATTATAATCTTTTTCCCCTGATTCTTCAGCTGATTGGCAATCTTCCCTATGGAAGTCGTCTTCCCTACTCCGTTTACTCCCACAACTAGAATAACATTCAGTTCCCCTTCTTTTATATCAAGTTCCGTGTTCTCACTTCCTGAGTTACTGGAAACCAGTTTTTCCTTTAATATGTCCTTTAATTCTTCATATACAGCTTCTGAAGTTTTTAATTTTTTCCTTCCCACCTGTTTTTCAAGCTCCTCTACAAGCTGCATTGTCATTTTCATCCCAATATCTGACTGTATGAGAAGTTCTTCCAGTTCTTCATACAAGTCGTCATCTATAGTTTTTCCAAGAAGTACTTCCTTCAGTTTCCCAAAAAAACCCTTCTTAGGAGTGGCAAGCCTGTCTTTTAAAGGTTTTGGAGAAGTTTCTATTACTTCCGCCTTTTTTTCTGATTCCTTTTCTTCAGACTTATCTTTTCCTATTTCCTTCCCTATTTCTACTATATTTTCCGCTTCTTCCTTTTCCTCTGCAGCTTTTTTCCCAAACCTAAATAAATTCTTTAAAGCCATTACTTTTTATCCCTTTCTGCCTGTGATTTTTCCAAATAGTCAGGTTTTAGACAGAATATATCCGTCTTTTCAAGTATGCCATCTGAAAGCATCTTCATAAATGTCGTCCCTCTTATCTTTATGCTGTCTTCTGAAGGAATTCCTGCTTTCCTTACTGTTTTTTCTTCTATTTTTCCCCTATAATTAAAGACGGCATCTCCAATAATAAAAACTTCCTTATTTTCATTATTTATGTCGCTGATTACCTCATCTAAACTAGACACCCTATAATCTTTCAGTTTTTCAAGCTTTTTCCTGTCAGTTCCTTCCTTAATTCTGTAGACTGCATAATATATTTTTTCTTTTCCGGAATCTATCAATGAATATATTTCCATCCCGTCCAAACTGTTCTTTCTTCCAGTTTTATTTTCAGGGAAACTGTCTAAAATATATAATGCCTGGTATGCCAATGCATCCAGTTCATTTACCGGATAATAGCTGACATTTCTTCCATAGAACATCCCCTTTACTACAGATATTGCAATCCTTACTCCTGTGAAAGAGCCAGGCCCTATAGAAACTACCACATTTCCTACATCTTCCAGTCTTTTCCCTGTCCAGGTAAATAACCTGTCTATCTGGTCGAGTATAGTCGTTGAATGTGTCCTTGCTACTTCCATCCTGATTTCCCCCAGTATCATGGAATCTTCATGAAGGGAGACTGATGCTAGTTTAGTTGTTGTCGTTACTGCTAAAGTCAACATATTCCTTTACTCCATTTTTTAATTTATATATGGACACCTTCCTACTTTCTTCATCATTATGTCCTATTTCCACATAAACTGTTTCCTTAGGCATTTCTTCTATTATATTATCTGCCCACTCGACTATTACAACTGAGTTTTCTTCTCCAATGTAGTCTTCAAATCCTATCTCATATACTTCCTCAGGATCTGTTATCCTGTACACATCAAAGTGATAGATATTCATTGTTCCAGACAGATACTCTATAACATAAGTGAATGTGGGGCTCTTAATATTTCCATCTATTCCCAGTTCCCTGCACATCATTTTAGTAAAAGTAGTTTTCCCTGTCCCTAAATCTCCAATAAGTCCTAAAACTCCCCCATTTTTTAGATTTTCTGCTATCTTGACAGCAATATCATCAATTTCTTTAAAAGTTAATACTTTATCTTTCATTCCCAGCTTCTCACCTTATTCTTCCCGATTAATTATAGGCTTCTACTATCCTGTTTATAATTTCTGTTGTTGAAATATTATCTACAAAGGAAAGTATTTTTACTACTCCTCCGTTCTTTTCCACAATTTCAGTTTCAGGAAGTTCTTCTTTTCTATAATCTCCCCCTTTGACATGTATATCTGGTTTCAGTAAATCCAGTAGCTTTTCTGGAGTCTTTTCCGAAAAGATAACTGTAAAGTCAACTGATTTTAATCCTAACAGGACTTCAGCCCGGCTTTTTTCATCATTTACAGGTCTTTTATCCCCTTTATTTATTTTAACAGAGGAATCACTGTTTACTCCTACCACAAGAACATCTCCCAGTTCTCTGGCTTCTTCAAGGTATGTAAGATGTCCGATATGCAAAATATCAAAAACACCGTTAGTAAAAACTACTCTTTTCCCCTGTTCCTTAAGTTCCCTTATCTTCTTCTGCATTTCCTCCTGGGATAGCAGATTCTTCCTGAAATTACCAATATTCCCCATTATTCCTGTCTCCATATGATTAATTTGTTATATTTATAGTTTTTTACCTTTATATAAATTATAACACATTTTTTTAATTATGGGAGATATTTTTTTATCTTTTTTCTAATACATGGTTAAGACCCTGTTCTACAATTTTTTCTACATGCTCGTCATCAAGGGAATAATAGACTGCTTTCCCTTCTTTCCTATACTTGACAAATCTTCCCTGCTTAAGTACCCTGAGCTGGTGTGATATGGCTGACTGTGTCATCCCAAGTACTGCTGCAATATCGCAGACACACATTTCTGACTGGAATAACGCACTTAATATCTTTATTCTTGTCGTATCCCCCAGTACCTTAAAAAAATCCCCCAGGCTGTATAGCACATCTTCTTCAGGAAGTTTTATACTCTCCACTATATCCTTATGGATTATTGTATTTTCACAAACCGGTATTTCCTTTTTCATCATTCACCTCCCATATTCATTTATTTCCATAATTCCTTACTTTTCTTAGAGTCCGCCATTACAAGAAGTATACTTTTCTCTTCTATAACTGTATCAGCTTTTGGATTTATTTCCAGTTTTTCATTTTCTTTTCTTATGCTTATTATATTCATTTCATATCTATTCCTCAAGTCAAGTTCCTTCAGGTTTTTCCCTACAAATTTTTTAGGTGCCTCAAATTCAAATATACTGAATTTTTCAGAAAATCTAAAATGTTCTGTAATATAAGGATTTATTATTTTCTTTGCCAGGCTTTCACCCATTTCTCTTTCAGGGTATACAACCAGGTCTGCTCCTATTCTCTTTAGAATCTCCCCCTGCCTGTCTGTCCTTGCTTTACATATCACCCGCCTTATCCCTAGTTCCTTCAGTGACATTGTTGTCAATATGCTTGACTGTATATCCGTCCCCATACATACAAAAGCCGTTCCAAAATCATTACAGTCCGCTACCTTTTTTAAGGCATTTTCATCTGTAGTATCCATTACGATTGCTTCTGCTACAATCTCTTCATCTATAATTTTCTGTATAATTTCTTCATTCATATCTATTGCCAGCACAGTCTTATTGTTTTCATATAATGTCCTTGCAACACTTCTCCCAAACCGTCCTATTCCTATGACTATATAGCCATCCATTAAAACTCCTCCTCCTCTAGCTATCCTGTCAATATGTTTTCTTCAGGATATCTGTATTTTCCCTTTCTTAATTTCTTGACAGAAAGTGCCAGTACTGTTGTCAGCGGTCCTACCCTCCCGATAAACATGGTTATAATCAGTAAGATCTTTGCTGAATCCCCTAGTTTTGGTGTAAGATTTCTTGACAGTCCGGCTGTTCCAAAAGCCGATACCAGTTCAAATATCAAGTCTCCCGGTATTACTTCCGGTTCCAGCAGAATTAAAACAAATGAAGTCACTATTATATAAGCAGTAGAAAGAAATACTATAGCCACTGCCCTGTCAAAATTACTCCTGCTAATCCTTCTTTTATTAAATTCCAGATGCTCATTATTCTGCAGCGTACTTATTATCCCTAAAAAGATAACCCCGGCAGTTGTAGTCTTTATCCCGCCGCCTGTCGACCCCGGAGAAGCTCCTATAAACATCAGGAGAATAAGTAAAAATACAGTAGCATTGCTCATTCCTTCTATAGACACAGTGTTAAATCCCGCTGTCCTCGCTGTTACACTTTGAAAGAATGAACTTCCTATTTTTCCGCTTAATGTAAAGTTCCCCATTGTTAAGGGATTATTATATTCCATTAAAAATATAAGCAATGTGCCTGCTATAGTCAGAACAAGGGAAAATACAACCGTTATTCTGGAAGTTGTTGTCAGTCTGCCTGTTTTTCCGATAACATATTTCCAGATATTGATTAAAGTTGAAAAGCCCAGACCTCCTGTTATTATTAGAAAGGGGATTGTCATGTTAACTATGAGACTGTCTCTAAATGATTCCATATTATCTGAAAAGAGAGCAAATCCTGCATTGCAGAAAGCTGAAATTGAGTGAAATATTGCATAATAAACTGCTTTTTTCAAAGGAAAAATTTTTATAAATTCAAAAAATAATATAAATGCTCCTACAAGCTCAATAAAAATTACTATCATAACTATTTTTTTTACATAATCCTGTATGTGGAATACTGTTTCCGCATTTATATCTTCCTGAACAAGCTTCTTTGTATAATAGCCTATTTTTCTGGATATAAATATTACAAATAGAGATGAAAAAGTTATGAGCCCTAAACCACCCAGCTGAATTAACAGCATAATTAATGTCTTCCCATATAGGTTATAAGTTACACTTACATCATTTACTGCAAGCCCTGTTACACATACTGCTGAAGTAGCCATAAAAATACCGTCAATCCATCTAGTCCCTTTTCCATTCACTGTAAGAGCAGGTAGAGATAGTAAACTTCCAGTTAATATAATAATAATAAAAAAAGAAAACAGAATTATCACATATGGTGAATTTTTTTTTATTTTAAACACTTTGTTTATTTCTCCTGATACTTATATTCATGCTTAATACTTGTCATTAAGATTTTTATCAACCATATCTGTAAAGTCTAGAAATCTCTTTGCTATATCCTTCAAATATTCTTCATCTCCGACAATATTTTCAATTTTCTTAAATATAGATCCCCAGCATGAATATATCTCAGGCATGATCATAAGCCCTTTTTCTGTTATCTTTGCTATAGACTGTTTCCCATTTTTTACTCTTTCTACATATCCTTTAGCTACCAGCTTGTCTACAAACCTTGTAACTGTTGAAGGTGCTATTGTCAATGTTTCTGATATCTTGTTTACTGTAAGCCCTTCCTCATCATCCTTTAGAAGAACCATCAGAAAACCATGAGTAGGACATATGTCCATCTCACTGAAGGAATCTTCAGCCACCTTATTTACTAGCCTAAATAGTCTGGAAACTGTAAAATAGAGACATCCTCTTATTTCAGTTTCTCCCCTGTCACAATTATTCATGTTATCTCCTTCCCGATATAATAATTTATATATAACTGCTTCAGACTTTTTCGTCTGAAGCAGTTTATTAACTTAAACATACTGACTTAGTAAATTGCCCTAAGTCCTATTCCACCTCTAAAGTTTTCCCCTCTTGTATCGTATCCTCCGTTTAAAGTTATTCCCAGCCTTGTATTTTCAAGCCCGAGATTCAGATCTACCTTAAAGTTTCCTGAACGTGAATCCTTTTCTCCAGGAATGTTGAACCAGTCTGCTGTAGTAAATCTTACTCTTCCTTTGTTGCCTATATCTCCAACTTTTCCAAGTTCAGTTTCATACCCTAATCCCAGAGTCGCTATAAAGGTACTTCTTTTTGCTACAGGACGCTTAAATTTAAATTCAACTCCTAATTCCGGTTTTATGGAATAATAGTCATTTCCCTGGATTTCCAGTCTCATTTCTCCAGTATCTTCCTTTATATCCCCTATTCTTCCGTATTCCAGCTTTAAGCTTCCGAAGGCTCTTATACTTGTCCTTTCACTTGTCCTGAATTCTTTTCCGATTTCATTCTTTACTGCTACTCCATATGCATAGTAATCAGATTCAGCATTAAATATATCATCTACTACAAGGTATCTCCTCTTCATATTATTCTGGGCTGCAAATCCTTCTGCATATACCGTCCAGTTCAAGCTGTTATTATGGTCAAATGGTACCGACTTGAACACTCCAGCCTTTACTAAAGTAGAGTTCTCCTTCGAACCGCCAATATCCTTAAATTTAAACCTGTTCTGAACTATTCCGGCATACCATCCTGTAGTATCTCCCAGTTTTATTGTCTCATCTTCATGCAGATATGCAACTCCGTATGAATCACTTGTATAATCTATTATTCCTGCTGTGTCAGTATTATATTCATCCCTCATTCCAAATATCTTTATTTTATTGGATTCCTTAGACTTAGTTTCCCATTCTTTCTTGAGGTAAGTAAATTCCTTATCGAGCATACTTCCTGTTGAGTGTACCCTCTGTCCTGTATTTGCATACTGGTGTCCCATCATTTCATCATATGCCTGAGCCAGAAGAACCTCTTCATTATTTTTTATGGAATTCAGCTTGTCAAATAGAAGTTTTTCCCTTGTTCCCAGTCCTTCCACTCCATATCTCTGCTCCAGTCCGTCAGTAAAATTGTATTCATTAGAAGTAGAAGGTACAAATACAGTATAAGGTATCTTTGTCATAAGTACACGTGTTATCTGCTGTGTAACAGGATCTACTTCAGGTGTTGCCATCCAAGTCAATGATGCTGAATATGGAGTAAAGTTGAATATTCCTGAACTTATCTGAGACAGGAATGGCTGAAGTATCTGATCTCCTATTACTACATTCTTAGAATTCGTAAGTACAGAAAATTCTGTACCTATTATAAGGTCACTGTTTATTCCCAGCGATGTTGCTCCGTCCACATTAATAGGCTTTGTCCTTCCAAGAGTGTCTACGTATACTCCAAAATTCGAGAATCCGAAATTAGGAACTACCTGGTGATTTATGACTGTCAGTTCACTATCCTGTAATACTACTCCGTCCCTCTTGATAGCCAGTTTCCCGTCAGGCATTGTAATTATTCCTACTCCTCCCAGATTCTTGCTAGGATCCTTCGGAGCATAATAGTCCTCCGCTCCGCCAGCTGACGCTATATTTCCCTGCACTCCATTATTTAAAGCCGGAAGCACTGCAGACGGTACAGCAGCTGAGCCTACTGGAAGATCTCCTGAAGTTCCCTGGCTGTTTGCATCATATCTTACACCGTAGGAGCCAAGTCCTCTTATTATTATATTTCCATAGTTCTTAATGATTGACTTATTATTCTGTGTCCCTTTTATAAGTACTCCATAGCTGTCCCTAGCATCAATATCTATTGTCCCGTTATTTATGAGGGTACTTCCGTTTAATACTGCAACTCCCACAAGTCCCTGTACATTACTGTTTCCTGAATAGGAATGTGCTGTCTTTATGGTTCCGTCATTAATAAATGTTGCTCCATTATTTACAAATACTCCCATCATAGTCTGTATCTTATCTGTAGCCGTTGCAGATGAAGCATCCAGATAGATATTCCCTAATACTGTATTTTTTAGAGTTACCTTGCTTCCATCTCCATACATTCCTATGCTTGAATTTCCTGAAACATATATATCCTTTGAGTTTGTTATGCTTGCATTATTTATAGCTGCCATGCCTATTCCATAAATAATATTTTTAGGATCTGACTTATCAGTCTTTCCTACTTTTATTACACCTTTATTTTCAGCACTGGATCCTGTTCCTGTTACAAGGATACCCTGATTACCTATTCCCTGGGAGAGATCTATTATCCCACTGTTTTCAACTTTTGCTCCGTCTTTTCCATAAATCGCAATGATTCCTCCATTCGTTCCAGAGTTTATTCCTGCCTTGTTGTTGACCTTTGAAGCTCCCTCTGCATAAATGAATGTCGAATCCTTTCCTAGGAATACATTCGAAGAAGCAGAATTTGAATAAGTATTTTCATTTACAGGATTAGACAGGATTACACCGTAAGCCTTATCTCCTACATTAAAGGAAGATGTAGTATCTGTGACTTTGGCTCCACCTGAAACAAATAATCCTACAGGTTCACTGTTTTTAGCTGTTGCAGTATGATCAGCCACATTTACAGTTCCACCTAGATTTACAGTTCCACCTTTCTTATAAATACCTATAGCCTTGTCAGCCACATTTATTGCAGAACTTCCGGTAGTCGTAACATTTCCCTGTGTGCTTAATGAATATATACCGAAGGATGCTTCACCTGTGTTTATTGCTCCACTGTTTGTAATATCTATCTTTGAACCACCTTTTGCATATATTCCTACTGTAGAATCATCCTTATTTGAAGCTGATGTCTTTTCTAC
Source organism: Leptotrichia sp. (assembly GCA_041854625.1). Taxonomy (GTDB): domain Bacteria; phylum Fusobacteriota; class Fusobacteriia; order Fusobacteriales; family Leptotrichiaceae; genus Leptotrichia_A. Next base: position 9,240 of record JBHACQ010000062.1, on the reverse strand, counting down.
ATTTATTGTTCCTGTATTTAAAAGCGTCTGGTCAGACGTACCTTCCATATATATTGCAATTGAACGTTCACCCTTAATATCTATATTGCCACTATTTACAATATTTTTAGGAGATGATGATGTATTCCTTGAGAAAATTCCGATAGAATCATTGTCTGAAAATTTCATTCCCGTACTATTTACAATATTAGAATTTACTGCAACTATTCCTTTTGCCTTATCAGATATTCCCTTTATTTCCTGCCCTGCTATAGTAGCACTGGAGCTGTCCACATAAATTCCTGTAGAAGCTTTGTTCAGTGTCATCGTATTCCATCCACTGAAACTTGAAGTCCCATTCATGTAAACTCCTGTTCCACCTGCAGACACGACAATATCATTATTATTCATATTTGCTTTACTGTCAATTATATATAACATAGGTTCTGACGATGTTGTCAGTGTTCCGAAATTATTGTAGTTTAATGTCGTATTACCTCCTAAATATGCCAGGCTTCCATTATTACTGAAGTTATAATTTCCACCGTTGACATTTATTGTAGAACCGTTATTTCCATACAGTGCAAATCCTTTATTTCCTACAGTCACATCACCTGTAGCTGTTAGAACCGCCCTGTTTTCCACAAACATTCCTACAGAAGTATTTACAACATTTCCTGCTGAATCCAGTACAGAATCTCCAACTGTTATGTTACCGCTGTTAGTCACTGTGGAAGCGGACGCTGTACTTGTATCCGGAGATACATAAATTCCGGCAGCCCCTTTTCCTAAAGTTATATTTCCGCTATTTGTGACGTTTATCAGTTTATACCCGTCAGTTGCAGCATTTTTTGCATAAATTCCGACAGATTTATCTCCACCTGTTATAGTTCCGTTGTTTTCAACTTTATCAAATCCTATCGAATAAATGGCAGATGATTCATTTCCTATTTTTATGCTGGAAGTTGCAGAAGTAGTTATGGAACCTACATTTTTATCTGTATTTGAAGCACCGCTGTAAACAGGAGTAGTATTCTTGTAGATTCCATAAATTGCTGTAGATTTATCCCCCATTATAATTTTACCGTCATTCAGACCTTCGGATGAATCAAGATACATCGCCGTACTAGTTTCTGCATTTGACAGGTCTATTGTTCCATTATTTTCAGCTTCATTGCCAGCAGTTTTTTTCCAGTAAGTTGTTAAAGCTTCATTCTTATTTCCATCAGCCATAAGGACTATAATGTTCCTAGAATTAGGTTTGGCATCTATTGTAACTCCCATATCAACTATAGCTTCCCCATTTACAACATGGTACATTATGTTCCCTGTATCCAGTGTTGAATCGGAAGCGGCCTTAACGCTACCTTCTGTCGTTCTTATTTTCTCAACAGAACGATTATTAGTTATTAAAGTTCCTCCATCGGTAATTTGGGCACCTTTTTTACCATATATTCCTACACCATCTCCAAAAAATTCGATAGTCGCTCCTGAATTAAAGTCCAGTGTAGCATTTTCTGTTACAATTGCTCCGACACCGTTTGTCCCGTTTAATGTAATATAAGCTTTAGGGGCGATAGTAACTTTAGATGCAGTGTTTCCGCTGTTTCCGACATATATACCTGTTCCAGCTGTAGTTCCATCTCCTATATTCATTGTACCTGTGTAAGTTATATTACTTCCATTTTCTGCAAAAATTCCAATTCCATTTGCTCCAGTCGTTACATTTGCATCTATTCCTTTAGCTACTCCGGAAGTTCCTGCTGTTCCCTGTCCGTCAGCATAGATTCCGATTGCATAATGATTTTTAGCTCCTAAGACAGAATTTCCGACTTTGATTCCACCTGTATATGAAGAAATATCAGCTGAAGCCCCTTTCATAAGAAGACCTATTAGTCCGTTTCCATCCGAAGAAGAAGTATAATCTAGTACAGGAGTATTTGAATCCAGCACTCCTCCATCAAGATAGACTCCGACTCCATATCCTGTTACAGTTCCTATATTTGAATCATACAGTTTTCCTGTATCTGTAGCCCCTGTACCTTTTATATAGTATGCAACCCTGTTTTGTGAGAATTTCCCCAGATTAATGATACCTGTAACAGATTTAGCTTTTGCTCCATCTTTTAGATAAACTGCAACTGAAGAGTCAGCAGCTTCAGATAAATTAATAGTTCCGACTTTCTGAATATCAGATTTAGGTGTATATATACCCACTGTTCCGCTATTTTTAAGGTTAACAGTTCCTCCGTTATTTATAGTGGAATCTGCTAAGCTTCCAGCATTTGAGGCAAACATTCCTGTCGAGTTGGAAGACTCTACATCTATAGTTCCGCTATTTGTCATATTAATTGTATTTCCTATGCCGGAAGAGATTCCGAACATTCCTACGGACCCTACTTTATTATTGCTGCTGTCTAAACCTCCGCTCGTTCCGGTAAGCACTATTTTCCCTTTGTTTTCAGAAACCGTTCCGTCTTTGGAGAACATTCCTGTCGACTTTATTCCCTGGAGTGTAATAGTTCCGTCCGTACTGTCATTTACAATTGAAGTTCCGGCTCCGGCTCCATACATTCCTATTACATTTGCTACACTTCCTGTAATTTCCTTTTTATTTGTAGCTGCAGCTCCTGTCGTGGCAACCATTCCGTTTGAGTTTTCTCCATTTAAAAGAATTTTTCCGGAATTTACTCCTGAAGTTCCGTTTCCATCTACATATATACCTGAAGATTTAGTCGCTGTTCCAGCAGTTCCTGCAACTATAATAACTCCGTCTGAAGCATTTTCCACATTGGCACCTGTATTACCGAAAATTCCCGTACTTTCTGTCGCAGCAGCACCGAGATCTATATTTTTATTGTTTACAGCTTTGGAGTTATTGGCAAATATACCTACAGTCTTTATATTATTCAGGGTTATCGTATCATTATTAGTCGCTGTCAGGTCATTGACGGAAGAAGTCCCGTTTAATGCATAAATACCTACTGATCCACCCATATTGACATCAATTTTCTTATTATTTTTAATCTCCAGTTTACCACCTGTAAGGTTTCCATAAATTCCTGCACTTCCTGTTGCAGAATTTACATTATCAAGAGTAATAGTCCCGTCATTGACTATAGTGTGGCTTCCCGTTGTAAATTTACCGTAAATTCCTGCTGATGTATTGTTCGACACCTTAATTGTTCCATCAGTACTGTTAGTTGCATTACTGTCTTCCAGGAATATTCCTGCTGATGTATTATTTTGTACTACAATTTCCTTGTTATTTGTAACTATGGAATCCTGTTTTCCATAAATTCCTGCTGAATCGGTACCGTTCATTGTAATGTTGCCGTCATTTACAACTCTGCTTTTTTGGGCTGAAATTCCGATAGAAGACGATGAATCTGCCGTAATTACCCCATCCGATGTATTATGTACTGTTAGTTTATCCACATTAGCAGCGTTATTAGCAAATATTCCTACAGATGAAGAACTTCCTGCTACAATATTTATTTCCTTTTTATTTTCCAGTGTCAGCTTTTTTGTCGCACCGGATTCAACTTCTCCATATATTCCTACATTCTCAGTTGTAGAAGTAAGGTTTATAGTTCCTGCATTTGAAGTCTTGTAATCTTTTGTAGCAGAAGTAGTCAGTTTTCCGTACATTCCGGCTGAACCTTTTTTCGCAGAAGCAGCGGATGTCAAAGTAATGACACCTGTTCCAGAGTTTTCAGCATCTGAATCTGAAGTATACATTCCGGCTGAATTTTCATGGGAAACGTTGATATCCTTGTTATTTGTAATTAACGCTCCTCTGTTGCCATACATTCCAGCTGAATTTCCATTTTTTACATTAATGACACTATCATTGATTCCTGTTCCATTATCTGCCATTATTCCTACATTTTTAGCAGCATTTAAATTTATTGTCCCGTCAGGGGCACTATTTTTGGCTATTGCTTTTGTACTGTCACCTGTCTGATTATTTATATAAATTCCTACAGCTTCTTCCTGGTCTACAGTTATGTTCTTCTGATTGTCCAATGTAGTAGTTTCTGTAACTCCTTTTTCTATTTCTGCATACATTCCGGCAGATTTTTTTCCTGCAGGGGTAGCAGTATTTTTCAGGTTTATATCACCTGTATTGATGATATTATAACTATTATTATCACTTATTTTAACGAATATTCCGGCAGACTTTTCTCCGATTATTTCAAGAGTGCCGCTGTTGGAAGGTGTAGAATTTTCTGCATACATTCCAGCTGAGCTTCCACCTTTTGTCGTAATAGTCCCTGTATTTGAAAAAATAGCTCCGGCTTTACCTAGCATACCGGCAGAAGCTCCTCCGCTCATTATAATAGTACCTGTATTTTTAGCTGTTCCTGACTCTGATAATATTCCTACTGACTTTGATTCAACAATTCCATTTGTAGTATTCAAAGTTCCTAGATGTAAAGCTTCTATAATACCATTGTTTACTATTTCTGAACCATTCTTACCAAGTATTCCTACTGACGACAATCCCTGTAATGATATTTTCTTTCCTACTTCATTTTCAACTGCTATTTTATCACTAAATATTCCTACTGCTTTATCTTTCATGGCTGTAATAGTTCCTGAATTTTTAACAGTGACATTGTTAGCTGAAGCAGTAAGATTTTTAGCAAATATTCCTACAGATCCTTCCAGATTAAGGGTAATATTATTAGAATTTGAAACGGCTAAAGGACCGATGCCTGATGTTAACTCAGCATAAATTCCGACACCCTGATTTCCAGTTGCTGCTGATGAAGAGTTTCCAACATCTATAATCCCTTCATTTGTTATAGTCTTAGCTTGTGTAGCAGTTGCATAAATTGCCGCTGAATTTCCTTTTATAGTAGTTATCTTTCCGTTTGATGTATTTATGATGTTACTGTTATCTCCGTAAATTCCTGCAGAACCGGTTTCATTTGCTATAACGGTTCCTTTATTTGTGACAGTTGAGTTACTTATTCCAAGAATTCCAACAGAACTAGTGTTTTTTACAGTGATATTTCCTGAAGTTTCATTTGTAACTGTACTCTTATTTGCCAGCATTCCCACTGACGCTGTTCCTTCTGTAGTTATATTTCCTGAGTTTTCAAGTGTTGATCCTTCTATTCCAAAAATTCCTACAGATTGGGTATTTGCAGCCGTTAAATTAGAACCTGATGCATTGATTCCTTTTGAGTCACTTAAATATATACCTACAGCACCGTCTTTTCCTGTTAAGGCTAATGTGCCGTTATTTGTTATCGTTGCCTTGTTTAACCCTGAAACAGTTGTCTTCAAATTAGAAGTCACTGTCTTTCCTGCATCAATGTTTCCAAATCCTCCGCTTGATACTAGTAACTGGGCTGAATCACTTATATTACTGAACTTTCCAGCTACTGTAGTATTAAAGTTGTCACTAATATTTAATGTAGTTCCCCTATCTCCATAAAATAATGCAGAGTTATCTCCTATTTTAGAAACCGTCAATCCATTTAATGTACCAGATGTTATTGATACTGTATCATTTGCCGGATTCCCAGTTGAACCGAAATAAGCCAGTACAGAACCATTTCCAATATTTAACTCTAACTGATTTACTGTAAATGTAGAAGAAAACTTTGAAGCATCAGCTGAATACAGTCCCACAGCTCCATTTCCTACAGTTAATTTAGCCCCAGCATTAAATATTGTGCTGGAATTACCGTCAGAATAAACTCCGATTCCTGTTTTATCTGAAGTTGATCCTGTCACTTCTATTTCAGATGAGATGACACCGTTAGTTCCTGAATCTTTTGTATAGACTCCTATCGCTCCATTTCCGGCTGTTATTTTAGCAGTGCTTCCTGAATGAGTGAATGCTGCTCCAGATTGAGCATAAATTCCTACTGTTCCTGCTGTATTTACTATAATTTGTCCGGTATTATTAAATGTAAGTGTCTGTTCGGCTTTTGAAGGAGCAGGAGTAGCCGATAGTGACGTCCCTTCATTTTGAAGTATTACAGCATGACTTCCTGTTCCTGTAGTTTCAATGGTTCCGCTATTTTCAAATATCCCCTTGTTTCCATAAAAACCTAATGAATTTGAAGAAACTACTGTTATATTACCTGCATTAGAACCTAGTCCTTTAAGTAATACAAAACCCATAGAGTTATTTCCTAAAACTTCAACTTTTCCACCTGATTTTATGTCTATTCTTCCATATTGCTTTGCCGTAGTTTCAATTGCTAGAACATTTGAATTAGGTCTAGTTCTAGCTACTACCCTCTCAAATTCTTCACCTTCAACTAGAATACCATAGTTATTACTGCTGCTTTTAGCTATATTAATCTTTCCACCTGATTTTAAAGTTATCGCCCCTTTTTTCTGAACACCTGCTCCTATACTGTTGACAGCATTTTCCCCGATGTTAACCGTACCTGTTATTTCTACACTTTCAGTTCCTATTATTCCGGCATTGTTTAAAAGTGCAAAATCATCTATAGAACCTGCCCAGACAGGTCTTGTTTCAACTTTAGAATACACTCCTATTGCATTTTCAATCTTAGAAGCATCATTAGAAGTTTTATTCTGATTAATATTCTGTGAAGCATCCGTTCCTATATTAATTGTCCCTCCAACATAAGCTCCTTGAATATTATGAAGCAGCCCTACACCTATTGATTCATCCCCTGTTATTGAAATAGTTCCTGTATTTTCAATTTTACTCATGTAAGTACTGTTTCCATAGCTGGCAATCTGTCCACCTGCTGTTGTGTTAGAAAGTCCATAAAGACCGCTATAAAGTGAACTAGATGGAACTCCTTTATTTTCTACCGTTAAAATTCCAAAACTTCCATAGCTGTTTAAATTTACATTACCTTTATTTATCCCAGCCATCATATTAAGCCCTCTTTTATTATTTGTATTACCACTTCCTGCGGGATTTTCAGGCCTTAATTGAATTCCTACACTTTTTGGTGCACCTAAAGTCAGTATCCCATTAGCTTCATTTATTAATTCATTTCTACTATTATTAGCTGAAGCATCATAATTATTAAATCCAAAGGCTACCTGATTTTCGACTGTTCCATTTTCAGAACCAATTCCATTAATTTGTCCCTCATTTATAATTTTTACATTTACAATTTCTTCCATTGTATCATAATTTTTAGCATCATAATTTTGTCCATTGTAAGTTCCTGCTACATATGATAGATTTACACCACCGCCACCATAGCTTGAATGTGTCCCTTGCACATCAATTCCTACATTTTGGCTTTCTCTTAAATTTATTATTCCTTTTTGTGTAAATGGCTTAAACTGATATCCCCCTTTGTAGTCATCATCTATTCCTTCATCCACCATGTAAGCACGGGTATTCTTAGCTACAACATTAACTGTTGATGTTATTCCAGTGTCCTGACCCGTTACATATCCCCAGGTAGCTAAATAATCAGCAGAGCTGTTTTTATTTCCTGGAGCTGGAGATAATTTTATTTCATATGACCTATTTGTCTTATTATAAGCTGTACCTCCGTCATCCCGTCCAAATACACTTCTAACTCCAATAGTCCCCATATCATGAGGAGATAGTATAAAGTCAACAGGTGATATTGTTTTAAATGTAGGTTTAGTTACACTAACCGCACTCGGAGAATTTACTGTTATCGCATTAACTGTAGATACTTGTGGCAATGTTATTGACAACGGATTCACTTCTGGATTCGATGAATCTATTCCCATAGTTAATCCCGGTGCTCCTACCGACAGTGACACTGTTGGGGGTGTCAGTCCGATACTCATGTTAGGCGCTGCTGCTGAAGCAGGCTCAGTTGGTACTGTCGGTTCGTTAACAGATATAGATACAGGTGATACTTCTGGAAAAATAAGTTCTGGAGCCTTTAATGGTTCATTCACATTCAATGTTACTGCCGGTTTCACTATCTGTTTAGGCATATCTATTGTCGGTGCTATATTTATTTCTTCCTTGAATACAGTTTTAGGTCTTACGTTAGCCATTATCTGTATTTCCACTTCAGGTTCCCTTATGTGCAGCAGTCCTGCCAGTCCATAATTCAGTTTCCCCACATTTGAATAAGTTTCACCTGAGCTTGTTATTCCCTTTCTGCTAGCAGAAAGTACTGAAGTCTTGCTCCAGTTATCACGTGAATATATACCATTGAAAGGATACTTTTCTGCCTTATCCCCTCTTCCCTTATATGTCCCCCTGCTTTCTGTCAGGAAAGTATTCATTCCAAACTGCCATGAACTCCAAGGAGACTTGATTACCTGATCTCCCTGTTCCATTAATTGTATCAGTTCTATATTAGAATTCTTTATTAATCTGCTGTTTTCTTTTTTAGCAAGCTTAAACGCTTCCCTTATGTCATTTATGGATGTATCAATATTGCTATCCAGTTTCTCAATTTCCCTATTTAAGGATTCCAGAGAACTCGTAGCTACCCCTGTCCCGCTTTCATTTACTGATGAAGAATCCGATACGATTTCATTGGATACGAGCCCTATCCCGAAATCTGTCTTCTGATCCGTTGACATTACAATCAGGTTCTTATTATTTGATAAAGTTGTAAATTCTTCCTTCAGAATGGACGAAACAAATTCCTTGAACATAAGCTTTTCCGATTCCCTAAGTCTGGACATCGCCCCTTCATAAGCTTCCTTTTCAAGTTCAGCCCTTATATTTTCATCAGTTACCGTAACAGGAATTAAAGGGTCAATCACAATTTCATCCTGGGCAAGTCCATAGCTGTATCCTATTTCCTTATCAGAATTTGCTGAAAAGAGATTCCTGTTTCTAGATAATGTAGTATAGTTTGAATTTATAAGTAAGGCATATCTGTCAAATATATCTCCACTCCCTGTCAGTACTCTCTCGAGAGGATATTCATTTCCTACTTCTCCTATATTATAGATGCCGCTCCAGCTATTATCAGAAAGATCCAGACCTACCTGCCATGAATTCCATGGAGACTTTGCCTTTGAATCCTTCTCTGCAAGGTATATGAAACTGGAGTCCTTCAACTCCTTCCGTTCCTGTATTTTCCTGTATTCCATTGATGTCCTTATACTCTGCGTAATATTTAAGCCTTCTTTCTTCAGTTCTGCCAGAGATATATCTGACGCCACTCCTGTCCCTGCTGAAAATGCTACTGTTCCCATCAGCAGATAAGAAAACAGCAGTTCTGGAGTATATTTTATACTTTTATTCCTCTTAGATAAAGATCTTAACGACTTATCTATTCTCCTTATATTATTGTCCAT
>JBHACQ010000061.1:0-6337 GCA_041854625.1 Leptotrichia sp. | reverse complement strand
TCTAAAGAATCTGGAGAAGCCGGCTCCTTTAAGGAAGAAGAGGTTACTGAGACAATAAGGTCTATTGTAAGGGAGCATAAGGTTACAGAGGAATTTCTTGTGGAACTGGAAAGGACAGTAGATAAGGATAAATATTATGCAGTAAGGTCATCATCCATAGAAGAGGACAGTGAGGCTTTTTCCTTTGCAGGTCAGTTTGAGACATTTCTTTATGTAAGAATGGAGGAAATGGAGGAAAAAATAAAGGAAGTATGGCTTTCTTCCTTTTCCCCGCATATTATGAAATACAGGAAGGAAGGGAATATAAACAATGAAATAAATGTCCCTTCAGTAATAATTCAGGAAATGGTCAATTCAGAGAAGGCAGGAGTGGCATTCAGCGTAAATCCAGTAAATGGAAATCAGGAAGAGATGGTAATATCAGGAGTATTTGGACTCGGGACAGGAATAGTGGACGGAGATGAGGATGGAGACCTCTATGTGTACAATAAGGCTACCGGAAAGACAGATAAGGAAATAAGAGTTAAGAATATAAGAAGAGTACTGGATTTTGAGAACCGGTGTCTAAGGGAGGAAGTTATAGACACAGAAAAGGAAGTACTGTCTGAAGGGGAGCTGAAGGAACTTGCTGAAAATATAATTAACATTGAAAAATATTACAGGAGTCCACAGGATATGGAATGGGCCTTTGAAAAAGGGAAGCTCTATATTCTCCAGTCACGGCCTGTAACGACTTTAAACAAGGGTTCAGAAAAGTATAAAAAGGAAGAAGGGAACATAATAATCTGGGATAACAGTAATATTGTGGAAAGCTATCCTGAAATTACCCTGCCCCTTACTTTCAGTTTCATAAAGAGTGCCTATTCTTCTGTATATAGGCAGTTTTCTCAGGTTGTAGGAATACCTGAAAAGGTTATGGAAGGATACCAGCCTGTCTATGAAAATATGTTGGGACTGCTCAAGGGGAGGGTATACTATAACCTTCTGAACTGGTACAAGCTTCTCCTCCTGTTTCCCAACGCTGAAAGTAACAGCAAGTTCATGGAGCAGATGATGGGGGTGAAGAAGGGACTTTCAAAGGAGAAGCTGCGTGAAAATATAACAGAAGCTGAAAAATCCATGACTTTTCTGGAAAAGATATGGAATAAGATACATAAATTAAAGTCAGGGCTGTCTCTCTTTATGAACATGTTTCTTATTGAAGGGAAGGCAGGAAAATTTTACAGTCTTATAAATGAAAATCTTTATAATGAAAAATATGACTTGAAAAAAATGGATATGACAGAACTTAGGAATTATTATAGATATCTTGAAAATAAATTTCTGAAGAAGTGGGATATACCGGTCATAAATGACTTTCTTGTAATGGTGTGGTTTGGTATATCCAAAAGGATGGTGTCGGAGTATATAAAAGAAAATTCAGATGAAGTCCATAATATACTTATCGCTCAGGAAGGGGAGGACATGGTAAGTGTAGAACCTTCAAAATATATGGGTAAGTTAAGCGGACTTCTGAAAAATAATACAGGACTTCAGGAAGAAGTTGCGGAGCTGATAGGAAGCGGAAGCATGGGAGATATAGGAGAAATAACATCTAATATGGAATTTAACAGTATTTTTAATGAATATATGGAAAAATTTGGAGACAGGACAGTGCATGAACTAAAGCTGGAATCTCCCACATTAAAAGAAAATCCGTTATTCCTTCTGAAGATGATATATTCTGTTTCAAGAAGCAGGGGTGAGAAGGAACATACTAGGAGAAATATAGTAAATGAGCAGGAAAAAATATTCAATGACATGAAAATAGGAAGCATAAAAAAATATATGCTGAAAAAATCGCTGTTTTATGCTAAAAAATTTGTTAAGTTAAGGGAAAATCTCCGTTATGAAAGGACAAAGGTTTTTGGTATGGTGAGAAGTATAATGAAGGAAATAGCCCTTCATATGAAGGAAAGGAACCTTATAAATAATGAAAGGGATATATTCTACCTGACAGTAAATGAAATATTCGGATTGATTGACGGAGTGACTGTAGATGTGAACCTTAAAGAACTCATTGTATTAAGAAAGAGGCAATATGAAAAATATGAAAATGTTCCGGTACTTCCAGACAGATTTCTGACAAGGGGCTTTCTGGGGGAAGATTTCTATTATGAGGATCTGACAGTTTCCGGATATGGAGAAGGGAAGAATGATTTTTCAGGAAATGAACTTAGAGGGACAGGATGCAGCAAGGGGATTGTCAGGGGAAAGGTAAGAATCGTTTTAAATCCCATGAAGACACAGGTGGAAGAAGGAGATATTGTAGTTACTAAATCTACAGATCCCAGCTGGGTAATGGTATTTCCCCTTATTTCAGGGCTTATCGTAGAAAAGGGAAGCCTCCTGTCTCACAGTGCCATCATTTCAAGGGAAATGAACATTCCTGCTATAGTAGGAGTTACAGGAGCTACAAAGTATTTAAAAACCGGAGATTATGTGCAGTTTGATGGCAGCACAGGAGTCATAAAGAAAATTAATGATTGAGAGGACTGAAATTTGAAAAGTGAAGTTAGAGAAAACAAGGTAGATTTTTCGTTAATCAGGTATTCCCAATGCTGGGAAGACACAGAAATACTGCTTTCAGCTTTAGATATAAAGGAAGGGGATATATGCCTGGGAATAGCTTCTGCAGGAGACAACATCCTTTCCATGCTTACAGGAAATCCTGCAAGGGTTATAGCAATAGATATAAGCATTCCACAGCTTTCATTGATAAAGCTGAAGATAGAGGCGATAAGGATGCTGTCTTACAGGGAGCTGCTCCTTTTCCTCGGAGTAACTGACGGAGATAGGGAAAAGAGGATACGTATTTATGAAAGGATAAGGGAAGGATTAGATGAAAGCAGCAGGGAATACTGGGATTTCAATAAGGAATCCATTGGTGAAGGGATAAACCATATTGGAAAATTTGAAAAGTTTTTCAGTCTCTTCCGTAAAAGAATACTTCCCTTTGTACATTCTGAAAAAAGGATAAAAGAGCTTCTGGAGGATAGACCCTATACAGAAAGGAAGGAATTCTATAACAGGAAATGGTGCAGCCTCAGATGGAAGCTGATGTTTAAGATTTTCTTTTCAAACTATGTTGTAGGTAAACTGGGAAGGGATAAGGAATTTTTCAGATATGTGGAAAAGGATATAGCAAAAACTATGCTGAAAAGGTCGGAATATGCCCTATGTGAACTGAATCCACATGAAAACCCCTATATAAGCTATATTTTAACCGGGAATTATGACATCAGCCATCTTCCCTATTTCCTGAGGGAGGAGAATATCAGACTGATAAAGGAAAACCTGCATAAAGTAGAAATTGTTGAAGGCTCGCTGGAAGAATATCTGAATAATACAGACTTGAAGGTAAATAAATTTAATTTAAGCGATATCTTTGAATACATGTCTTTGGAAAACTACGAAAAACTGATGGATAAAATTTATGAGGACTCTGAAAATGGTGCATTACTTGCATACTGGAATTTAGTAGTGCCGAGGAATTCAGAAATAGATGATTCTGGAAAAGGGAAATACATGAGGTTATCCCATATAGACAGCAGTCTTCATAAAATAGACAGGACATTTTTCTATACGGATTTTGTAATTGAAAAGGTGGTAAAAGATGGACGTATTTGAAATAGTTAAGATGATGGCTGTCATAGGAGGATTTATAATATTTTTTCTTTTTCTGAACTGGCTTGAGAAGAGCCAGAGATTTAATTCGGAACTGAACAGGAAGATACTTCACATAGGCTCAGGAATAGGCGGTATACTTCTTCCTTTTATATTTAAGGAGAAGATGCCTGTAGTCATACTGGGGGTATTCTTCCTCGCCCTCCTGACAGGAATAAGGGTAATCAGGCATAAGGCGGCAGGACTGAAGAAGGTTGTTGAAATGAAAAGCAGGAAGACACTGGGAGATATCTATTTTGTAATAAGCATTCTGGGACTCTGGTGTGTGTCAGGGGAAGACAGGATTCTCTATATACTTCCCCTCATAGTCTTAATGCTCTCTGATGCCTTTGCTGCCCTTATAGGTGAATTTTATAGTAAATTTAAGTTTGATACAGGATTTGGTACAAAATCTATAGAGGGATCTGTAATTTTCCTTCTTACGACTTATTCTGTATGCAGCAACTTCTTCCTTCTGTTCAGTAATATAAGGAATGTAAATATTGTGCTTCTTTCCCTCCTTTTAAGCATCCTGACAATGATACTGGAAGTGATTTCATGGAATGGACTGGATAACCTTTTTATCCCATTTTTTGTATATATCTTCCTGAAACTGAACCTGTATGCTTCTACTGAAGAGCTAAGGTATAAGTTTCTAGTAATAACAGGGCTTTTTATAATAATTATCCTGAACCGGAAGAAGACTACACTGACAAGGACAGCACAGACGGCAAGTCTCTTCTTTATGTATCTTGTTACAGCGATAGGAGGGATAATGTGGCTTATACCTCCTCTTGTCATGTATCTGGGCTATTATCACTTTACTCCAAAGGTAGAAGGGCAGGTAAGGGATTCCTTAAAGGGATTACTGACAATAGCTCTTTCCACTTTCATATGGCTGGGGGGCAGTATCATTTTTGACAGGGAGATACTGGCAGTAGTATATATCTTTTCTTTTTCACTCCATTTTGCCCTTATAAATCTCATAAGATATAATGCGGCGTATTCTGACGGGAAGACATTTAAGATGAAATTTCTTTATATAAGTATGGGAAAAGGGGCTGTCTTCTTCTTTTTTAACTATTTCCTGTTTTCAAGGCTGCTTAATATACCTATGGTTGTAGGAAGTGTTATTCTCCTGGTAACAGGAGTACTGTCATATGAACTGATTATTACATTATTATATAATATGGGATACAGGGAGAGGATTCTTGGAGAAAAGAAAGTGTTCATATCTTCAGGAGTAGTGTTTCTGCTGAGTTCCTATTTATGCATGACTCTTCTCGTCTTCTGACAAAAAGGATATAGGGGAAAAGGATGAATTACAGGGGTATATGAAATGAAAGTAAGGAAAATGGTGATATAGATGAAGGATTTATTAAATGAAATTTTTAAAGATATTCCAATAAAGAGATATAACCTGGAAATGACAGGAGGAGAACGGAAGTATATAGATGAAATGAATCCCTCCGAAGAGGAAAGGGAAAAGATAAGACTGGAAAATCCCACAGAAATAGCAGTATTCCTGGATAGTGAAGGAAAAGTGAATGGGAAAGCATATTTGTGGCACAAGAGACCTGACTATGAAAACAGGAGGACATCATACATAGGAAATATTGAATTTGAAAATTATTCGGAAGAAACAGAAAAATTATTTGAACTTCTTCTTTCCAGTTTAAAGGAAGAAGGGGTAGAAATAATTATCGGGCCTTTAAATGGTACGACATGGAACCGTTACAGGTATGTCGTAGAAAAAGGAGAAAGGTTCCCTTTCCTGATGGAGCCATGGAATGATGATAATCAGGTACATTTAATGGAAAAAATGAGCTTTATCCCCTTTTCCTTCTATTTTTCTTCAATAATGGAAAATATGGAAAATATTCAGCTACTGAAAAAGAAGAGGGAAAAAGCAGAAAAAATAAATAAATTCCCCATCCATCAGGAAATTAGGATTGAAACTGCAGAAAATAAGGATTTGAAGATGCTCCTGGAAGAAGTGTATAATTTAACGAAGGAATCCTTTAAAAACAATTTTCTTTATACTCCTCTGGGAAAGGAGAATTTTTTAAAGATGTACATGGCTTATTCAGAAAAACTTGTTAGGAAATATTTTAAGCTGATTTATGTCGGGAAAGAACTTAAGGGATACCTGTTCGGAATACCGGACTATCTGGAACTTAAATATAAACCTGCAGTAGAAACCTTGATATTAAAGACTATAGGAGTAGCACCGGAATACTTTAACAGGGGACTGGGCTACATACTAATTGATGAATTTGTAAGGGATGGAGCAGAAGACGGATACAAGAATATCATTTTTGCATTGATGCATGAAGGGAACATATCAAGAAACATAGGAAACAGGCTAGGAAGACCCTTCAGGAGATATGCACTGTTTAAAAGGGAACTTTAAAGGAGGATGTATGACCATAACAGACAAGCTGAAGGGGCTAAAATCAGAATATCCTGAAAAAATAGCTCTTGTTGATTTAAGGAACAGAAGAGAAGCTTCCTTTTCTGAAATAGATACAGAATCAGAAAGAGCGGCATCCTATTTAAGAAATGCAGGTTTTAAGGAAGGTGACAGGATTATTCTGTTTATACCTGTAAGTATAGATTTCTATATAGTTCT
>JBHACQ010000060.1:0-12696 GCA_041854625.1 Leptotrichia sp. | reverse complement strand
TTTTTTTTTTTACTTTTTCTTAATTTCTATAAAAATAATAAATCCCGGCTAGCAGAAAAAATTTTCTATATACAGTTTCCCTTTAGGTGAAATCCTATATACACTATTATCGATATAGATAAATTTTCTTTTCATTGCAGTCCTTAAAATTTTTCTTAAAAAATTTTTTCTCCATCTCAAATGATAGTCAATAGTACCTATACCACATTCATCTTTTTGTTCAGCTGTACTTTCATGATTAATAAGATGAATCAGTAATATTGTTATAGAAAATTCCAATTTCTGGCTTAATCTTCTCCTGAAAATCGAAAGAAGTCCTTTCTTTGGTGAAAAAATCAATGTAACTGTAAATATAACTCCTATCATCACTGCAATTGTACCTGCTATAGAGACATCAAATACCGTAGCTGTATAAAATCCTGTAACTGAAGCTATGACACTTATAAATATATTTAACATTAGTATCTGGGATAATCTGTCAGACAGAAGAAGAGAAATCATAGGAGGACCTATCATAAATGCTATGACTAGGATAGAACCTGCAACTTCAAAAGACGTAACTGCTGTTACAGAAACCAGTGTCATCAATATGTAATGAATCAGTACAGGCTTCATTCCTAAAGTTAATGCTAAAGCCTTATCAAAAGTAGACAGTTTCAGTTCCTTAAAAAATATTTTTACAAAAAGTACATTTATTATTAAGACAGCCAATACTGAAATCCCTCCTGACGGAACACTTATTCCGAATACCGCCGTCCTGTTAAGTGGAACAAAAGCCAGTTCTCCCAGTAATACTGAGTCTACATCCAGATGTATATTCTTTGCGTATCTGGAAATAAGTATTACTGATATACTGAACAGCAAGGGAAATACTACTCCAATTGCAGCATCTTCCTTCAGTAATCTTGTATTATTTAATAATTCAACTATATAGACTGTTACAATTCCCATAATTCCTGCTCCTATAAAAAGTAAGGGGGAATTTAACGTCCCTGCTACAAAAAAGGCTATTACAATACCCAGAAGCACTGTGTGGGTTATTGCATCAGATATCATTGACATATTTTTCAGTACCAGGAATGTTCCTAAAAGAGAGCAGGAAACTGCAGTTAATACTGCAATAATCTGTATCTCAAATGATATATCCATAAGTTCCTACTCTCCTTTCCCATTACTGTATTTTAATTTTTTCTGACTGGTCAGCTGTTTCATGATAATCTTTTTCTTGTTCCTGTTCTTTAAAATTTTAAATATAATTCCCCTTTTAGTGGAAAATAATATGCTGAAAATTACAATTATACTTATAACTACAACTATTACCGGACCTGTAGGAAGATCTGCTTCCTTTATACTTAAAGATGTTCCAATAAGGCCTGAGATTCCTCCGAAAAATCCTGCCAGGATAACCATAACAGATAATCTGTCTGTCCATTGTCTAGCTGCAACTGCAGGAGATATAAGTAATGCACTTACCAGTATAACTCCTGCAGCCTGGATACTTATTATTACTGTTGTTACAATCAGTACTGAAATAAACAGTTCCAGTTTTCTTCCAGGAAAACCTAGAGTTTCAGCAAATTCCCTATCAAATGAAACTATCTTAAATTCTTTCCAGAATACAAATATTACAGCTAACAGTATAAATCCTATATAAAAAATCAGATTTACATCCTTTTCTGTAAAAGTAGATGCCTGTCCAAAAATAAACTTATTAAGCCCGGCTTTATTAGCTCCTGGAAGTCTGTTCAGATAAGAAAGAAGCACTAGCCCAAAACCGAAGAATACAGAAAGAATAAACGCCAGACCACTGTCAAATTTAATTTTAGTATATTTTTCTATAATATATATTATTCCTATACAGATTATTCCCGTAATCAATGCCCCTAATAGAAGTATTTCTATATTTTTAGAACCTGTCAGCAGAAATGCAATACATATTCCCGGCAAAGAGGCATGGGAAACCGCATCTCCCAGAAGGCTCTGTTTCCTAAGGACTGCAAAACATCCGAGTATTCCTGACAGTATTCCTAAGAGTATACAGCCTGCCGTAACAGTTCTGAAGGTGTAGTTATTGATTATAAGATTCAATGTATCCACCTTAAACCTCCTTCTGAAAAAATCTGTTCCTATATGTCTTTTCTATATTTTCTTCTGTAAATACTTCATCTACATTTCCTGTAGCAATAACCGACACATTTATGAAAGTTACATGATCAAAATATTCCTTTACTGTCTGAAGGTCATGGTGTACTGCTATAACTGTCTTTCCTTCATCTCTTAACTTTTTCAGTATATTTACAATAGATTTTTCTGTCCTGCTGTCTACTCCCTGGAAAGGCTCATCCATAAAATATATTTCAGCTTCCTGCACTAATGCCCTCGCAAGAAATACTCTCTGCTGCTGCCCTCCTGAAAGCTGGCTTATCTGTCTGTCACTGAATTCTGACATTTCAACCATATCAATTGCTTTCCTTGTCTTTTCCTTATCTATTTTTTTTACTTTCTTAAGCCAGCCTACTTTTCCATACCTCCCCATTTCTACAACATCAAACACTGTTGTGGGAAAATCCCAGTCAACACTTCCTCTTTGTGGAACATATGCAATCCTGTTCCTTACTCTGTCATATTTCTCACCGTAGAAAGAAACTTCTCCTGTAACAGGTCTGACAAGATTCAGCATAGTCTTTATCAAAGTAGACTTCCCTGCTCCGTTAGGACCTACTATTGCCATAAGCACACCTTTTTTTATATTCAGTTCAATATCCCATAAGACAGGTGTTTCATCATATGCAACAGTAAGATCTTCTACTCTGATGACCACTTCCTCTCTGTCCTTATTTTCTTCTTTCTGTATCATTTCCTCAGATTTCTCCTTCATACTTTCTATTATTTATAATTATTTTAAGGCATTTACTATTGTATCAGCATTAGCTTTTACTGTCTTGATATATGTTTCAGTATTATGCTCCTTATCTCCCAGAGAATCAGAATAAAGTTCTCCTCCTATTTTTACTTCCTTTCCTTTTGATTTTACAGCTTCCTGCAGTGCCTCGATACTTTTCTTAGGTACGGAAGATTCTACAAATATAGCTTTTATATCCCTTTTTACTATGAAGTCTGCCAGATCATTTATATTCTTAGTTCCTGTTTCAGAATCTGTAGAAACCCCTTGTATAGCTTTTACTTCAAGTCCAAACTGCTTCCCGAAATACCCAAAGGCATCATGAGCTGTTACAAGTACTCTGCTTTTTTCAGGAATTTCATTTATCCTGCTTTTTATGTATGATGTAAGTTCATCCAGTTCCATCTTGTATTTCTGTAAATTTTCCATATAATAGGCACTGTTTTCCTCATTAATCTTACTTAGTTCAGCTGCCACTATTTCTGCTTCATTTTTCCATAATTCTGTATCAAACCATACATGCGGATCTGGTACATTTTCCTCTTCCATTACTATTTTACTCTTATCCAGCTTATCACCGACATTTATTATTTTTTTATTTTCCTTTTCCATCTTTTCAAATATTTCTGTCATCTTTCCTTCCAGATGAAGTCCACCATATATGACAATATCTGCTTCAGTAAGTTTCTTAATGTCACCTGCTCCTGCAATATATAGGTGCGGATCTACTCCTTCCCCCATTAACCCTGAAACTTCAACTTTATCTCCACCTATCGTCCTGACCAGATCTGTCAGCATTGTTGTTGTAGTCACTATTTTTATCTTACCTGTATCAGATTTCTTCTCTTCTCCATTTCCTTTACTGCTTCCACATGATAATATCAACAGTATTAATATTCCTGCCATAATTCCTATTTTCTTTATTACTGCAAAATTCCTTCTTATATTTCCTAACAAATTCATATTCTTTCTCCTTTATGGTTATTCTTCCTTGTATACTTCTTCAAAAAAAATTTCCTTCCTGTATACCTTTATTAACTCAGCAGCGTTATAAGCTACTATTTTTACTTTTTCTGTATTGTTTGCTAGATATAAGGGACCATTAAAGGGGTCTTTTTTTTCTATTTTGTAACATTCTTTTATGCTTATGTTTAGCTCTTTTAAATAATCATACAATTCGATATTTTCAGCTACATTTAATATTATTATTTCATCCTCTTCTTCTGCTTCCGATAACTTGATTATATTTTTTTCGTTAAACTCCCTGCTATCATATAATATCGGGTTACCGTGAGGACATTCCTTAGGATAAAATAAAAACTTTTCTAATTTCCTTAGCAGTTTCTCACTTGTAACATGTTCAAGCCTTTCTGCTTCCTCATGTATCTCATCTTTATCAAATCCCAGCTTTTCCACTAGAAATACCTCCCATACCCTGTGTTTCCGTATAATATCCATAGCTATAGAATTTCCTTTTTCAGTCAGCTTCACATTTCTTCCATCTAGGATAAGATAATCTTCGTTAGATAGCTTCTTTATCATTTCACTTACGGAAGCAGGGGAAATATTAAGATATTCAGCCAAACTTTTATTTGAATATTGCTTCTTTTTCTTTAATGTATATATCCCTTTTAAATAATCCTCTATATTCCGGCTCATTATTCTCCTTTCTTTTTAGACCTGCCTAATTTATTTTTAGGTTAACCTAACTTATAAATCAAATATATCACTTATTTTTTCTTTTGTCAATAATAATTTTCTTTCATAATAAAAAAACTGCTTAAAACGGTAGTAAATGTACATAATATCCGTTTAGAAACAGCTTTTTAATGTATACGTATACAGTAATTTTATGCAATCACAATATCGTAAAGATATTAAACATAATCCTTTAAGTATATTCAGTAAGTCTTATTCAAATACTTCAACTGCATTTGAAACTTCCCTTCCAAGAGCCACATTTAATGCTACAATAGCAACTTCCAGCTGACTCTCATCCGGTTCACTTGTAGTTATTTTCTGAAGCAGTATTCCTGGTTTTGCAATCAGGGAAGCAAATATATTATTTAAGTGGTAGCTTGTCCATCTCTGGAGTTCATAGGATATACCTGCAACCATCGGAACAAAAAGTACCCTTGTAAATAATTTATATATTATAAGTAAAAAAGGATTCTCAGGTATTGTGAAGAATAATGAAAACACAAGGTCTACACTTGAAAACACCAATATGCTTATAAACATTACTAGAAGCAGGAAGCTTGTTCCACATCTAGGATGAAATCTGGTACATTTCTTAGCATTTTCCGGTGTAAGCTCCTTTTCCATTTCATACGCCATTATACTTTTATGTTCTGCACCATGATATTCAAATACTCTTTTTATATCCTTAAAAAAGGATATCCCCCATATATATCCTAAAAATAGTATTAACCTGATTACTGCTTCTATAATATTTGCTATTACCCTGTTTCCTCCAGAAAAAGTTCCGCCTATAAATGAAGGTAATGCCATGAATATTCCTACTCCAAGTGCTATTGAAACTGCTACAGTTCCTTTGACTTCCTTATCCGTTAGTTTCTCCTCTTCCAGACCTGCCTGATTTGAGGCAAATATCAGTTCCTTAGTACCTATGACCATAGCGTCATAAAGTGCCAGAACCCCTCTGACAAAAGGGACTTTAAGCCATCTGTTATTCTTTTTTGTCAGATCTATTTTTTTATATACAATACTTCCATCCTGTTTTCTTACTGCTGTAGCTATTGCCTTAGGTCCTCTCATCATTACCCCTTCAACAACAGCCTGTCCTCCGACAACTATTTTATCTTCCATTTTTCCTCTCTTTCTATGTTAATTTCCTATTCCCTTCCTAAAGCAACCTTATTCTTTAATCTAGTCAGGGCCTTATGTACATGATCTGCCTTAAATTTACTTATTCCTTTTATCTGGAAAAATCTTTCAGGAGTTGCAAGCAGAATCATCTGTACATCAGAAAGTTCTCCTGTTATCAGTTCAGTATCCTTCTTCGTTATTTTGTTTATACTGCTTAGAAGACTGTAGCCTCTTGATTTTACTCCTTCATCAAGGCTGACTTCCTTTAAATTATAGCCTAATATATTAACTATGTTCTCATCTTCAAAGAGCTCTTCCTTAGTCAGTTCTCTTAAATTTTCCACAACCTTTTCAACCTTTTCATTTTCAGTCCGATAATCTTTTATAAGATTAATAAAACTCTCATTCTTGCCTAGCATTATTTCCTGATACTGAACTTTTACAAGTCTTGATTCTGTCCCCAGTTCAGCCATGTATTCAAGAAGTTCTTCAGACATTTTAAATAAAAGGCCATACATTCTTATTACTTCCACAACATCATACAAAGTGACCATATTGTCAAATTCCATCACAGACAGGTTCCCCCATCCCTTTTCTATCCCTACAGAGTATTTTTCCAATGCTGTTATTGCCTGGGAAGCTTTTACAAGAAGATTGCTAAGATCATTAAGCGAATATACTATTTCCCCCTTATAGATTGTTATCTTATTTCTTCTTTCAGAAACTGCAATTACTAGATTTCCCTTCTGTCTGGCTATCCTATGAGCAGCCTGATGCCTTGTCCCACTTTCTTCAGTTTTTATATTTACATCTGGCTGTAACTGAATATTTGCTCCATGTATAGTTTTTATATTTTCAGATAATATTATAGCTCCATCCATCTTTGACAGCTCATATACTTTCTGAGGGGTATACTGGGTATTTAATTCAAATCCGCCTCTCATGACATCAGAAAGTTTTTTAGGATCACCTAAAACAATCAATGCACCTAAATTTGCTTCCTGAATTCTATCTATTGCAGCTCTTAAAGGTTTTCCCGGAGAGATAACCGAAAATACATATTCAAGTATCTGCTTCTTAGTTATTTTAGCTTTTTTCACTTATTTCACCCTTTCAACTAATTCACTTATATTACTGATATAATTTAACTTTATTTTTATTTTTTCCTTTTTCAGGTCCGGTTCATGGCTTTTAGGGAGATATACTCCTGTAAATCCTAATTTTTCCAGTTCATTTATCCTGTTTTTAATAAAGGACACTTTCCTCACTTCCCCTCTCAGTCCCAGTTCTCCTATTGCTGCTATCTTCTGACTGACCGGAATTTTTTTTATGGAAGAGAGAAGGGAGAATACTACCGCAAGGTCAGAACTTCTGTCATTCAGTTCAATTCCTCCAGGAATATTAATATAGATGTCCTTAGAATTAACATCCATATTTAAGGACCGTGACAGTACTGCACTTAATATCTCTACCCTGTTCCGGTCATAACCTTCCACAGTCCTCCGTGGCATTCCAAAATTTGGAGTTCCCAGAAGAGACTGGACTTCAAAAAGGAATACCCTGCTTCCTTCAAAGATAGGAACAATGATGCTCCCTATATTCTTTTCTTCCCTGTCACTTATGAAAAATTCCGATGGGTTCTTTACTTCACTTATACCATTTTCCTTCATATCAAATATTGAAATTTCATTAGTGGAACCATATCTGTTTTTTATTGAACGGATAATCCTGTAGTAGCTGTTTTCTTCTCCTTCTATCTGAAGGACAGCATCTACCATATGCTCCAGAAGTTTTGGACCTGCCAGCTTTCCATCTTTAGTTACATGCCCTACAATGTAAAATGCTATTTCATTTCTCTTCGCCATTTCTATTATTTTAAGAGTTGTTTCCCGTATTTGAGTCACGCTTCCTGGAACAGAATTTACATTTTCAGAATAAAGTGTCTGGATAGAATCTATTACTACTATCTTAGGTTTCTCCCTTAAGACTGCATTTTCTATTTTTTCTATATTTGTATCACTTATAATATATAGGTTGCTGCTATTGACATTTATCCTATCAGCACGCTGTTTTATCTGTCTCGGAGATTCTTCACCGGAAACATAGAAGACATTTCCTATTTTAGAGTATTCTTCTGACAGCTGTAACAGAAAAGTTGACTTTCCTATTCCAGGACTTCCAGTTATAAGGACTACTTCCCCCTTGATAAGTCCACCTCCGAGAACTCTGTCAAACTCTTCATAGATTGTTACCATCCTGAATTCTTTCTCTATTTCTATATCACTTATTTTATTTATTAAAATTTCCTTTGACTGAATATTTTTAAATGTCCTTTTTATATCTACCTCTTCTTCAAATGTCCCCCATGAGTCGCAGTTCGGGCATTTACCGAGCCATTTTTGCGAATTATAGCCGCATTCTGAACATATGTATTTAGTTTTATCATAGTTACCTTTGGATGTTGCCATAATTTAACTCTCCTTTTAATTATAAATTCATTTGATTAACCTTTTTTACTAGCTCTTCTTCAACATTTTTCGGAACAAACATTTTTAAATCCCCCTTATTCTGAGCTATTTCCTTTACAAGACTTGAGCTCAGGTATAAGTATTCTCTAGAGGCACTTAAAAATACTGTTTCAAAATCACTTTTTGCCAAAGTTTTATTTGTAAGTGCAAATTGAAGTTCATATTCGTAGTCTGACAGTGCTCTAAGCCCTCTGACTAGTATGTCAACTTGTTCTTCCTTTATAAAATCTACCAGAAGTCCATTAAATACCTTAATTTCAGCTTTAATTTCTTCAGCTTTCAATATCTCATCTATCATTCTAACTTTCTCTTCGTCTGAAAACCATCCTTTAGTCTTAGATGAATTTTTAAAAATACCTATTATAAGCCTGTCAAACAGCATTGAAGAACGTCTTATTATATCGATATGCCCTTTTGTAATCGGATCGAAGCTTCCCGGATATAATGCAGTCTTTTTCATATACATACCTCTTTCATATATCTACTATCTATTTTTTTCTATAAATTCTAAAGCCTTCCTTGCAGCATCTTTTTCAGCTTCCTTCTTACTTTTACCCGTTCCTTTTCCTATTATCCTACTATTAAGTTTTACCGAAACTTCAAAGACTTTATTATGATCAGGACCTTTTGTAGCAGTAAGGACGTATTCAGGTATCTTCTTATATTTACTCTGAAAAACTTCCTGTAATATTGTCTTATAATCTCCTGTTCCGGCAATATCATCAATATTATCTATCTTGTCAAGAAGCAGGTTTAATGCCTTCTCTTTGGCAGTATAGTAGTCTGAATCCCTAAAAATTGCTCCTATTAATGCTTCAAAGGCGTCTCCCAGTATAGATCTTCTTTCCCTGCCTCCCGACAGTATCTCTCCATTACTTAAATAGAGATAATTTCCAAGTTCCAGATCCTTTGCGATTAACGAAAAGACCGGTTCACTTATAATCTGGCTTTTGAGCTTTGCCAGATCCCCCTCCTTCTTTTCTCCACCAAGGCTATAAATATATTCAGTAACTATAAGATTTAAAACTGCGTCTCCTAAAAATTCAAGCTTTTCATTATCAAAATTCCTAAACTGGCTTTTTTCATTGGCATAAGACCTGTGAGTTAAAGCTTCTGTTAAATATTCTTCATTCTTAAATTTATAATTTATCTTCTTCATAAGGTTTTCTGGACTCTCTACTTTTACCATAAATTAAATATACTCCTTTTTTTATACTTATAATATTTTTAAAAAGGCTGTTTCAAAATATGGAAATATATTTTCAAACAGTCCTTTTTATTATGTATTTTTAAAATATTATCCCTTATATTTTCTGAAAGCTAAAACTGCATTATGTCCGCCAAATCCTAACGAAGTAGATAATCCAACCTCAATATCCCTTTTTTCAGATTTATTAGGTATATAATATAAGTCACATGCCGGATCTGGATTATCCTGATTTATTGTAGGAGGCATAACTCCCTCGTCAATAGCTAATGCCAGAAAAGCCGCCTCTATTCCACCTGCACCTCCAAGAAGATGTCCTGTGGCACCTTTTGTAGAATTTACTCCTATCTTGTAGGCATGTTCACCAAATACAGTCTTTATAGCCTGTGTTTCATTCTTATCGTTTGCCGGAGTAGAAGTTCCATGAGCATTTATGTACCCTACTTCCTCCAAAGAAACATTACCTTGCTCCAAAGCCATTTTTATAGCCCTTGCAGCACCTTCCCCACCATCTGATGGAGCCGTCATATGAAAAGCATCCCCTGTTTCTCCATATCCTACTACTTCAGCATAAATTTTTGCCCCTCTTTTCTTAGCATGTTCCAGTTCCTCTAATATTAATATTCCTGCCCCTTCTGCAAGAACAAATCCATCCCTGTCTACTGTAAAAGGTCTTGAAGCCTTTTTAGGATCCGGATTTGTAGATAATGCCTTTAAATTTGCAAATCCTGCAATACCACTTGGAGTAACAGTAGCTTCTGTACCCCCGGCAATCATAACATCTGCCTTATTAAGTAATATTGCCTGGAAAGCATCTCCTATAGAGTTAGTTCCTGACGCACATGCTGTTACTACTGTTTTATTAGGACCTTTTGCCCCTACATAGATGGAAGCATTTCCTGAAGCCATATTTAAAATTGCTGCCGGAATATAGAAAGGTGATATTTTTTTCGGACCTTTTTCAATCAGTTTTCCTACCTCCTGCTCAATAATATCTAGACCACCAATTCCTGAACCTATTATAGTTCCTACTCTTTCTGCATTTTCATCCGTAATTTCAAGCCCTGAATCCTTTAATGCATCTTTAGTTGCAGCAATTGCAAACTGAGAAAATCTTCCTAATTTCTTCAGTTCCTTTTTTTCAATATAGTCTTCAGGATTAAAATCCTTTACTTCACCTGCAATATGAACAGAATGTTCAGAAGTATCAAAAGCAGTTATCTTATCTATACCGCATTCTCCATTTAATAAATTTCTCCAAGTTTTTTCTTTTCCTGTACCTAGTGGAGTAATTAATCCAATTCCCGTAACAACTACCCTTCTCATTTATACACCTCTCAAATTTTTTTTATATACTCATATTAACATATTATACTAGTTTTTTTTAATTTTTTCAATAAAAAATGGGGGAAATCCCCCAATATTTTATTATTTTGATTCAATATATTCAATAACATCTTTAACTGTCTTGATTTTCTGTGCATCTTCATCAGGTATTTCAACATCAAATTCTTCTTCAAAAGCCATTATTAACTCTACTGTATCTAAAGAATCTGCTCCTAAATCATCAATGAATGATGCATCTTCAGTTACTTGATCTTCATCTACTCCTAATTGGTCTACTACTATTGATTTTATTTTTTCTAGCATTTAATGCCACCTCCATTTTTTATTTTACAAGCTATTATATCAAAAGAATTCAAAAAATGCAATACTTTTTAAATAACTCGTGTTATATATTGTTTAAAAATCACTTTAAAAATAACAAACAAGCATAATAACAGCTATCAATACTATAGGGAAGCTATATTTTCATATGATTCAATATTTATAACTTCAATATCCTTGTTTATTTTTTTTATGAGCCCGCTTAACACTTTACCCGGACCTATCTCGTATATTCTAGTAACTCCCTCTTCACTCAGCCTGTTTATTGTATCAACCCATTTTACAGGACCGAAAGTCTGCCTATAAAGCTCTTCCTTTATTTCATCAGAACTAGCAAGGACTTCTGCTGTAGTATTGGCTATAACAGGAATTAGAGGATTATTCCAACTATAATTTTCAAATTCCTTTTTGAGGATATCTGCAACAGGTTTCATGAGGGAAGAATGGAAAGGACCTGATACAGCTAGACCAATTGCCCTTTTAGCACCTTTTTCCTTAAAAATTTCAAGTGATGACTCCACAGCATTTCTTTCTCCTGCCACTACAGTCTGTCTAGGTTCATTATAGTTGACAGCTTCAATGGTTCCATCTATGCCTGCACATATTTCCTCTACTGTTTCTGCAGGAAGACCTAATATGGCAGCCATGCTTCCGTCTATTTCTGCCTTTCCCATTATTTTTCCTCTTGCTGCAATAAGCTTCATTGTATCATTTTCACTTAAAACTCCTGCTGCATACAGAGAACTGTATTCTCCAAGGCTATGACCTGCAACATAATCTGCCTTTATCCCCTTTTCCTTCAAAAGTCTCGTAAGCATAACAGAAACAAGGGCAATTCCCGGCTGTGCATATTCAGTATTTTTAAGCTCCTCTTCAGTCCCTTCAGTAAGTACTCTTTTTACTTCTTCATTGTTAATTTCTGAAAAAATCCTGTCAATAATCTCCTTATTTTCTCCATCTGCTTCATCATATAATTTTTTCCCCATTCCTGGATACTGTGTTCCCTGACCAGGAAATACAAAAGCTGTCTTAGACATATACTCTCTCCCTTTCTTTCTATTTTATTTCCTCAGCTTCTTCAATTTCTGACTCCTTTGTAACTTTTTCCGGCTTTATTGAACTTCTGAATACACTCTTCCCTTTTCTTTCATTTTCAATTTTCTTTTCGTTGAATCCTATCACTAGAAGTACTATACCGCCTGTCAACATCAATATAGGGAATCCTTTGTCAAAGTATTCTCCTAAAAATTCTTTAAGATACAGGTATATTCCTGTTGCCAGTACAAACCACCCCATTTTTTTCTTTTGTATAAGAAAGAAAATACCAATCACTATAAGTATTACCTGGTAATTAAAAACATACTTCATAATACTTTCAGATAAAAATTTTGGAAATGCTGCCTGTATAGCGTAAAACATACTCAGAAGAATTATTATTATTCCCCATGTCATTTTTTTGTTCATATTCCTCCATCCTTTCTATATTTTTCTTATTTTATCCATTCAAATAAGATTGAACCATATGTCAATCCTCCGCCAAAACCAACTATAACTACCTTGTC
>JBHACQ010000059.1:0-6855 GCA_041854625.1 Leptotrichia sp. | reverse complement strand
CTTTCCACAGTATGAAGAGACTCCTCTAGTAAGTCTGGAAAAACTGTCTGAGGAACTGGGAGTTGCAGGTATCTACATAAAGGATGAATCATACAGGTTCGGACTAAATGCATTTAAAGTTCTGGGAGGCTCCTATGCTATGGCAAAATACCTTGCTGAAAGGCTGGGAAAGGACATTTCTGAACTTCCTTATGAAAAGCTTGTTTCTGAAGAAGTGAGGAATGAGCTGGGAGATATTACATTCTATACTGCAACAGATGGAAATCATGGAAGAGGTATAGCCTGGACTGCAAATAAATTGCGACAGAAGTCGGTAGTATATATGCCGAAAGGATCAGCGTTAGTAAGGCTTAATAATATACTGGCAGAAGAAGGAGCAAATGCAAGTATAACTGAACTGAATTATGATGATGCAGTAAGGCTTGCAGCAAAACATGCAGAAGAAACTAACGGTGTAATGGTACAGGATACAGCATGGGAAGGATATATAGATATACCTATATGGATAATGCAGGGATACGGAACAATGGCACTGGAAGCCAGGGATCAGCTGGAAAAACTGGGAGTAGAAAGACCGACACATATATTTATCCAGGCAGGAGTAGGATCATTAGCTGGAGCAATACAGGGATTCTTTGCTTCAGTTTATAAAGATAATGTACCTATAACAGTAGTTGTGGAGCCAGATCTGGCAGACTGTTATTATCAGTCAGGTTTGCAGGGAGACGGAAAACCTGTAAATGTAGGCGGAGATATGCAGACACTTATGGCAGGACTTGCATGTGGAGAACCTAATATAGTGGGATTTGAAATACTTAAAAACTATGCAACTGCATTTCTTTCATGTCCTGACTATGTAGCAGCTAAGGGAATGAGAGTGCTTGCTGCACCGCTAAAAGGAGATAAACCTGTAACTTCAGGAGAATCAGGGGCGGCAACTTTAGGAGCATTATTTAATATATTGAAGGATGAAAGCTATGCTGAACTTAAGAAGGAATTGAAGCTGGATGAAAACTCTAAAATACTTTTCTTCAGCACAGAAGGAGATACAGATCCTGAAAAATACAGGGATATAGTATGGGATGGAGAATATAAGACAAAATAACAAAATATAAATAAATTATAATTTAGGAGGAAGATTAAGATGAATTTTGAAGAAATCAAATCAAAAGCAGAAAGTTACAGGGCAGACATGACAAAATTTTTAAGGGAGCTAGTAAAAATACCTGGTGAAAGTGCTGAAGAAAAAGGACATGCACTAAGAATTAAGGAAGAAATGGAAAAAGTAGGATTTGATAAAGTAGAAATAGACCCTCAGGGAAATGTACTGGGATATATGGGGACAGGATCAAAGATAATTGCATTTGACGGTCATATAGATACAGTAGGAATAGGAGAAATAAGAAACTGGGAATTTGATCCTTATGAAGGATATGAAACTGATGAAGAAATTGGAGGAAGAGGAACAAGTGACCAGTTAGGTGGAGTTGTTTCAGCTGTTTATGGAGCTAAAATAATGAAAGATCTTGGACTGATTGATCCAGAATATACTATTCTGGTAGTAGGAAGTGTACAGGAAGAAGACTGTGACGGACTATGCTGGCAATATATTATAAAAGAAGATAAGATACGTCCTGAATTCGTAGTATCTACAGAACCTACAGACGGTGGAATCTATAGGGGACAAAGAGGAAGAATGGAAATAAGGGTAGAAGTTAAAGGAGTTTCATGTCATGGATCAGCTCCAGAAAGAGGAGATAATGCAATCTATAAGATGGCTGACATTCTTCAGGATATAAGAGCTTTAAATGAAAATGATGCTTCTGAAGGAAATGAAGTAAAAGGTCTAGTTAAAATGCTTGATAAGAAGTATAATCCTGAATGGGAAGAAGCAAACTTCCTAGGAAAAGGAACAGTTACAACTTCACAGATATTCTATACAAGTCCTAGCAGATGTGCTGTTGCTGATTTCTGTGCTGTTTCATTAGACAGAAGAATGACAGCAGGAGAAACTTGGGAATCATGTCTTGAAGAAATAAGACAGCTGCCGGCAGTTAAAAAATATGGAGATGCAGTTACAGTTTCAATGTATGACTATGACAGACCTTCATATACAGGATTAGTTTATCCGATAGAATGCTATTTCCCTACATGGGTTATTCCTAAGGATCATAAAGTTACAGTTTCGCTGGAAGAAGCATATAAATCACTGTATGGAGAAAAAAGAATCGGTTCAAAATCAACTGTTGAAAGCAGGGTGAACAGACCGTTAACTGATAAATGGACTTTCTCGACAAACGGTGTATCTATAATGGGAAGAAATGGAATTCCTACAATAGGGTTCGGACCTGGGGCAGAAGCTCAGGCACATGCACCTAACGAAAGAATATGGAAAGATGACCTTGTAGTATGTGCTGCTGTATATGCGACATTACCAGGAATGTACAAGAAGAACAGCTAAAGAAAATTTCACTTAATGAAAGACCTGTTGAAGAAAAATAAGAAAATTAAAGCTAGAAATAATGTATTAACAGGATTTAAAAAGTTTTAAAGATGACAATAAAAAATTTAATTAAAGGAGAAAAAGATGGATAAGGCACAAGAATTTAAAAATATAATGGAAGAATTAAGCAAACTGAAATTTGATGAAATGTATGAAAATGATTTCCTTCTGACATGGGAAAAGACAAGCGATGAAGTAAAGGCGACTTTTGCTGTAGCTGACGCTTTGAGAAACCTGAGGGAAAGAAATATTTCTACAAAAATATTTGACAGTGGACTTGGAATTTCACTTTTCAGGGATAACTCAACAAGGACAAGATTCAGCTTTGCTTCTGCATGTAACCTTTTAGGACTGGAAGTTCAGGATCTGGATGAAGGTAAGTCCCAGATAGCTCACGGGGAAACAGTAAGGGAAACTGCAAATATGATTTCATTTATGGCAGATATAATAGGAATCAGGGATGATATGTATATAGGAAAAGGGAATACTTACATGAGGGAAGTTTCAAAGGCTGTAAAAGATGGACATGAGGATGGAGTATTAGAACAAAGACCTACATTAGTTAACTTACAGTGTGATATAGACCATCCGACTCAAAGTATGGCTGATATGCTGCATATAATCCATGAATTTGGAGGAATCGAAAACTTAAAAGGGAAGAAGATAGCTATGACATGGGCATATTCACCATCATATGGAAAACCTCTGTCAGTACCTCAGGGAATTATAGGACTTATGACAAGATTCGGTATGGATGTTGTCCTTGCACATCCTGAAGGATATGAAGTAATGCCTGAAGTTGAAGAAGTAGCTAAGAAGAATGCAGCTGAATCAGGAGGTTCTTTCACAAAAGTAAACAGCATGGCGGAAGCATTTAAGGATGCGGATATAGTTTATCCAAAAAGCTGGGCTCCATTTGCAGCAATGGAAAAAAGAACAAATTTATATGGAGAAGGTAAATTTGATGAAATCAAGGAACTTGAAAAAGAACTTCTTGCTGAAAACGGAAACCATAAGGACTGGGAGTGTACAGAAGAACTGATGAAACTTACTAAAGACGGAAAAGCACTTTACATGCACTGCCTGCCAGCAGATATTACAGGAGTAAGCTGTAAAGAGGGAGAAGTTGAAGCATCAGTATTTGACAGATATAGAGTTCCTTTATATAAGGAAGCTGGATTTAAACCTTATATAATTGCAGCTATGATGTTCTTAAGCAAGGTTAAGGATCCTAAGAAAGTATTGGAAGAACTGGAAAAAGCAGGAAAAGAAAGATGGAATGGATAATAGGGAATAAGCTAATTACCTCTTAATATATAAAAAGGGGGGGATTGAGGGAAATAAACATAAAAAAGAAAAAAGTAATAACAGGCAGCAGATAACAATAATTTGATAGACATGAAACATATCGGACTTTTTAAATATAAAAGGCTGAAGGGGTATAAAAGAAAGTAGAAAATAAAAATATAAAATATATAAATTAAAAATAAACTCTTAGGAGGAGAAATTATGAGCGAGAAAGTAAAACTATCAGATAAGGAACTGATATATCAGCTGGAAGGGAAACCAAGTTTTAAAGTGGCGTTTCCTTTGGGTCTTCAACATGTATTGGCTATGTTTACGGGAAATCTGGCACCAATACTGATATTAGTGGGAGTATTGAAGCTAGATAATGAATTAAGATTAAGAATGATTCAGTGTGCAATGTTTGTTTCGGGCTTAACAACTTTCGTTCAGTTATATCCAATTAAAATTGGAAAATTTCAGATAGGAGCAGGTCTTCCGATAGTAATGGGGACATCCTTTGCTTTTGTTCCTACATCAAAGACTATAGGAGCTCAGTTTGGATTGCCAGGAGTTCTGGGGTCAGCAGCATTGGGAAGTCTGGTGGAAGTAGTAATGGGTATTTTCTATAAGCCGTTAAAGAAATTATTTCCTCCATTGGTAGTAGGAAGTGTCCTAATAACAATTGGAATACATCTTCTTGATGTAGGAGTAAATTATTTTGCAGGAGGAGTCGGTGCAAAAGACTTTGGTTCAATTCAGAATCTGACAATTGGGTTTACAGTTTTCTTTGTAATAATCCTTTTACAAAGATTTGGTAAGGGAATGTGGAAAATTTCAGCAATTCTTATAGGAATAATAGTAGGTTATATTTTAGCATTTTTCATGGGGAAAATAAACTTTTCACAAGTTCTGTCATCTCCATGGGTGGGAATACCAGTTCCTATACTCATGCCTTGGGAATTAACTTTTCCATTAGAAGCAGTGATAAGTTTTGCAACAATCTATATAGTTTCAGGACTTGAAACGATAGGAAATACAAGTGGAATAACAATTGCAGGATTTAACAGGGAAGCCACTGGAGAGGAAACATCAGGGGCAATACTTGCAGATGCATTAGGATCAACAACAGCGGTATTATTTAATGCATTACCTAATACAGCTTTTGGACAGAATGCAGGAATAGTTGCCATGACAAAAGTTGTAAATAAATGGTGTATAGCTATGGGAGCATTTGTATTAATGGGTGCAGCTTTCTTTCCTAAAATTGGAATGATATTTAACATAATGCCTGCAAGCGTTTTAGGTGGAGCTGTTATTACTGTATTTGCAATGATATTGATTAATGGAATAAAAATGATAGCAAAAGCCGGATTTAGTGACAGGAATATAATTATACTGGGAATTACTTTCGGATTAGGGCTTGGACTGGGAGCACATCCTGAAGCAGTATCAGGACTTCCACCATATATAGGATTTATTTTTAAAGATACTGTAGCATGTGTATGTATAATTTCAATATTAGCTAATATGATATTCCCGCCTGATGCAAAAGACAGGGAAATAGCAGCAGAGATGGTAAAAAAGGGAGAATAGTCAATATTAGTGTAATATAATAAATGGAGGGAAAAAAATGAGTGAATTAATGAGACCTATTCCATTTGATAAACTATTAAAATGGTCGATTTGTGAATATAAGGAACAGGGCAGTGTATTTGGTATAAAAAAGGAAAAATTCTATAAAAATAAAAGTGGAACAAATATAGTACTTTTTGGTGAAAAGATAAGTTCACCTGTGGGACCGGCAGCAGGGCCTAATGCACAGCTTTCACAGAATATAGTGGCATCTTATCTGGGAGGTTCACGTTTTGTGGAACTGAAGACAGTTCAGAAGATGGATGGGGAAGACTTGAGGAAATGTATAGCCAGACCTTGTATAAATGTAGAAGATGAAGGATATAATGTGGAGTGGTCGACAGAGCTTACAGTTCCTGAAGCATTTGATGAATACATTAAAGGATATATTGCTCTTCATGTACTTGCAAAGGAATTTGGAATAAGCGATGTGAAAGACTTTGCCTTTAATATGAGTGTCGGATATGATTTAGAAGGAATTAAAAGTGATAAGATAGACAGGTACATAGAGGGATTGAAAGATGCTTCAGAAACAGGAGTATGGAAGGAAAGCATTGCCTATTTGAAAGAGAATATTCATATGTTTGAAAAATTTTCAGAAGAAGATATAGAAAAGATTTCTCCTAATGTATGTTCAACAATATGCCTTTCAACTTTACACGGATGCCCGCCAGAAGAAATTGAAAGAATTGCTAAATATCTGATATCTGAAAAGAAAATACATACCTTCATAAAATGTAACCCTACTTTATTGGGATATGAATTTGCAAGAAATATTCTTAATCAGATGGGATATGAATATATAACTTTTGACGACCATCACTTTAAAAATGATCTTCAATGGAATGATGCAGTAGTGATGATAAAAAGACTTATTAAGTTTGCTGAAGAACATAACAGGGAGTTTGGAGTAAAACTGACAAATACTTTCCCTGTAAAAATAGCTAACAATGAACTGCCAGGGGAAGAAATGTACATGTCCGGAAGATCACTGTATCCTCTGACAATAAGCCTTGCGGCTAAGATTTCAAAAGAATTTAAAGGAAGACTTCCAATATCCTTTTCAGGAGGTGCGGACTTCTTTAATATTGAAGAAATATTTAATACAGGAATACAGCCTATTACAGTAGCAACAACAATATTAAAGCCGGGGGGATATGAAAGACTTAAACAGCTATCAGAAGCTGTAGAACCTCATCTGGCAGGAAAGTTCCATGGCATAAATGTAGAGGCTCTTGATTATCTGGCAAAAAATGTCATATACAATAAAAATCATTTAAAGGATACAAGACCTGTAAAGTCAAGAAAGACAAAAAGTATATTGCCGTTATATGACTGTGCTAAAGCTCCGTGTAAAGATGGAGGATGCTCAGGAGGCTGATGAACTGTTTACTGTACTGATGGGCGACAAGGTAGAGCCACGCCGTCAGTTT
>JBHACQ010000058.1:0-7890 GCA_041854625.1 Leptotrichia sp. | reverse complement strand
TCCCTTTTCTTGAAAGTGATTTCTTATCTCCTTTAATATTATTTCCTTAAAATATCTGTCAGTAACGACTGAGAAGGCGGGAACATTAAATCCGCTGTCATACAGCTCCTTTAAATTCTGGGCTTTCTTCCCAATATTACCGGAGATGTCTTCCTCCATGCCGTCCCTTATGACATTTTCATCCTTATTCTTTAAACTGTAGATATATTTCATAATATCACTTCTCCCCATCCTTTCTTATTATCTTTATTACCTTTCTTCCTCTTTCCCTAGAAATTCCTCCATATCTTTAAAAATAGGAATTTCAAGTTCTATTTCCTCATTTTTTGATGGATGTGTAAACTTGACCTTATAGGCATGTAGGAACTGCCTCATTATACCTCTTTCCTTATCCAGACCTCTTCCATAAAGCTCGTCTCCGGTAATGGTATACCCTATTGATTTTAAATGTACCCTTATCTGATGAGTCCTTCCTGTAAAAAGTTCACACTCAATTAAAGTTACATTCTTCTCCGGGAATCTCCTTATAACCTTTACTACAGTCTTTGCATACTGTCCTCTTTCATCTATTATTCTCTGGAGATTTTCACCGTCCTTATAGATAGGCTTTTCTATTATGATTTCCCCGTCATCTTCAATAATTCCGTCAACTATTGCCAGATATTTCTTCTCAAACTGTGAATAGTTCTGTAAAAATGCCTGCGAAAAGCTGTTTTTTGCTATTATTATAAGTCCTGAAGTATTCATATCCAGACGGTTATAGAATCTTGGAACCTTCTCTTCCCCATATTTTTCAATGAAGTAATATACAATTCCATTTGCCAGGGTATATTCCGCCTTCTTCTGGGTAGGATGAGTCAGAAGAAAGGGTTCCTTATTTACAACCAGTATATCTTCATCTTCATATACTATTTCCAGATTCAGGTTTATAGGCTTTATATCCGTTCCCTTCTTCTTCTCCACAACCTTCAGTATTCCACTTGAAGGAAGTTTCTTTGTTGTCCTTACCTGTTTACCGTTTAAGAACACTTCTACATTCCTGAGGCTTCTACCTGAATAATTCTGAACTTCTCTTAAATACTGGGAAATCTTCATTCTCTGGTATTCCTTTTCTATTTTAAATTTTTTCATTGCCGCTCCCCGTTATTTCATTTTTTATATTATATATTAAAATTCAATATTTATTAAGAATATTTTGTATCTCTTCCTATACCCGCTATTACTCAGGTACAGGAAGAGTATCCCGCTTTTCTATATCCTTTCCTGCCATATCATCCTTCTTTCCTCAGTATAACCAGCATCTTTCCCTTCCCGAACTTAACTGTACTGTCATCAGAAGTTACAACATTACTTACAAGCCTTGAACTCTTCCTCTCTACATCTGTATTTTCAATCTCATATTTAAATCCTTTAAGGGACAGCCCTTCTATTTTTTCAGAAAGGGGTATTATGGAAAAACTGCAGCCTTCCCTGCCCTTTAATGAAAATGCTCCATCCCTATAAAATATTTCCTCATTTCCAGAAAAGAATACAAGCCTTGTATACTTTTCCAGAAGATGCAGGTTATTTAAGGTCATGTCCGCCCTTTTTCCAAGTCCTCCAAATATGTATATTCCGTCAAAGTGAATCCCCTTCTCTTTTTCATAGTCTCCTATCCTATGAAGAATAAGCTCAAAATCAGTATAATCCTTTTCAGGATTATGCCTTTCGATATTTATGCCCCTGTCCTTATAAAAATCCAGTATATCAGCACTGACTGAATCCATATCCCCTATTATATAATCAGGTTCTGCCTTATATCTGAAGGCGTAATCTGCTCCGCCATCTGCACAGAAAATTATATCATCCTCATCTACCATATTCTGGATGAAACCTTCTTCATAACTATATTCCCCATTTAAAAATACAACCGCTTTCATATTCCTTCCTTCTTATTTCTATCGTAGTCCGTTATTTTTTCCATATTTGATTTTTACTGTCTTCTCCATTTTTTTATATACGTCATTAAAACTTCACGAGAAAAAACTCAGTACAGTCATGCAGCTATGCTGTGTAACTGAATAGCACACCTCTTCCATCAGCATTTAAAATCAAATGGCTGACAGCTAGTGAAATTATAGTCGTAACAATATTTCCAGTACTTTTTAAAAGATTAAAAAGTAATTTGTTTTACAAATTCTAATTTAAGTATATCAGAAAATGTATGCTGTTTCAATTATTACCGCCTTTGTTTGTTCTTCTTCTGTAATCCGTGCAGGATTGGGGGAAATGCTGTTTACTTTTTTATTTATGCATGATACTATTGCTGTATACTATGTATAAGATAATGAGGTGAAAAGACATGATACTTGAATACTTAAAATGGCGTGGGGATATAAGCCTTTCCCAGAACAGATTTAATAAAATAGATGCCCTTGTTCTATCCCGTATGATATATCTTCCTTTCGAAAAAATATTAGAGGGCGAGATGCCCTTAAAGGATGTTCTGGAAAAACTCCTTCAATCTGAAAAAAATTTAAAGAATATTCTTATGAAAGAAGATATAGAACTTGCAAATATGCTCCTAAAGTCAAGCAGATTCCATAAACTGAAAGTATCGGACTATGTCAATCATATCGACATTGAAAAGGAGAAGCAGTTCAGCGGTATTACTGTGAGGTTAAACAGCAATACTAAAATTGTAGTTTTCAGGGGAACTGACAATACTGTTGTCGGATGGAAGGAAGACTTTAACATGAGTTTCCAGTCACACATTCCTGCCCAGATTGAAGCCAGGGACTATTTAACCGGAGTCATGGAGAAAGATGATTCTGAAGTTTTGGTGGCAGGGCATTCTAAAGGTGGAAATCTAGCTATATATTCTGCTATTTTTATCAATGACCGTTACAAGGACAGGATATCTGAAATCTATAACTTTGACGGACCCGGTTTTAATAAGGAGATTGTCAATGATGACAGATATAGGAAAATAGTAAAGAAAATCCATACATATATTCCACAGTCAGCTGTTGTAGGAATACTGCTTGAAAGAAATGAAAAGCCCTATATCATATCAAGCAGCGAAAAATATATAATGCAGCACGACATATACTCATGGAATATTGAAAGGGCTGATTTCATATATGTAGACAGTATTTCAAAAGAAAGCAGGTTACTCGGAGAAAATATCCGACTATGGTTAAGCAAGGTAACTGCTGAGGAAAGGAAAGAATTCATAGATCTTCTGTTTACTACTATTTCAAGTATAAATCCTGACATAAAGGAGATTATTACAAACTGGCACCAGGGTATTTCCCTGATTATAAAGACTAGCCAGGAACCTGTACTGATGGATATGCTCCAGAAAAGCATAAAAATATTTCTGGAATCCAGTTCAAAGAAATAGCCCTTGAAATAATAGACTTCTATTTTTAAAAGGGACTGACTCTAAAGTAATTAAATACGTAAATAATGAAAATTTTATGAAATACCGGAAATATTCGCACCGGGAAACATAAAATTTTTTCATATATTACTTTGTATATAGGTTATTACTTTAGGGACAGTCCCAGTTTATATTCATCATTTCCAATTTTTACAGATTTTTACTTTTTCCTGACTTATCTATACAGCTATAGATAGCTACTGCCTTAATTCGGCGTCAAATTCCTTTTTAACCTTTTCCAGTATTCTAGAAACGACATCGTTTATTTCCTTTTCTTCTAAAGTCTTTGAAGTATCCCTCAATACAACACTTACTGCCACACTTTTTTTCCCAGTTATGACTCCGAGTCCCCTGTAAATATCAAACAGTTCAACTTTCTCTATCTTCTTATCTATCTTTTCTATAGTTCTTATTATATCTCCTACAGGTATTCCTTCATCTACAACTAATGCAATATCTCTAGGGACTGACGGATATTTAATTATTCCCTGATACTTGATTTTCTTACCTATGTACTTCTTAATCAGATCAATATTAAATTCCCCCACTAATACAGCCTTCTTCCCAAAATCAAAGTTTTCAAGTACATCAGGGTGGATTTCCCCGAAACTTCCAACCAGTTCTTTTCCTACAAATACATCTACCGACCTTCCAGGATGAAATTCCGTCTGCTGGCTTCTTTTTAACTGATAGTTATTAAATTTCAGTTTTGAAAAGATTTCTTCTACAATTCCTTTCAAATCATAGAAATCATATGGAACCGGTTTCGGATTCCATACTGTCTTGCTGTCTTCACCTGCCAGTATTATTCCGAGCTTCACTTCTTCCTTAGCCAGTACCGGTGACTTTTCAAAAGTTCTGCTGACTTCAAAGAATCTTATATTGGCAACATTCCTGTTCATATTATCCTTTGCATTCTTTATAAGGCTGTAAAGAAGGGTAGGCCGCAATGTTACAAAATCTTCTGTTATAGGTTTCAGGACATCTATAAGGTTCTCTTCAGGAGTCCTTGTATGTCTTATCCTTTCCATTGCATCCTTAGGGACAAAGCTGTAATTTATCACTTCCTTCAATCCTGAGGATGAAGCAGCTAATTTTACAGCATCAGCCAGCTTTGTGGTATCTATTACTGTCTTCTCATTTATTTCTACTTTCGGAAGTATATTTTCAATATTGTCAAAGCCATACATCCTTATTATTTCTTCATAGTAGTCCTGTTCATTTTCAAGATCCTCCCTATATGAAGGTGGTGTAAGTACTAAACTTTCTCCATTATCCTCAACTTCTATCTCAAGGTTAGTAAGTATTTTTATAACTTCTTCCCTAGGTATTACTTTACCCACAAATCTATTAAGCCTTGCAAGGCTAAGTTCCGTTATATAGCCCTGTGCAGGTTCTATAAATACATCTACAGTTCCTTCAAGTATTTCCCCGCCTGCAACTTCCTGAATTAAGTTTGCAAGCCTATTT
This sequence comes from Leptotrichia sp., assembly GCA_041854625.1. Classification (GTDB taxonomy): domain Bacteria; phylum Fusobacteriota; class Fusobacteriia; order Fusobacteriales; family Leptotrichiaceae; genus Leptotrichia_A. Next base: position 2,996 of record JBHACQ010000058.1, on the reverse strand, counting down.
ATTACGTTTACTATATTCCCCCTGTTAATTCCACGTTCAAACCTGTATGAAGCATCACTGGAAAGTCCCAGCCTTCTTGAAGTCTTTCTTATATTCTGAGGATTAAAGTGGGCTACTTCCAGTAATATATTTTTTGTCTCACTGCCTACTTCTGAGTTAAGCCCTCCCATAACACCGCCAAGGGCTATTGTTTTCTTAGCATCAGCTATTACTATATCTTCTTCCTTCAGGTTTCTTTCCTGCTCATCAAGGGTTACAAATTTTTCTCCTTCATGGGCGTTCCTTACACGTATTACCCCCCCTTCAATCTTATCGAGGTCAAATACATGGTTAGGCTGGTTCATTTCCATCAATACAAAATTGGAAACGTCAACTATGTTATTAATACTCCTAAGTCCCACTGCCTCTATCCTTTCCTTCAGCCATAAAGGACTTTCCTTTACTGTTACTCCTTTCAGGATTCTTGCAGCATATCTTTTTGACAGGTCTGTATTTTCTATAGACACTTCTATGTTGTCAGATGTCTTTTCTGAAGCTTCCCCGTTTATCCCTGTCTCCGGATATTTTACCTTCTTATTATAATAGGCTGCGACTTCCCTGGCAATTCCTATATGAGAAAGGCAGTCTGGTCTGTTAGGAGTTATTTCCAGCTCAAAGACTACATCATTAAGTCCCAGGTATTCCTTCATTGGAATTCCTAAAGGAGTGTCTTCAGGCAGTATTATAATTCCGTCTGCATCACTGCCTATTCCAAGTTCCACTTCTGAACAGAGCATTCCATTTGACTCTGCCCCCCTTATTTTCCCTTTCTTTATAATAAAGTCCGGAGAGAGCTGGGCTCCCACCTGTGCCAGTGCCACTTTGTCCCCTGCCTTATGATTGGAAGCTCCGCATACAACCTGTATTACTTCTGATCCTGTATCTACTTTACAGATTGTTAAATGATCTGAATCAGGGTGCATCTCCTTTTCAACTATATGGGCTGTTATTACTTTAGCCAGATTGCTTCCCTTTATTTCTATTTTTTCCACTTCCTGCCCTATCATTGTCAGAGCATTTTCCATTTCGTTTATTTCTATTCCATCTAAATCTATATATTGTTTCAACCAATTTAACGAAATCAGCATTTATTTTTATCCTCCTATTTTATATACTTCTATAATAAATTACAGTTCTGAAATTATGATTTTTTTATTTTTTAATTCCCTAAAACTGATTCAGGAACCTCTCGTCATTTTCAAAAAACGCCCTTAAATCATCTATTCCATATTTAAGCATTGTTATTCTTTCGAGTCCTAGTCCGAAAGCAAATCCCTGATATTTCTTAGGATCTATCCCTACTCCTTCAAGGACTTTAGGATTTACCATTCCGCTTCCGAGTATTTCAAGCCAACCGGTTCCTTTACATACTCTACAGCCTTCCCCTTTACATACTCCACATTCTACATCCATTTCAGCTGAAGGTTCTGTAAACGGAAAGAAATGTGGTCTGAATCTTACTTTCCTGTCTTCTCCAAATATCTTCTTTACTATATTTTCCAGAATTGCCTTAAAATTGGCAAAAGATACGTCTTCCCCCACCATCAGGCCTTCCATCTGATGAAACATAGGAGTATGTGACACATCATAGTCAGGTCTATATACCTTCCCTATGGATATCATCCTGAAAGGAGGTTTCCTGTCTTCCATATATCTTATCTGCATACCTGAAGTCTGAGTCCTTAACACGACTTCATCTTCCTCTATATAGAATGTATCTGAAATTTCTCTTGAAGGATGCGTCTTTGGTATATTTAAGGCATCAAAGTTATATTTCACGTACTCCACTTCAGGTCCGTCAACTATATCAAATCCCATTGTAGAAACAATTTCCTTAATTTCCATGACTGTCTGTGTAAGAGGATGTAACGAACCTTTATTAGCTTTCCTTCCAGGTAACGTTATGTCTATCGTCTCGTTTTTAAGCCTCTCCTGTTTCGCTTTTTCCTTGAGCTCGTTCATCTTTTCATCAAACTTTCCAGTCAGAATACTTTTTATATCATTTGTAGCCTTTCCAAATTCAGCCCTTTTTTCAGCTGCAATTTCTGCCATTCCCTTCATTATAGCTGTAAATTCCCCTTTTTTCCCAAGTATTTTAACCTTTAGCTCATTCAGCTCATCAAGGTTTGTCATATTTTCAATATTTTTTAATGCCTCTTCCCTTAATCTGGCTAATTTTTCTAACATCTTTCCTCCTCTAAACACTTTTTACATTGTAAATACCCTAACTTCCATTATTTAGAACCATTTCCGAGTATTATTTTAAATTTACTTAAGATTATACCATAAATTGAGATAGATTTGTACATAAGTCTGATAATTATTGGTTTTTTTATTTATTTTTTTCTTCTCAGCTACCAGACATTGTATTACAAAAAGAATAAAATTAAATGGAAACAGGCTATCTTATGCCATATCCTATAAGATCTAAGTATAAGTACTCCACGCCATCGTTTCATTAGTCGGATTCAATAAAAATCTTAAGCTCAAGAAAATGAGATATTTTAACGTTGACACTATTGCTGAATACAAGATTGCTGACATTACTGATGACAAGGTCACTTTCTTTTTTAACAATCTGGCTAATGATAAAGAGAAAACCTACATTACTATGCCTTCTGAGAAATTTATCTCATATTTTTTAATCCAACTGTGTCGGATATTTTGTCGTACATATTTTCTGATATTTGCTGTGAAAGAGGCTAACGCTCCTTTTAAATTTTATAAAATATATCTATAACCGCTTAAAAAAGATAAATCTACTTTTTTTAAGTAGTGTCAATATACAAAAATATTAATAAAAATTATTGAGAATATATTGACAAAATTGAAAACCGAGTTAAAATTAAATTGAAAGGATGTGTTAAATAAATAAAAAGATCTTGAAACAACTATACATAATGAAGGGGATGAAGGAATATGAAGAAATACATGACATACCTATTATTCTTTCTGAC
>JBHACQ010000057.1:0-5031 GCA_041854625.1 Leptotrichia sp. | reverse complement strand
TTCATGAAGGTATGCAAATCCGTATGCGTCTGACTTGTAGTCTATTATTCCTGCCGTATCCGTATTGTACTCATCCCTCATTCCGAATGTCTTTATCTTGTTGGACTGTTTAGACTTAGTCTCCCATTCCCTTCCAAGGTGACTTATTTCCCTGTCAAGCATCCTTCCTGTACTATGCAGTCTCTGCTGTACGTTTGCATACTGGTGTCCCATCATTTCGTCTACAGACTGCTCCAATAAAATTTTTTCATTATTTCCTATTGAATTTATTTTATTAAACAGCCGTTTCTCTTTCGAATCTGATGATTCAATACCATATCGTTGCTCCAGTCCGTCAAGGAAATTATAATTGTCTGTATTTAATGCAAAATCTGTATACATTCTTTTTGCCATATATATCTTATTTATGGTATTCGTATCTGTATTAAGGGTAGGAGTTGCTATCCATGTCAGAGATCCTGAATATATATGCCATTTCTCAACCTGATAATTATTCATTATGGACTTATTATAGGGTTCCAGGATTTCTTCCTTATCAATTACAATATATTTGCTGTTATCATATTCTGCTGCCTCCGTTCCGATAATGAGATCTGACTCCTTTGTTAACAGTCCGATATTTTCAATAGGTTTTGTATAAGTTATTCCTGAAGTATTTACATACATTCCAATGGAATCTGCATTGACAGTTTCCGGTGCATTTTCATGATATGACTGTATTTTTACAGAAACTGGACTTACCGTTTTCCCGTTTACCTTCATGATGGCATCTTTTACTCCTGCAGGAGCTATTATTTCAATATTTTCAACATTTTTACTAGTATCTGTAAGAGTAGAAATCTCTTGAGAATTTATTCCTGACACCTTTATTATTCCCTCATTATTTATAACTCCTCCTTTAAGATTAACTCCGATTCCATCTATTGCATCTATTTCTATTCTACCAGTAGGGGTATTATTTAATCTGGCACCGCCTTTTACAATTACTCCGTTAATGTTCTTTAACCCTGTTACACCTGTCCTGATTAGACCGCTGTTAATTCCTACAGCTTTTTCTGTCAAGTAAATTCCTACTGTGCTGTTCCTGTTCAGATTAATTGTCCCGTTGTTTCTGACTACAGTCCCTTCTCCTGTCCCATACATTCCTACACTATATTCACCATTTACATCTATTGTTCCTTCATTCTTAATATTTCCTGTGTCCGTTACTGTAAAGCCTGCTGCCATTCCTATTCCATATCTTAATTTGTCCACATCCGAATTTCCTACCTTTATATTTCCATGGTTCTCCATATTTCCACCATGAACTGAATACAGGGCTACATTCCCTATTCCAGAGCTGAAATCAATATTTCCATAGTTTTTTACATTTCCTGCAGAATATATTCCGTAACTGTCACTTCCTTCAGTATACAGATTGCTGTTATTTACAATATCCCCCTTCCAGTCATTGGAATAAATAAAAATTGAGCTATTGTCCACTGTAATATTTAATGTATTACTTATTATTCTGTTTCCTGTACGGCTTGACGAATTTATTACATTGTTTATTATACCGTTTGAGCTGCTTCCTGTTTCAAAAGTAGAAGCATTATTCGTGAGTACCTGACCATCTCCTGCCAGATATATCCCTGCAGCTCCTTCCTTTCCAGTTTTTAGTGTACTTCCTGCCTGTAAATCAATATTCCCTCCTTTTGAATATATTCCTGAACTTTTATTTCCTACCTCCAGTCTGGAATTCACATTCATGGAAACTGAATATCCATAAATTCCCACATTATTATCTCCGACTTTTATACTTCCCTTATTTAAAATACTTGCATGTGGCGAATCTGTGTAAATCCCGGCTCCCATTTCAGTGGCATCAGCTGAATTTCCTAATTCTATATTTCCTGCATTTTCAATAACATAAGTTCCTGCCCCCTTAGTAGCAATTCCTTTGGAGGAAGAACCTCCTAAATTAATATTTCCTGTATTCACAATATTTTTCGTATTGTCGTCTGTTTCAAACAGAATTCCAACCGAATTTCTTAAACCTGACACAATCCTTCCTTTATTTTCTAATCTCCCAGGAACAGGACTATTATTTACATAATACATTCCAATTGAGTTTTCTCCAATTTCTATTTCTGAATCTACATGATTTATCATATTTACATCTGTCTGATACATTCCTACAGAACTATTTCTTACTGATATTTTCCCTCTATTTTCCAGATTTCCTTTTCTGGAATACATTCCTATGGATTTATTCCCGCTTAAAATAATTTTCCCATTTACATCATTTTCATTTATTAAAAGGGTCTGGTTATCCTTTGTTCCAGTAACTGTACTTGTATTCTTTACAAATGAATTCAATATTTCTATCCTGTTCAAAGGATCACTTGGGTTATCCAGATTTACGTTCTGATCTATTAATAACTTGCTTTCATCTATTAAGAAAGAAATAAAGTTTTCTCCTATAATATTAGGACCTCCCATTGCCCTTATAGCACTATTGGTAGTACTGGACAGTGTAAGCGAAATATTTTTAGCATTAAATAATCTTGAACCATCTGACATTTTAGCCGTCAGATTGCTAAGAGTATTATTAAAATTATTATTATTCCAAACGGAAAAATTTACAGAATTAAATTCACTATAATTATTTCCTTCATAATTAAATACTGTTCCCCTATCTTCTGATTTTACCCCTCCACTTACATTGACTACTGTAGGATTATTTAATAATATTTTCCCATTTAGGCTATTTAAAAATGTAAGTGACTTTGAACCTGTATTAAGTATATTGCCATTATTCAGGGTTACTGTACTTCCTAGGAATGTTCCTGCATTGTCAAGTCCACTTGCAAAAATATTAACAGCTCCATTTTCTGCCGTAATAACAGAGTTAGATATTGTTATTCCTGAACCTGCATACACAGTCCCGGTACTTCCCTTATTTCCTCTTGCAAACAGCCCTGCTGAATTTTCTCCTGAAACATTTATTTTTACCTTACCTGTAGAAATAATATTGGAACTGTATAATGAAGCTATTCCTACTGCTCCTTCCTTTGTTATTTCATCCGTTTTTCCATTAAAATTCATCTCACCTGTATTTGTGATACCTCCATTAATATTCGCTGACAACATTCCCTTGATGGCCTTACCTTCTATTATGATGCTCCCAGTATTACTGATAGAAGTATTATTATAAGTAAACATGCCTATTGATCCGGGAGAATTTTTAATAGTTATATCTGCTAAATTATTTAAGGTCCTGTCAGCTATAGTAGACGGTGCAGAATAAGTAAATACTGCAATATTATTTTTCCCTCCTGTAACGGAAAGTGTTCCACTTAAATCTGTTTTCCCTCCAAGATAATACATTAAGATATTTTTATTTCCATCAATGGACTTTAGATTTACATCCCTGTATTTTAAATTTTCATTTATTCCCCTGTATTGCGAAACTATTCCTGCATTACTTTCACCTCCCAGCTCCATATCTATCTTAGAGCCATCTAGAAACGGAGAATACTTTAAAGGTGCCGCAATACCTATATTCTTTGTACCATCTATTTTTAATGGTTTGTTCATAATTATCCTTATTTTGTCATATTCAGTATTTGGACTTAGATAAAAACCAAAATTTTTATTTCCCGTTATAAAAAAATTATCATTATTTACAACAGACATGTTTCCCATCATTAGCAGGAAAGCAATATTATCATTTGTTCCGTCAACAACAATATTTCTATTGTTTTCAAATATGAATATATTGGGACTGTTTACTGTAAGATTATCTTTTAACGTATAAACCAGAATGTTTCCACTGGATGTAGCTGTAGTTGAAATATCTCCCTCATTAATAACTTTTATATTCTTATAATTATTGTATAGAATTCCTCTGAGTAGATTTGAGCTGCTGGCATCAATGGTAATTTTACTGTCTTTATCTATATTGAAAGAACTGGATGTTATACCTGAAGAAGTGATATTAAATAAGGAATTTGTACTGTAATTACTGTTTCCCGATGTATTAATTTCAGTATTTTTCAAATTGAAGCTATTACCACTCAAATAATACATCAAGGCTGCACTTTGATATATTTTATCAATATCCTGACTATAGCTTGATACTTCTGTACCATCAGTTTCTATTCCTTTAAATAATACATTATCTGTCTCTAATCTAAATTTCTTGTCTCCCTGATATTCAACATTTATTTTCCCCTTCTGTAAAGTAGCCGAATTTATGTTCTGCCCTCCCATGACTGAATTCGTCACATCTGTATTCCCTGTTACTGCATTTTCTGTTAACCTGTTCCCGTTTTCATCTAAAATAAAAGGGGATTCTGTCAGATTATAATTAATTCTGAAATTTCCTTTTACCCCAGATAATGTAACTCTTTCCGGAAGCTTAAATGATATTTCCGGTACAGTATATGCTGATGTTTTAGGAAGTTCTGGTAAATCAAGAATCAGATATGGGGATTTGATTTCTTTTATAGTGGAAGGATTTCTTAATCTGACATTTGCTCCAAAATCGACAGTGACTATTTTTTCATAGGAATCTTTCAGCCTGGTCAGTCCATAATAGTCTCTGTTCAGTTCCGTCCTTTCAGAAAGCAGTGAAGATTGCAGAAATGAAGTAGAAGTAGAGTATTTATTACTTTGTGGGAGTATATTTCTCTGAAAGAGATTACTGCTCCTCTTCAGTATGCCCTCTTCCATATATTTCTCCTTCTTATCTCCTTTCCCTTTATTAGTGCCCTGCCATTCACTATAGAAGTAGTTGCCTCCATACTGCCATGAACTCCAAGGAGATTTCACTACATGGTCTCCCTGTTCCATAAGCTGGACAAGTTCAAGATTTGAGTTTCTAAGAATCCTTTCATTATCTTTCTTAGATGTCTTAAGTATTTCTTTCATATCTTCTATTGAATTTACAGTGTTTCCTTTTATTTCTTCCTTCTGATTTCCTGATATATGAGAAAATGTTCCTGTCATTAAAAAAGTAAAAAGAAAGCTTCTTGTATACTTAATTCC
>JBHACQ010000056.1:0-20275 GCA_041854625.1 Leptotrichia sp. | reverse complement strand
TTCTATGATTTCCAGTATAGCTTCAGACCTCTCAGCCTTACTTTCTGAAATTACATATGCATCTAATATCATATTTTTAGAGCTTTCTACATTCTTCTCACTATTATAGTATATTTCAGCAATTTTTTCAGATTTATCAACTTTATCTCCGACTTTCTTTAGAACCCTTATTCCTACTGCATGATCTACCTCATCTTCTTTTGTAGCTCTTCCTGCTCCTATTATCATTGCAGCTTTACCTATTTCTTCTGCCTTTATTTTAGAAACATAGCCACTTTTTTCAGAATATACTTCCATCATATTTTCTGAAGAAGGAAGTAAAGTATAGTCATCTACAAGATTGCCATTACCTCCGCTTTCATTTATAAATTCCTTTAATTTTTCAAGAGCTCTTCCATTTTCTATTACTTCATCTATTCTATTTTTACCTTCTGAAAGATTATTAATTTCACCTTTAGCTTTCAAAGCAAGAGAAGCTATAGTATATACTACCTCTTTCAAATCTTCAGGTCCATTTCCCTTCAATGTCTCTATTGACTCCACTATTTCATTTGCATTTCCGATATTATATCCTAACGGTTCATCCATATTTGATAAAACTACTTTTACTTCCCTTCCGGCACCTTTTCCTATTTCTATCATTCTTTCAGCAAGCTTCTTAGCATCTTCTATATCCTTCATGAAAGCTCCGTCTCCCACTTTTACATCAAGTATTATAACATCTGACTGTATTGCCAGTTTTTTACTCATTATACTGCTTGCTATCAATGGAATGCTCGGTACTGTTCCTGTCACATCCCTTAATGAATATAGCTTCTTATCTAATGGAACTATCCTGTCACTATATCCCATAAGACCTATTCCTGTCTTATTGGCTATCTTTACCAGTTCCTCCCTGGTTCCTGAAAATTTAAACCCTTTTATGGATTCAAACTTATCTATTGTTCCTCCTGTATGTCCAAGACCCTTTCCTGACAGCTTAGTTGTCCCCATTCCAAGTGCTGCAAGGACTGGTGCAAGGATAACTGTAACCTTATCTCCTACCCCTCCGGTACTATGCTTGTCAACTAAAAATTTATCTACATCGTCAAATTTTATTGTATCTCCAGAATCCTTCATTGTAAGTGTAAACGAAAGAAGTTCCTTATCTGACATATCATTGAAATATGTCGCCATCAGAAATGATGACATCTGATAGTCCGGTATGTTGCCTTTCAGATACTCATTTAATAAAAATTTTATTTCCTCTTCTGTAAGATTTTCCTTGTCTCTCTTCTTTTCAATTAAATCTACTGCTCTCATAATGCTACTCCTATTACTCTATATTTATTTTAATTTGCTTATTCCTAACCTTAACATACTTAATATAGGAAGGATGAAATAAAAAACAGAAAAGTGTAAAAAACTTTTACATCGTATGGAAGTCTTCTTCAACACAATATGTAAAAGCTTTTTACACTTTGTTATATTTAAAGGCTAATTTTGATGATTTCTACCTTCTGGTACTATAAAGTAGGACTTACCTTTATTTTACCATCTGAAATATCTTTTTTTATCTGTTCCAGTTTCTTAATGTTTTCTTCACCAATCTTGTCTTTAGTAAATTCAAATTCTGTTGTTCCTACATATCCTTCCTTAATTCCAAATTCCTGATGTACAGGATTGAATTTTCCTTCAAGTACGTCTTTTATTATATTGAATGTAGCAACATCAACGTATTTCATCATAGATGTAAGGATTGTCCCTTTTACTATATCATCCTGATTTGAGTCAACTCCGATAGCGTATACATTTTTTTCTTTTGCTGCCTGGAATACTCCTGCTCCACTTCCTCCTGCTGCATGATAGACAACATCTGAACCTTGCTGTATTAAAGTTTCAGTCTTTGTCTTAGCAGAAGCCGGATCATTAAATGCATTGTTTCCTCCAATATAAACTGAAGACACTTTTATTTTAGGATTTATATATTTTGCTCCCTGTTCATACCCTGCCTGGAATTTTTTTATAACAGGAAGTTCCATTCCACCTATATATCCCACTGTTCCTGTTTTACTCATCATTGCTGCAAGTGCTCCTACAAGGAAAGATCCTTCATGTTCCTTAAATGTTATTGAAGCAACATTAGGTACATCATTAACTGTTTCATCAATAATTACAAATTTCTGATCAGGATATGCTGACGCTGCTGCAAGCAGAGATTCCTTCATTGTAAATCCTACTGCTATTATCAGATCAAATTCTCCTGTTTCCGCAAATTTTTCTAATGCATCCTTTGCTTCACTTTCAGCATTTTTAGGTTCATATTCCTTATAAGTTATTCCCAGTTCAGCTTTAGCTTTTTCCAGTCCTCTGAAAACAGAATCATTAAATGACTTGTCTCCTTTTCCTCCTGTAGAATACACTACTGCTATATTCTTTTTCACATCTGATTTCTGTGAAGCTACCTGTTTGTCTCCTCCTTCTTTCTTCTGCTCACCTTCTGCAGGTTTTCCACCACCACAAGCCACAAACAGAACCAAAGTAGCCATAATACTGAAAATTGTCAAAATTCTTTTCATTTTTTTTTCATCCTCCTGTTTTTTTTATTATATTTCTTACTAAATTATACCTCATTTTTGTATTTTTTCAATCATTATTTTTTATAAATGTATATAAATTATAAATACCTAATGCTATTTTTCATAAGGGCTACCTAAAGCCTTAGGTGCTCTAGCCTTTCCAACAAAACCTATTAAAGCAAGCAGTGTCAGAAGATACGGTATCATTGACAGAAACTGCTGCGGTATCGGTAAATTTAAAGTCTTTGCAATATCAGCAAATGCCTGTCCAAAAGCAAACAGCAGACTGGCAAGAATCGCACCTAATGGATTCCATTTCCCAAAAATCATTGCCGCCATTGCCATAAATCCTCTTCCTGCAGACATATTATTTGAAAAGGAAGGCAGCATTACAGAAGTCAGATAGGCTCCACCCAGACCAGCAAACATTCCCGCCAGTATAACTCCTATGTATCTAATTTTATACACATTTATTCCTACCGTATCTGCTGCCAGGGGATGTTCTCCAACTGCCCTTATTCTCAAACCTAAGACCGTTTTAAACAACAGAAAATGAGTAAATATTGCAAGTCCATATATCATCACCAGCACAACATATTTATTTGCCAGATTAGGAGCAGCAGGAGTAGTCCCAGCAACTCCATACAAAGTCTTTATAAGGAATGAAGTAGTAGCCAGTGCAAAAAGATTTATGGCAACTCCACTTATAATCTGATTTCCTTTTAAGTTTATACTTATTACTGCATGTATCAGGGAAATAAGTCCTCCCACTATTATTCCTGCTAAAATTCCTAAATATGGATTACCGGTAGCAAGACTGACTACAGTTGTAGCAAAAGCACCGCTCAACATAGTTCCTTCAAGTCCTATATTAACCACACCACTTCTTTCAGATATACATGCTCCTACTGCTGTTATTAATATAGGAGGAGCTATCATAAAAGTCTGTTCTAATAAAAATTTTATAATTGTCAGCATACTTTACTTCTCCTTTCTCTTTAACAGAAACATTTTAAACAGATTTTCAGAAGCTACAAATATAATTATAAGAGCCTGAATAATCAGAACTATTTCCTTATCAACCTGATATTTCAGCTGTAATGTTGAGCCTCCCACATCAAGAGCTGCATAGAATATCGCAGCTGCAAGTATTCCAAATGCATTATTCTTTCCTAGAAGTGCTACTGCCAGTCCTGTAAATCCTGCATCTCCCATAATAGTTTCAGTATACACATACTGTGCAGAACCTCCTAGCACTCTTTCTGCACCTCCTAGACCAGCACATATTCCTGCTATACCCATAGCCAGAAACATCATTTTCTTCGGATTGATTCCTGCATTTTCAGCAACAGTCTCACTGTATCCTACAGCCTTTATTTCATATCCCTTCTTGAAATATTTAAAAAATAAATGTACTCCTATTACCAGTAACACAGCTATAATAAATCCTAAATTTAGACGCTGTTTTGTAACACTGTAGAAAAGCGAAGGAAGTCTTGCCCCTTCAACTATTTTTTCTGTCTGTGTACTTCCTGAAGCAGGATCCTTTAATACTCCATTTAATAGAAAATTCTGAATTTCAACTATTATATAGTTCAGCATTATTGTACTGATAACTTCATTTACTCCAAATCTTGATTTCAGGAATCCTGCTATTCCTGCCCATAAAAAACCTGCTGCCATTGCAACAATCAGAATAACAAGGAAATTCCCTAAAAAATTATTTTTAAAGGTTACTGCCCAGAATACTGCTGTCAGCCCCCCTGCTATCATCTGTCCCTGTGCTCCTATATTAAACAGTCCTGCTTTAAAAGCAACCATAGCTGCCAGGGCAGAATATATTAATGGAGTCGCTGTAAGAAGAGTCTTTGCCAGTCCGCTAAGGAATGGAGAACGTGGAGATGTCTGATAAAAAGCCGATTTTGCCATATCCATGTAAGCAAATAACGGATTTACCCCCTTTGTTATCATTATTATACCTCCTGCAATCAAGGCAATAGCTATTGCCATTAGTGAAGGCATAATTTCTTTTAGCCTTTTATTCATCTAACTTCCCTCCTGCCATTAATATTCCAATTTTCTCTGTAGTCGCATCTTTTCTATCTAGTACCCCTACTACTTTCCCTGAATACATTACAGCTATTTTATCACTTAAAGCCATTATTTCAGAAAGTTCTGCTGATACTAGCATTATTGCCTTTTTCTTTGTTTTTTCATTTAAAATTGTGTTGTGTATCATTTCTATAGCCCCAATATCTACCCCTCTTGTAGGCTGTGCCGCTATTATAAATTTGTTTTCTTTTTCCAGTTCCCTTGCAACAACCACCTTCTGCTGATTTCCTCCTGAAAGCCCCCCAAATTTAATTTTCCCATCTGTAGGTCTTATATCATATTTTTCAATATACTCATCTGTCTTTTTTGAAATCAGAGGATAATCCAGAAGCATTCCCTTCTTATAGACTTTAAGTACTCCTAAAGCCATATTTTCTTCAACTGTAAATTCATCTAATGTAGCCCTTTTATGCCTGTCTTCAGGTATATGCGACAGTCCTTTTTCCCTTATAAGTTCAGGAGTCTGATTTGTCAGGTTCAGTCCATCTACAAAATATGTCCCGCTTTCAATTTTTTTAAGCCCTGCCAGAGCTTCAATAAGCTCCGTCTGACCATTTCCTTCAACCCCGGCTATTCCTAGGACTTCACCTTCCCTTATCTCAAATGAGACACCTTTTACCTTTTCAATATTATTTTCCCCTTTTACTATAATGTTATCAACTTTTACTACTGAATTCCCGAACTTGACATCCGGTTTCTTAACTTCAAAAAGTACAACCCTTCCAACCATCAGATTAGCAATCTTTTCTTTTGTAGCTTCAGAAGTTTTTAGGTTACCTACATCCTTTCCTCTTCTTATTACTGTAATATTATCTGAAAGCTCAAGGACTTCGTGTAACTTATGTGTTATAAATATTATTGTCTTCCCTTCTTTAACAAGGTTCCTCATTATTGCATATAGTTCAATAACTTCCTGCGGAGTCAGTACAGCACTTGGCTCATCAAATATTAAAAGCTCTGCACCCTTAAATAATATTTTCAGTATCTCTATCCTCTGATGTATTCCAACAGACAAGTCTGAAATCTTAGCATCAGGATCTATATTCAACCCATATTTTTCAGAAACTTCCCTTACCTGCTTTCTTGCAGTTTCCAGGTCAAAAATTCCACCCGCTTTTTTAGGTTCAAAACCAAGTACCATATTTTCTGCAACAGTCAATGTCTCTACCAGCATAAAGTGCTGATAGACCATTCCTATCCCAAGATTAGCTGCAACTGTGGGACTTGTTATTTCTGTCTTATTTCCCTTATAATAGATTTCTCCTGAAGTCGGCGGATAAAGCCCATTCAGAATTTTCATAAGCGTTGACTTTCCAGCACCATTTTCTCCAACTATTGCATGAATCTCACCTTTTTTTATTTTTAAAGTGATGTCATCATTAGCGACTATTTTCCCACCTAAAAATTCCTTCCTCATATTCTTCATTTCCAAAATATAGTCACTCATATCTCCTCCTAAATTAAATTTTCTGTACTTAAATAATTTATCCTCTATCATCTATGTAACTTACAACAATATATTTAAAATCCTATATTATTCATTATTCCACATCCCAGATAAAGGAATTCTATCTAAAAAAATCTGATACATAATAATTTGAATTTACTTCAGGTAAATCTGAAATATTTATATTCCTTTTTATTACATTAATCTTATAGTCGTTATAGTAATAAAGAGGTTTTTTTCCATTTATGAATACTACTGTGTTTTCTTCATTATAGGTGTATCCTTGAAACTGGCTATTTTCCAGTAAAAGAAGTCTTCTTTTCAGCTTCAGCTTATCTTCAGAAAGTTTTTCTATTATGTCAGAAGGAAATCCTGTTATATATAGATTTTCCTTTATCTCAGGAAGGATAGACTGCTCCTCTATATCCTCAGAAATGACTATATCCTTGTCAAACCTGTAAATTGAATCATCCTGAAATTTATCTATATCTATTCCCTGATAACTTTCCTTTATAAAGTATTCGAAATTCGACTTTTCAAAGTTTTCAATTATTTTCTTCCTTCTTTCCTTTAATTCTGCTATCAGAAATTCCTTGTCCAGCTCAGAATATACTTGATTCCCATCATAATCCTGTTTCCCCAGCAGCAGATACAAGACATATATCTGCCTGTTTAACAGTTCCTGGTCTGTCCCGACATATTGAGTTAAGTTCAGGCTGCCTGTCATCTGAATAAGTTCATATTTCTGATTTTCCTCCAGAGATGAAGCTGGTAATTCTAGAATTTTTTCTTCTTCAGACAGTTCATCTTCCTTTATCTTCCTCATATCCTTGTAGAACCGGTTTTCCAGTAAAACAGAATACTTCCTGTTCTTATCCACCTGTTTAAGTACATCATTAAATTCATTATAAAACTGGTTCTTATCAAATAATGATTCTGGATAACTGATTTCAAATATCTTTATTTCATATTTTCCAGGAATTACCTTTCTCATTACAGGCTCTCCATTTATTATTACCTTAACTTCATTAAATCTAGGTTTTTCTTCCTCTTTCCATTTTATTTCAGACTTTATTTTATCAAACAGGCTAAAACTAAGAACATTCATACTTAACATCAAGAGTAATATTATCTTTTTCAAAATTATCCTCCTCTATTTCCATCCTTATTCTTATTTTCTACTATTATAGTCCTTCCTTTATGGCTTCTGCCACTTTTTCAGGCACTATATCCTTCAGTTCTTCTATTGACGCATTCCTTATGTTTCCTATTGTCCCGAACTTCTTTATGAGATCCTTTTTTCTTTTTGGACCAATTCCTTCTATATCATCAAGAGCACTTCTTATATTTCTTTTACTTCTTAATTTCCTATGATGAGTTATACCAAAACGATGAGCTTCATCCCTCAGTCTCTGTAATATTTTAAGGGTCTCATCATTTCTCTCAAAAATATATGGTTTATTTTCATAACTTTTAAATATCTCTTCTTCTCTTTTAGCAATACTTATGATATCAGTATACCCTATTTTTCCCAATTTTTCCAGAACTTCAACTGCAACTCCCAGCTGTCCCTTACCTCCATCTATTAAAATCAGGTCAGGAAGTTCGTCTTTCTTCAGTTTTGAATATCTTCTAGTCAATGCCTCCCTCATCATCAGAAAGTCATCAGGGGTATCCTTTACAGTTATCTTAAAATGTCTATATTCCTTAGGAACCGTTTCCCCTTCAAGGGCTACAGTCATAGCTGCTACTGCATCCTTTCCCTGTATATTTGATATATCAAAACACTCTATCCTATGAGGATGCTTCCCCAGGTTCAGTTTTTTCTTTAAATTTCTGAGACCTTCCTGAATTACTTTCTTCTGCCTGAAATACTTTTCTACTTCTTCTTTCAGGTTCAGATATCCCATTTCCAGAAGTTCATATCTCCTGCTCTGTATCTTTGGAAAGTACAGTTTTATATCCCTTCCTTTTTCTATTTTCCCCCATTCTTTTATGAGAAGGCTTTTCCCTTCAAATATAGAGTCACAGATTATATTCCTAGGTATATTACGCTTTTCATAATAAAGGGTAATCAGCCTTTCAAATAAATCATCTTCCTGGCTCTTCTCCATTGAAATTTTTATATGGTTCTTATTTATCACTTTTCCTTCCCTAATATTGAGTATGCACAGAAATACGGAATCCCTTTTCTCTTCAAAGACAAACACATCTTCATCTATTTCCTTGCTATATTCAATAATCTGAGTTTCCAGCATTCTCTTTAAGGAATTTATCTTCTCCCTTTCTGTAATGGCTCTTTCAAATTCCATATTGTTACTAAATGTCTTCATCCTGTCTTCAAGGATATTAAATATTTCACTTTCCTGTCCCTTTAGAAAATTCTTAAAGTTTTCCACATTTATTCCATAATCATCTTGGATATCTTTAAAAGTACATGGAGCAGGACACGTATTCATATAATATTTTAGACACGGTCTTGTTATCTTCTCCATATTCCGGCTACAGTCCCTTACAGGAAAAATTTTAAGCAGCGACTTTACTGCAAAAAATATGCCCATCGGATATGGTCCAAAATAATCCGCCTTCTCATTGAGCCTTTTTGTACTTCTGACTATCTCTATCTTAGGAAACTTCTCCTTCGTAAATTTTATATAGGGATATGTCTTTTCATCCTTAAGGAGAATATTATATTTAGGTTTATTCTTCTTTATAAGGTTATTTTCAAGGATAAGAGCTTCTACTTCTGTCTTACATATAAAAAATTCTATATCACTTATATTCTTTACAAGTTCCATAGTTTTTGAATTATGTGAAGATATATTTTTAAAGTAGGAAGAAACCCTATTTTTCAGATTTTTAGCTTTTCCTACATAAATTATTTTCCCATTTTCATTTTTCATTAGATATACACCTGGATTTTCAGGCATATCCTTATATTCTACAGGTGATTTTATTTCTGCCATTTCATTTCCTTTATTTCTTTTATACTTCCCTTTTATCCCCTATTTCCCTATGATACTTTGTAATCTTATAGGAAGTCCTCTCAGACAGTTCCTTCTGAAGTACATTTACAAATGTAGCGGATCTATGCTGACCGCCGGAGCATCCTATCCCTATTCTCAAGTGAGATTTCCCATCTTTTTCATATTTTGGAATCAGGTATTCGAGCATATTTAAAAGCATCCTATAAAATTCCTGGCTTTCTTCAAGTCCCATAACATATTTCTGGACATCTTCATGATTGCCAGTCTTCTTCTTTAAATCTTCAATATAGTATGGATTTGGTAGAAACCTCAAATCGAACATGAGATGGAGATCCAAAGGTATCCCGTTCTTAAATCCGAAAGATGTAAAGTTTACATTCAGTTTTGTCCTTTTCCCTGAAAATTCCTTTTCTAATATCTGCTGAAGCTCCTTTACAGATGTCTTTGTAGTATCTATTACAAAATCTGCCTTTAGCATGAAATCCTTTATTATCTTACGTTCCTCTTCGATATTTTCAAGAAGCGTGTCATATAAGTTCAGGGGGTGCTTCCTTCTGGAAAGCTCATAACGGCTCAAAAGTACATCCGTCCTGGCATCAAGATATATTATCCTATAACTGATGTCTATTTCATCCAGATATTCAAGCTGTTTTATAAACTGTTCAATAAACTCCTGATTTCTTATATCTATTACAATTGCTACTTTATTTCTTTTTTTACTGTTTAAAAAAATCTCACCTAAATATTGAAATAAATTTATAGGGAAATTATCTATACAAAAATATTCCCGGTCTTCAAAAAAATTCATGACTTCTGATTTTCCGGCACCACTCATTCCTGTTATAATTATAAGCTCTTTATTTTCTTTCTCTAATTCCATTGAATATTTTCCCTCCTGATTTATTTCCCAGATTACTTTCAATTTTTTTACATTTAATTTTTGATAATCTAATTATACCACAATTTTTCCTATTTCTGAAAAAAATATTTATATTTTTTAAAAAATGTTGTTTAAATGATATTTCTAAGAAAAATTTAAGCCTTAAATGATAATATTGCTTTAATTTCACATAGGTGTTTGTAAAGCAAATGTACTTTTTGAGAAACCAAAGAGTGCCAGAAATCAGAGCTTAAAAAAACTGTATTAGCAGTATCTAGAGAGTTTTACAAATACCAGTTAACTTTACAAAAAAAGGAGGGAGAAATGAAAAAGTTTTTTAAGTTTGTTTTTTTTCTTATTTTTGCTTCAATAATAGGAATCGGAGTATATATTTTTACTCAAAGCAAGGTAGGCATTCCAAATTCAATGGTTCAGACAGCTATAAAAAGCCGTTTCCCTATTGAAAAATCCTATCCTTTAGGAAGAATTAAGCTTTTTAACCCAAAAAGTCATTTTGAAGGTAATAAACTTCTAATTGAAACAGAATATATGAATGATGCCTTAAATGATAAAATCACTGGGACAATGACTTTTGAAACTGACCTGAAATATGATATGATGTCTTCAAAGCTTTACTTAAATGACCTTACTCTGAAAAAACTTACAAAAGACGGTAAGAATATTAATATTGGAGAAAAGCCTATTATAAGGACTGCTTTAAATTTTGCATTTAGCCAGCTGGAAAAAGACGAGCTTCTTGATTTAAAGAATATTGAAAAATTTCAGATGGTAAAAGATATTAAAATTGAAAATAATAAAATTGTAGTTGTTAAATAATTTAAAATAAATTATACTATTACAAAAGGGCTTTCAGAATTATAAAATCAGATAAATATAATTTTTCAAGATTTTTCTTGTTTCCTTACTTTCTACTTATTTATCCGTTTTCATGATTACTGACAAGCCCTTTTTTAATAGTTTTTAGATTATGTACTATTTTACCTCATATCCCTCACATTTTTCATAAAATTCATCAATTTTTTCACCCTTTATCCCTGCAGATGTAGTATTTTTAACTATGGCAGAAGAAAGTTCTGATGCATCTGCTTCAGACAGTTCCTTCTTTCCATTGAGTATGTCTTCCTTTTCCCTTGGAGAGAATTTCCTGCTATAAAATTCATTTGTTGTCTGTTCTACTACTTTTTCATATGATATTACATATTCCTTATATAAGATACTACATTCAGAATATTTTCCGTCCTCCATCTTATTATTTCCAATCTTTTCTTCTTCTGACAGCTTTTTCAGCACTTCTTCTTCAGACTGTGTATCTGTTATTCCTTCCTTGTCGCTATCTCCTTCCTTTTTTAAACAGGATACTGCCATTAAAAGTATCAGCATAGCCAGAATTATCTTATTTACATTCATTTCTCTTCCTTTCATTAATCTGATAGACATTTATTTAATATTATTTTTTCCAAAGTTTCTTCTGCCTCTCATCAGCAGCATTTTCAAATTTATTATTTCCAGGCTCATAAAATTTGATTTTTTTATTCATATACTCCTGCCTTACAAAATTGTCTTCATAATTATGTGGATATTTATATTCTTTTGCTCCTACTTTCGTCAGGTATTTAGGGATATCCTGTATTTTTTCAGTTTCAATATGATTCATTGCGCTGTTTATAGCATTGTAGGCGGAATTACTTTTAGGAGACAGTGCCAGATAAATTATGACTTCAGATAAAATTATCCTGGCTTCCGGCATTCCTATTTCCTTCACGCCATTCAGTCCTGCAACAGCTAAAGGAAGAGCTTGAGGATTTGCAAGCCCTATATCTTCTGATGCCAGTATTACAAGCCTTCTGGCAAGATACATCGGATCTTCACCTCCTGAAAGCATTTTCGCACCCCAATAAATAGCTGCATCCGGATCGCTTCCTCTTATACTTTTTATCATTGCTGAAACAGTATCGTATTTATCTTCTGTCTTATGATAAGATTTTCTTGTATTCAGTACTTCCCTTACCTCTTCTACTGTAAAATCCACTCCTGTATTTGACAGAAGTTCCAGTATATTAATTGCCTGCCTTGCATCACCTTCTGTTATTTCTCCTATATACTTGAGCACCTCTTCTGAAAATTTTAAATTTTCATTTTCATTTATGTTTTTTAGAATTTTTATGAGAGCCTCTTCCTCCAGTTTTTTAAACTCAAATGCCAGACATCTGGAAAGAAGTGCATTATTAAGGTTATAATAAGGATTTTCCGTTGTAGCTCCTATTAAAATAATATTCCCATTTTCCAGATCCTGCAGGAGTGAATCCTGCTGCAGTTTATTGAATCTATGTATTTCATCAAAAAACAGGAGTGTCTGCCTTCCTTCAGCGGCAAAAATTTTTTTTGCCTTGTCTGAAAGGGACTTTATATCAGAAACTGATGACTTTATAGCATTCAGATATTCATAATGATAATTCATACTGTCTGCTATTATTTCTGCAAGTGTTGTCTTTCCTGTTCCTGGAGCTCCCCAGAAAATAGAGTTCATAAAAGTTCCTTTTTCTATTATTTTCTTCAATATGCCGTTTTTTCCCACAAGCTTTTCCTGTCCATAAAAATTATCCAGTGTTTTCGGCCTATATCGGTATGCCAACGGCTTTTTGTCTTCATATAATTCGTCAAATAAATTCATTTTATCCTCTTTACTAACTTAAAATTCTATATTTTGCTATAATTTAATATTTTAATTTTACCACATCTTTCTATTTTTTTCATATAAATTAGATAAAAATCAAATAAATTTATCTTTACACAAAAAGCGTAAAAATTAAAAAGCGTAAAAATTTATAATATTCTGAAATTCTTACGCCTAAAAAATATAAAACTCCTATTCTGACCTGAATCCTCCTTTGAACTAATATTCCTTAATCAGATATTCAAATGCTCCTAATGCCGCTTTAGCACCTTCACCTACTGCAATAACAATCTGCTTCTGCTTTACAGTCGTTACATCCCCTGCTGCAAATATTCCCTTTACACTTGTCATATTATAGTCATCTATTATTATTTCTCCAAACTTATTTACTTCAACCAGATCCTTTACTATTTCACTTCTTGCTGACAGACCTATTTCAACGAACATACCGTCTATCTTCAGTTCATGCTCCTGTCCAGAAGCTCTTTCTTTATATTTAAGCATTTCTACAAATTCTGCACCTTTAACTTCAGTCGTAGCTGAATTTAATATTATTTTTACATTTTCCCTTTCTGAGAGTTTTTCCTGAAGTACTTTGTCTGCCTTTAATTCCGGCATAAATTCAATCAGAGTTACACTCTTGGCAATCCCTGACATGTCAAGAGCTGCTTCAACTCCTGAATTTCCTCCACCTATAACAGCAACATCCAGACCCTTATAAAACGGCCCATCACAAGTAGAACAGTAATGCACTCCCTTACCTGTATATTCAGCCTCTCCAGGAATATTCAGAGTTTTCCATTTTGCACCTGTTGCTATGATAACAGTCTTCGTCTTATAGATTTTCCCGTCATCAGTTATTACAGCCTTATCTTTTCCTTCTTCCTTTATCTCCTTTACAAAATGTCCTTCTTTAAATGCTATTTCATATTCCTTAAGATGCTTCTCAAGAGTTTCTGCATATTTTGATCCTGTAGTTTTAGGAGTCCCTATTATATTTTCGATCTCATTTGTATCAAGAACCTGTCCTCCTACCTTAACTCCTATCATTGCTGTAGAGAGACCCTTTCTGACAGCATATATTGCTGCTGAAACAGCTGCTGGACCACTTCCTATTACTGTAACATCATATAATTTTCCTTCTTCTATTTTCTGTAGCTTTCCTTCATCCAGTACACCCAAATTTAAACTGAAATCCATTTTCCCTCCTAAATTTATATAATTTTTTTAATTTTGTAATCATTACATTATAGTTAATTCTATAATAATTTCATTATTTTGTCAATAGATTTATTGACATATTCTTTTTATGGGGTATAATATTAATGACAATAAGAGAGAGGAGTGATTTTTTATGAAAATCATTATCAGCGGAAAACAATTAAAGATTACAGATGCAATTAAGAGTTATACAGAGGAAAAAATCAGTAAGATTTCCAAGTATACTGACGCTATAACTGAAGTTGATGTTGTCCTTACTGTAGAACAGAAAAAATCTGAGGGGGAAGTTCATAAAGCTGACGGACTTGTTTATGCCAGTGGTACAAAAATCAAGATAGAAGCTAGGAACACTGATTTGTATGCTGCCATTGACGAATTATCAGAAAGACTGGAAAGACAGGTAAGAAAATATAAGGAAAAGCAAAAGGATCATAATAAAAAAGGAACTCATTAATTAATTTTTTAAATTATATAATTGAAAAAATATATTGTCAATTTTTTGACAATATGTTTTTTTTTTATTATAATATAGATATGTGAAAATTATCTAAATTCTATATGAGGAGGAAATATGAAAAAAATTGTAAAAATTTTATTTACCATGCTTGCACTTTTACTCTTTGTAGCTGCATGTGGAAAAAATAGTTCTGAAAAAAATGGTGAAACAGGAAAAACAAAAAAGTATATTATAGCAACAGATACTAGTTTCCCACCATTTGAATATAAGGAAAATAATGAATATGTCGGAATAGACATAGAACTGATTAAGAAAATTGCTGAAACAGAAGGATTTGAAGTTGAGTTAAAACCTATTGACTTCGGAGGTATCATTGCCGCCCTGCAGTCAGGACAGATTGACGGTGCCATTGCAGGAGCCAGTATAACAGAAGAAAGAAAAAATTCTGTTGATTTTTCCGATCCTTACTATGATTCAGGAGTTGTTGCTGTCGTTCACAAAGATAATACATCCATAAAATCAGT
This sequence comes from Leptotrichia sp., assembly GCA_041854625.1. Classification (GTDB taxonomy): domain Bacteria; phylum Fusobacteriota; class Fusobacteriia; order Fusobacteriales; family Leptotrichiaceae; genus Leptotrichia_A. The sequence continues at coordinate 5,394 of JBHACQ010000056.1, read as the reverse complement.
TAATGCTCTTTCTGGAAAAAATATAGCCGTTAAAAACGGAACAGAAGGTGCAAAATATGTCGACACAAACTTAAAAGGAAAAGCTAAAGTAAGAATCTATGAGGATTCTGTCTCCATGTATAAGGCAGTAGAAAACAAACAGGCTGATGTTGCCTTTGAAGACTTACCTGTAATCGGATACAACATAAAAATTACACCTGATTCCAAATTAAAAATTGCAACAGATAGACTTACAACAAGCTCTTATGGATTTATGGTTAAAAAGGGAGCAAATCAGGAACTTCTTCAAAAATTCAATAGCGGTTTAAAGAAGTTAAAGGAAAATGGAGAATATAATAAAATAATTGAAAAATATACAGGTCAAAAATAATTAAATAATATAACTTAAAAATTTTACAGCTTTTGAACAAGGTTGTAAAATTTTTAGTTATTCAGAAAGGAATAAAATGTTAAAAGCTATAATAGATATTTTTAATACCTGCGTAAATATATGGAGTACAAACTGGCCGGAATTTTTTATAGGACTTGGAATAACCCTGTATATTACCGTAGTTTCACTGATTTTTTCTATAGGGATAGGGATAGGGATAGGTTATCTGAATTCGATTCCTGTTAAAAAGAAAAATATAGGGAACGCTTTTATTAAAGCCGCTCAATGGATAGGAAAGGAGTATATAGATTTAATCAGGGGAACTCCTCTTTTAGTACAGGCTATCTTCTTCTATTTTGGATTAGTACCTCTAATAATAAATCCTATATTAAAGAATCTGTTTGGAATCTTAGAAATGTCTCCTGAAATTTCTGGAATTATTGTTATAAGCCTTAATGCAGGAGCTTATCTTGCTGAAATATTCAGGGGAGGAATACAGGCTATAGATTCAGGACAGATGGAAGCAGCAAGGAGTCTAGGGTTATCCTTCAGCAAAGCAATGTCGAAGGTCATTCTCCCTCAGGCATTTAAAAATATGATTCCTGCTATACTAAACCAGTTTATAATTTCCCTGAAAGACACATCTCTTTTAATGATTATAGGAGTGGCAGATTTAATGGGAAAAGGTAGGATTGCATATCAGGCAAATTATCGGGTTTTTGAAACTATGATTATTATTGCTTTAATGTATTATGCAATTATAAAGTTGCTGTCAATTATATTTAAAAAGATAGAGGAGAAACTGAAAGTATGATAAAGATAGAAAATTTAATGAAAAAATTTGGAGATAATGTTATTTTAAAAAACATAAGCTTTTCAGTCAGTCCAGGAGAAGCTGTCAGTATTATAGGTCCTTCCGGTTCTGGAAAAAGTACCCTCCTCAGATGTATAAATGGACTTGAAGAAATTACAAATGGCCATATCCATGTAGATGAACTGGATATTGCTGATCCCAGCTTAAATATTGATAAATTAAGGGAAAGGGTAGGAATGGTATTCCAGTCTTTTAACCTCTTTCCACATCTGACTGTCCTGGAAAACATAACTTTAGCTCCGGTAACACTGAAAAAAATGAATAAGGCTGAAGCTATTGCTAAAGCTGAAGAACTTTTAAAGAAGGTCGGACTCTCAGATAAAGGTAACAACTATCCTTCCAGCCTTTCTGGTGGTCAGAAGCAGAGGGTAGCTATAGCAAGGGCTCTCGCTATGAATCCTGAGGCTATATTATTTGATGAGCCCACATCAGCTCTAGATCCTGAAATGGTAGGGGAAGTACTGCAAGTTATGAGATCTCTCGCAAATGAAGGAATGACTATGATTGTAGTCACTCATGAAATGGGATTTGCTAGGGAAGTTTGTGACAGGGTCATTTTTATGGCTGACGGAGAAATTGTTGAGGAAGGAGATCCAGAAACACTTTTTACTTCTCCTTCCCATGAAAGGACTAGAAACTTCTTAAATATGGTACTTTAATTAGGAAAGTAGTTTTTTTGATTATATCCTTAAATTCTATTGATTTTTAAATTTTTTAGGTATATAATATTTATAGGAGGAAAGCGTAATATCATATATCTCTTATATAAGTCGGGTGATTTTTATGTTAATAGTTACTATTATTTACAGTTTAATTCTCACAGGATTTATTATTTATTATGGTATTAAGTACGGTTTCTAGGTAGGAAAAGCTATCTCAAGAAAAGATTGTAATATACTTTCTTTTCTTGGCAGATAGCTTTTTTATTTGCAGAAAATATACTATACCATTAATTTTTATAGATAATGTATATGATATATCTTTAATCATATTGTCATTTTTACAAATTCAATATATAATATAATAAAGATATACGGAAAGGATGAGAAAAAATGAGTAAGTATAAGGAAGTTTATAGTGATATAAAAGAAAAAATAAGAAATGGATATTTAAAATCAGGGGAATTTCTGGAAAGCGAATCTGAACTGGCAAATAAATATTCCTATTCAAAAGACACTATACGAAAAGCCCTTTCAATGCTTGAGCTTGACGGATACATTCAAAAAGTTAAAGGAAAGAACTCACTAGTTTTAGGACATGGGCGTCTTAAAAATACATATCTGTCATCCATTCAGACTTCTGCTGAACTGAATAAGATGGAAGAACTCAATATTACAACTGACCTTATAAGTCTTTATATAATTCAGGGAGAAGAAGATATCATGAAAATTTTTCATGTTTCTGAAGATTTTGATTTTTACAAAGTTGTCCGTACACGTTCTCTAGACGGGGAAAGAATTGAACTTGACCATTTATATTTTGACAGAAGAATAGTTCCTTTTCTAAATAAAAAAATAGCTGAAACTTCAATATATGAATACCTTGAAAATAAATTGAATCTGAAGATTTCACATTCCCGTAGAGAAATTAAGTTCAGGTATGCCAACGAAGAAGAAAAAAAAAATATGGATTTAGGTGACTATACTATGGTTGTAGTGATTGAAAGCCTCACATATCTTTCCAACGGAAATCTGTTTCAATATGGGGCTACTTCCTATAGACCTGATAAATTTACTTTCACTACAGTTGCCAAAAGATAGTTTTTATATATAAAGGAAATTTTATGTCAACATATTAATTATATAGATAATTTATGTTATCAGAATTATGTTATTATAAAAATCAAATAATCAGATAAAAAGCCTGAACTCAATAACTGTATTGAGCCAGGCTTTTTTTCATTGTTAGTTTAACATTAGTAAATCGCTCTGAATCCTATTCCACCTCTTACATTTTCTCCTTTTGTATCGTAACCTGCATTTAATGTCACTCCAAATCTTGTGTTGTCTATTCCGATATTCAGGTCAAATTTCCCATTTCCTCTCCTGTCGTCCTTCTCCCCTCTTATTCCAAACCAGTCTGCAGTTGTAAATCTTACTCTTCCTCTGTTATTTACATCTCCTACTTTTCCTAGTTCCGTTTCATAAGCTGCTGTTAGACCTACTGATAAGTTTGTTCTTACTGCCATAGGCTGGATATATTTAAATTCCAATCCTATTTCAGGTTTAATTGAATAGTAGTCGTTTCCTTCTACTTCCAGTCTGATTTCTCCACTGTCCTCTTTTATGCTTGAGAATCTTCCATATTCCATTTTCAATGACCCATATGGTCTCAAGTGTGTTCTTTCACTCAGCCTCACATCATATCCTAAATCTGTTTTAAAGGCTGCTCCATATGTATAGTAGTCCCCTTCTGCATTAAAGATTTCATCTACTACAAGGTATCTACGTTTCATTTCATTTATTCCGGCAAATACATCTCCTGCTATTGTCCATCTTAATGCTCCATTATGGTCATTTGACGGCGACATCGTCTTAAAGACTCCCACTTTTAACATTGTCTGACTCTCTTTTGATCTTCCTATATCCTTTAAGTTAAATCTATTATGTACTGCTCCTGCATACCAACCGCTTGAATTTCCTAATTTTACAGTTTCATCTTCATGGACATAAGCCACTCCGTAAGCATTGCTTGTATAGTCAATGATTCCAGCTGTATCTGTTCTGTATTCATCCCTCATTCCGAATGCTTTTATCTTGTTATTCTGTTTTGACGGATTTCTCCATTCATTTTTCAGATACTTAAACTCTTTATCTAACGTTCTTCCTGTTGACTCTATTCTCTGCTGGACATTTCCGTACTGGTGTCCCATCATTTCGTCTATTGCCTGATACAGTAGAATTTCTTCGTTATTTCCTATGCTATCTAGCTTGCTGAATAATGCTTTTTCCCTTGTACCCATTCCTTCAACTCCGTATCTCTGTTCCAATCCATCAAGGAAATTATATGTATCGGTACTATTTACTGGTGTACTTTCATTTCCTGCCCATTTAGTATACGGAATTTTTGCCATTGCTATACCTGTTATATAACCATTTCCATCAAGTGTCCCTGTTGCTGCCCATGTCAAGCTTCCTGAATACATACTCCATTTTGTTACTTGTGGATTATTTTTCATTGAATCTCTATATGGATTAATAATATTAGGATCTGTTATTACTATATTTTTATTGTTAGTATACCCAGCAGCTTCTGCACCTATTATTAAATCAGCTTCACTTGTTAACAGACCTAGACCCCCTATAGGATTAGTATAGCTTATTCCTGATGTATCTATATACATTCCTATACTAGATGCTGCAACATTTTTAGGGTTGTCTGTCATATTTGTTACTATAGTTGACGGTGTTACTGCTACCCCGTCTCTTCTTATAATAGGAAGCCCTGTAGTAGTATCAATTTCTACTCCTCCTACTGTTTTACTAGTATCTGCCACTTTAAACTCATACCGATCTTGAGCTCCTGCTCCTGTTGCTTTTATAGTTGCAGTTCCATAGTTTGCTATTGTTCCACCTTTTAAGTATGCTCCTATTCCGTTTGTAGCATTAATTGTAATAGTTCCATGGTTTTCTAAACTAGCTCCATTAGATACATATACTCCGACTACATTTGATAATCCTGCTGTATTTGTCGTTATTGTACCTCTATTTACTCCTTTGGCTCCATTATCAAGAAATATTCCTGTAGTATTGTCCGCATTAAGATTTATTACTGATCCGATAGCATTTTCTACAGTACTTCCACTTTCTGTGGCATACATTCCTATACTTCCGGCTCCATTTACATTGATTGTCCCTTTATTTACTATATTACCGGTAGTCGGCGTTCCAGGTTTAGTTGATGTAGGAGTAAATCCTGCTGCCATTCCTATTGAATATCTTTCTTTTTCAATGTCTGAAACTCCAACTGTAATTATTCCTCCATTATTTGTTGCAGTTCCACCACTCATACTATAAATTCCTACATTTCCTATCCCTTTTGACAAGTCAATATTTCCAGTATTTGTTACAGTTCCAGCTGAGTATATTCCATAGTTATTTCCATAAGTTCCTGTTTCTGTTATATTTGTGCTATTTTCTACAGTTCCTTG
>JBHACQ010000055.1:0-18992 GCA_041854625.1 Leptotrichia sp. | reverse complement strand
GAAAAAATGTAGTACAATTAGTTAAATGGTTATTGTTTTTTTTCATAATTTAATTATACCATTTTACCGAGATTCTTTCTCGGTTTTTTTCTTTTTCAAACAAAAAAAGAAGCTGGTCTCAATATATTTCTATTTCTATTTTGAGACAGCCCCCTTTTTCCATAATCCTGTATTCTACTTTATAATTTTCTATATTTTCTTAATTATCCTCTTTCTTTTATCAAAAGTTGCTATTTCATCTATTCCATATTTTAAGGCATATTCAGCTGCTTCCTTTATCTTCATTCCTACATGCTCAGGATGATGGGCATCGCTTGAAAGTATAACTGGAAGTTTATATTCCTTTACATATTCCATAAAATCACCGTAAGGTGTTATCTCCTTTACAGGATATCTGTAAAATGTACCTGTATTAATATCAACTGACATATCCTTCTCTTTAAGAAGCCTTGCTGTCCTTTCAAGCAGACCTTCTACACTTTTTTTATCCGGGATGTTGTTAAAAAGCCTTAAATTAAAAGGATGACCTAATATATCATAAAACCCTGTATTTACTACTGCTTCAATTTCTTTGGCATAATCTTCCCATATATTCTGGAGATTCCCTTCTAAAAACTTATGTTTCAGTACATCAAAGTCAAATCCCCAGCCTTTTATAAAATGAATTGAAACTATCAGATAGTCCCATTCATACTTAGACAGTATCTCCTGAACTTTTTCCTGATTCCTGAAATTACACACTTCCAGTCCTAATTTTACAGGATATCCCTTTCCCTTCAGATAATTTATAAAATCCCTATATTCATCTAGTGTATGGACAAACTTAGATTTTGGATTATCTAGCCATTTCCTCTGAAATTTTCCTGTCTCACTTTCATCAAGTATCAGTTCTTCATAATAAATATCCTTAAATTCTTTAAATCCATGGGTATGCTCCGTTATTCCGATTTCATGAATTCCCATTTTGTAAGCCTGGTCAAAAAATAGCTTTACCCAGTTTTCATCGTATTCCCCATATTCAAAATGCATATGATAGTCTATAAGCATCCATCCGCTCCTTTTTTAGAATCTTCCTTCCCTACTTCTTATTTAGCGTCCTCAAGTACCTTCCAGCTACCATTTTCTTTAACAAAATTCACTGTTGATGTAGCTAAGTTTATTTTTTTTGTCTTTGACAGATATTCATGCTGTAATTCTATATATTTTTCTATATCTATTGACACTTCCCCTTTTAACCTGTTTACTTTAGCATATTTCTTTGAATTATCATTCAGGTACTGATTCATAGCTTCTTCATCATAACCCTTTATCAGGAATATTACTTCTCCCTTATCCTGATTCTCATTTATTTTATGTACTGACACTTCAAACTGTTCTATAAGCATCGTATTTGATTCTTCCCATTTCTTTGCCAGCTTTTCATCCTTCTTTTCATTTACATACTGATCAACACTTGGATTTATTGTTTTCAGCATCTCCCTTGATCCATAATTGGAAATCTCCTGTAATGCTTTAGCATAATCTTCCCCTGCTTCCTTCAGTGTTGAAAATTTCTTTATTCCTGTCGTTTCTGTATCTGATTTTTGAGTTGCCATTGTAGAAGCGAGAGGTGCTCCCTTTGTCTGAACTACTGTTACCATCTGCCCTAGAATCAGCAGTGAGATAAATATCTTTTTCATTATTCCTCCTATTTCCCGTTTTTTTTAAAAAATTTCCCGATACTCATATTCCTTACATAATTAAATTCCTTAATTGATTTCTCCTCAAACTCATTATAATTCCGTGTCAGTTCATATACTGCCTTACGTAATATATTCCCTTTTCTTACTCTCCGGGATATACCTATAAAAGATTTATCCAGAAAATCAATTTCAGCATATCGGATTAATACACTGTTTGAAGAAATCCAATTAAATGTATATTCTATTTCCTCAGTAAATAAATTTTTCTTTTTTTCAATATTATACAATATTTCCTTTTCAATATCATTAATATTTTCATTGAATATACTATAAAAATTTTTAGATAGGAAATGATCGATAAACATATCCGATACAATTCCTTTAAATAGACCGAATTCATTACTTAAAAGGTCATTCAGGAAATTATCCTCCCTGTCAGTTATCCCGTCAATTAACCTATGCAAGGAAAGTCCTTCCTTTACTTCTTCAGGAAGTTCCAGTTCTTCTATCCTTCCCTTATAGAAATCGCCTGCAAAATTACCATACAATGTATCCTTATTAAAATCCGGCTTCCTATCAATTTCGAGTGAAATCATCATATGTCCTAAAAAATTCATACTTCTCCTTAATGTATTACAGATCCATCTTTTCCTTTTTTAACTTTGCAAGCCCTGCAAGGGATGTCTCCTTATAATTTATATGCAGGTCTTTTCCTGTCTGCAGCATCGTTTCCATTACTTCATCCAATGACACTAGATGATGATTCTCTTCTGACATTATGCTGTAGTAGGCACAGTCCACTGCCTTTGCTGCATATATTGCATTCCTTTCAATGCATGGAATCTGGACATATCCAAGCATAGGATCACATGTCATTCCTAGACAGTGTTCCATAGCTATTTCAGCTGCATATTCTATTCCTCTTATATCTGCTCCCATTATATATGCGGTCATACCGGCTCCCATGGAACAGGCGACTCCCACTTCCCCCTGACATCCTACCTCTGCTCCTGAAATGGAGGCATTCTTCTTATACACATTACCTATTACTCCTGCGACAGCAAGGGCATTCAGTATTTCATTTTCTGACAGGTCATTTTCCCTCTGATACGTCTTCAGTATAGCGGGAATCAGTCCACATGCTCCACATGTAGGAGCTGTAACTACCCTGCCGGCAGAAGCATTTTCTTCTGAAACAGCTAAAGCATATGAATATATTCTCCCCTTAGTATCCTTTATAGGGGACTTTTTAAACCTCCTGTAAAATGAAGCAGCCTTTCTTTCCATTTTCAGTTTTCCTGGCAGATATCCTTCTGTATGCAGACCTTTACTGATTGTCTCATCCATTGTTTTCCATATTTCCTTTAAATATTCCCATATTTCCTTACCTTCGTATCTTTCAACATATTCAGGAAGTGATATGTTTTCATTTATACAATATTCCTGTATTTCCTGGAAGTTTTTCTGAGGATAGACTGTTATTCCTGTTTCCTGCCTCGTAATTTCACACTTTCCCCCTTCAAAGTCAGTTCCGTCAACTATACTTCCTCCCCCTACTGAAAAATATAATTTTTCCTCAAGGATATCTTTAAATTCCAGATCATCTTCCTTATATGCAGAAATCCTCAGACCGTTTGTATGAAAGTCATATATCTTCTCAGGCATAAATAATATTTCAACATTATCTTTTTCTACATTCTGAAGTCTTTCCCTTATAATATAGTCTGTCAGATGTCCTTTCCCTGTTGCTGCAAGACTTCCATATAGTTCTACCCTGTATCTCAGCCTTTCTCCATATTTCCTTTCGACACTGTTCCTAAACTTTACAGCTGCCTTTTCCGGTCCCATAGTATGGCTGCTGGATGGCCCGTTGCCTATCTTGTAAAATTCCTTTAACGTCTCCATATTAAATTCCTCCACATATATATTACCCCATTAATATATTATACCTCATTTTTATAAATTTTTGTACTTTACATATACAATAAATTTATATTGTTACAATCTTTAAACGATAATATTCCATAAATGTTTCTCTTAATATCTGACTGCACTTTAAATTTTAATCTGAAGGATAAAAGAAAAGATTGAAATAGTAATTATAAATATGATAGAATAAGTTATATGGAACATCATTTCATCTGTATAGACAGTATATAGCAAATTTATTTAATAATAATTATTTTATAATAAAATTATAGGAGGAATCATTATGAACAGTTTTAGAAGATATGAAAATGGAATGATTAAAGAACAGGACTTATTAGACCGTAATATAATCCGTCCTTGGAAAAAGCTCTTAATAAAAGATTTTGTTTCTTCAGAACAGTCTGATCAGTCTCTGGCAAATACTTTAAAAGATATTTTTGCTGATGCCCAGATAAAAGGATGGACTGCAGACGAATCAAGTGATAAAAGTTCCCATCTTAGTCAGGATAACCTTCTCCTAATTACAGAAACAATAAAGGAGATAAGAGGAAAGAAAACTAATATAAGGACTAATCTGAATTCCCATATACTTCATTACTGGAGAGATGAAGCGACTCCGGAACTGAAAGGTAAGGTATATGAACTGTTTGATTTATACGAACAGGCATATAGTCAATAGGCTTATAATACCTACATGACATCTATCAGAACAGATAAAACGCCGTAACCCTTGTTTCCTTTCAAGTTAACGGCGTTTTTTATTGCTCAGGTAATCTTAATTCCTGTCTTTTTACCTTCCGATTCCCTCCTGTATCTTTTCCATATATAGATTATTATTACAAATACTATAATATCTGATATTATTGAAATTATAGCTCCTTCTATTGCAATCTTCTCTTCCAGTACTTCATTTATGGAAAAATCTATATTTCCTCCTGTCAAATCCGCCATAATGTTCAGAAATAAGTTATTTAATGTATGGAATACAATTCCTGCTTCCAATCCGCCTGTAAAATAAACTAACCCACACATTAATATACCAAAAACAAAAAAATCTATACCCGCCAGTAAATCTCCCGGATTATGTGCTACAGAAAATACAAACGAGGATACGATTGAAAAGATTATCCATCTATCCTTTCCAGGTTTCGTCAGTGTTCCCATAATCTGCAGTGCGAATCCCCTAAACAGGTACTCTTCCCCCATTGCCTGTAATGGAGTAAATATAGTACTCAGAAATATAGCATCTGCTACTGATTTAGACAGCTTAATTTCAGGAACGCCATCCAGCAAGGTCTGCCCAATTACAAAAAATCCTATTACCGGAAATAAAAATAATAGACATTTTCCTGACCACTCCCATCTGAATTTCCCTTCTATTGAAGCAAGTTCCCCTGCTTTTTTCTTATAGATGCACATATATGTTAATATCGAAGCCGGTACTGCTATAAACAGAAGCCAGTCTGTCAGCTTCTCAAAATAATACGAGTCTGTTAATGTTTCAATATCCTCTAATCTTTCAAGTTTTAAAACCGGTGCTAAAATATTTATAATATTTTTAAATATTATGGTGCTTACAGCCACCAGTATACAGAAAATTCCTATGTAAATTATAACTGCTAAGATAAGTTTTAAGAGATTTCTTTTCGGATTGCCTAGCATGTACAGATAATCAGCTTCTACAGGTTCTTTTGCATATCTTCTATCATGTCTGTCCATTTTAAACATTTTCTCCTATATAGTGTACAGCAGATATATGATACGGTAAATAATTCCTAACCCTATAATATCAGCAATAGTATGTGACAGGAAATAAGGATACAGATTATTATTTTTACGTGTATAGAAGAAATAATATATTACTGTAAGTAATATTCCTATACCAAAGGCACTATCAAGACCCTGGTAAGTATGGAAGCTTATCCTGATTAGCATACTGTACCAGAAGGCATACTTTCTATATTCCGGTCTGACTGACAGACATATTCCCAGGAAGAATATTTCTTCATAAGGGCCATTTAATAATGAATACAGTATAACTGAAAACTTATTGGCTGCTCCATATAAAAAGCCGGAGTCAAGAACCGGTTTTACTTCTGAATATACAGAAGCTGCCGGAAATATCAGATAATTCCATATGCCAAACCATAAATCCATGGATACTGCACATATTAAAAACAGAAGTATGCCAAATACTGTATTTTTCCAGTTTATTTTAATATTCCACTGTCTAAAGTCAAAATTACGCCATCTTAAATATAAAAGTGCAATAATTAGCTGAATTGATTGATTTAATATTCCTTTCAGGTTATCCTGTAAAGTGAAAACTATATTTGTAGAATAATCTGCTGGAGATGTTTGAGAAGTTGTCAGAAAAATAACATTTGATTGATAGATTCCCATTCCAATCATAATAACTGTAATAATTATTATGTCCCACCAGCGTAAATATTTAAGTTTTGTCATTGTTGCCTACTTCCTTTCAGTTATTAATTTTATGTCATGTGTCAAAAAATATGAGTTTTTCTGAAATCTGAATTATTTCTTATTACTCTATTTTTTTACGACTTTAAAGTTTACTCGCCATATCTGTGTTAATTCTTATTTACATTGTAGTATTTTCTTATTGAATTTTTTTTATATAATTTCCACTGATATTTTAATCTATTTATTTTATAATCTACTAATAAGAAAAAAACTTTAAAAAGGAATTTTAAAATCCCAGTTTAAAGTTTTTTATCTATTTTATAATCTATTTTGCAAATTCTACTGCCCTTGTCTCTCTTATTACTGTAACCTTAATCTGTCCAGGATATTGCATTTTTTCTTCAATTTCCTTTGCAACTTCCCTTGAAAGAATCAGTGCCTTATCATCATCAATCTGATCAGGATGTACAATAAGTCTAAGCTCCCTTCCTGCCTGAATAGCATATGAACTTTCAATTCCTTCATGACTGTTTGCTATTTCCTCAAGCTGCTCCAGCCTCTTTAAGTAGTTTGACAATGTTTCCCTTCTTGCCCCTGGTCTGGATGCAGATATTGAGTCTGCTGCCTGAACAAGGACTGCTTCTATACTCAGCTGCTCTACTTCATTATGGTGGGCTTCCACCGCATTTATAACTGTTTCATTTTCCTTAGAGAACTTTCTGAGGAACTCTCCTCCATTTATAGCATGTGACCCTTCCTGTTCATGTGAAAATGCCTTACCTATGTCATGAAGTAATGCTGCCCTTTTTGCCACATCCACATTCGCACCTATTTCGGCAGCAAGTGCTGCTGCTATATGTGCCACTTCTATTGAATGTTGCAGTATATTCTGACCAAAGGAAGTCCTGAATTTCAGACGCCCAAATACTTTCAACACTTCCCTTGGAAGAGTTGGTATTCCTACTTCCAGTATAGCCTGCTCTGCTGCATCAAGTATACTTTCTTCTACTTCATCCTGTGCCTTTGCCACAACTTCTTCTATTTTTGTAGGATGAATCCTTCCATCAGAAATAAGTTTCTCAAGGGCTATCCTTGCCACTTCTCTTCTGACTCCATCAAAAGATGACAGCACCACTGCTTCAGGAGTATCGTCTATTATAAGGTCTACTCCGGTTGCCGCCTCTATTGCCCTTATATTTCTTCCTTCTCTTCCTATTATCCTTCCTTTCATTTCCTCACTAGGGAGCTGGATAACTGAAATTGTAGAGTCAACTACATAGTCTGCAGCTGCCTTTCCTATTGCTGTAGATATTATTCTTTTTGAAATTCTGTCCTTTTCTCTTTCAAGAGTATGTTCAAAATCCCTTATTAACACAGCTTTATCATGATCAAGCTGGTTTTCAAGCCGAGTCAATATAATTTTTGCAGCATCATCCTTAGTAAGTTCTGAAATCCTCTCAAGCTCCTTTTCTTCTTTAAGAATCAGCTCATTCAGTTCATTTTCTTTTCTTATGAGCTTTTCCCTATGCCTTTCGATTTTTACTTCCTTTTCTTCAAGTCTTTCTGTCTTCGTTTCAAGTATTTCTTCCTTTTTGGCTATCCTGTCTTCCTTTAAAGCAATTTCAGACTTCATCTGCTTTATTTCCTCATCTGCTACTTTCTTTTCATTTAAAAGTTCCTCTTTTACTTTCAGAGTCTCTTCTTTTCTAAATGATTCTATTTCTCTTTCAACTTCTTTTTTAGATGACTCCAGTCTTCTTTTAGCATCTACTATCCTCAGTTCAAGTTCGCTGAATTCTCCATATTTCTTTTTAAACATAGAGTTTCCATAAAAATAGGCAACAAAAAAAGCTAAAAAAGAAAAAATAATAATAAGTAAAATTGCTATTTGTAACGGCATATTTCTCCTTTCCTATTTTTTTTCTGCTACATTTGAAACTTTCCATTGTCCATTTTCGTCTGTCTTTTTCCAAGTTACCGTATAATAATTACTTATACTTCCATAATTTATTATCATAGTACATACTGCCTTATTTTTTGAGACAGCTTTTACATCAGAAAATAAAAATATCAATTTTGAAAGATCATATTGCTGCATACTGTCCACAATATAATTATTTTTAAATGTAGGTAAGAAAAATTTTTTTAATTCTTCGTATTTATTAGATTTTGCAGCTTCTTTTAATTCTTCAATCGTACCTGTAACTTCCATACTGATTTTATTAATTTCAGTATGAGATACTGCTTTTGATGTATTAAGAGCTGTACAATTTATAAAAATCAACAAAACTGGTAGAAACAAATATTTTTTCATATTCCCTCCAAAAATTTCGCTATATAATTTTACCACACTTTTTTTTCTTATTCAAGTGTCGCTAAAAATAAAAATTATTTAATTTTATTTTATTCATCCCTCCACCTTCTATGCTGCCACATATACTGATCAGGATATTTTCTTATTATTTCTTCAAATTCATTATATATCATCTGCATATTATACTTAACTGTAGCTTTCAGGTTCTCCTTCTTTTCTATCCTGAATACCTTCTTATTCACTATTTTTAAAATATTTCCGTCAAAAATAGAATAGCTGAGTACAAGAGGGACTTTATATTTTAGGGATAGTAAGACTGGTCCTGACACTGCCGTTGTCTTTCTTCCAAAATATTCAATTTCCACATCAGAGGCATGATGGTCGGATGCAAGTGCTATAAGAGATTTGCTATTTAATACTTCATTCAGCATTCCGCTGTCCTTCAGAGGAATCGGATTCAGACCCCCTTCTGTTCTCCAACGGTTCATAAGTTCGTTCAGCTTCCTGTTTTTCTGATTCCTGAATACAGCGTAAAACTTCCTTATATTTCCCATTACGCTCCCTGCTTCAAAACCTCCTAGATGAAGTGATACTATAATTACAGCTCTTTCAGCTTCATTACAGACTTCCCTCATAAGTTCCTCATTTTCAACTACAGTATTTCCACTTGAAGTTATTTCCTTCAGGTATATTGAAGTCATGACCATTTTCCCCATGGTCTTATAGGATTCTTTTGCTATTTTTATAACTTCTTCCATATTTTTTTCAGGAAAGGCATTCCTTATATTATCTATTGTTAAAATTCTTCTTCTTTTTATTGTATAATATGCCAATAACCCAAGACATTCAAAAATATTATATCTTATTTTCAAGGGGAAAAAGGAAAGTGTTTTTCTTACAGCTATGACTACAGCCCCTGTAATTATCTCATTTAATTTATATTTCATACATCTAACCTCTTATAAAATTTTTACAGTCTCCTTTTACAGTTTCTATTGAAAAAAGCCGTTCCAAAATTAAAAACTTCTTTTACTAAGACGGAAGAGTATTTTCCTTTAATCTTAAATTACTTTTTTAATTTTGAAACAGCCCTCATATTAACAAAACTATTATTTTCTGATTCCTAATTTCCCTATTAACTCTCTGTAATTATCAACATTTCTATTTTTTATGTAGTTTAACATTCTTCTTCTTTTTCCTACCATTTTTAATAGTCCCACTCTTGAATGTACATCTTTAGAATGTATTTTCAGATGCTCTGTCAGATGATTAATCCTTTCTGTCAGTAATGCTACCTGAACTTCTGCCGAACCTGTATCCTGTGCATTTTTCCCAAATGCTTCAATAATTTCCTTTTTTGGTTTCATTGCCATTTTTAATTTCCTCCTAAAATTTATTATTTAATCCAAGAATATAGAGGCAACCTATATTCATAGAAAAAATTCTTTATCATTATATCATACCCCTGTTATATTGTAAAGTAAAATTTCTAATTTAAGAACTCAGAATCCAATGTATCCAGTTTAACTGGCGGATCCAGCTGTTTTTCTATCTTATTTCCATTTATTTTCAAATTATAAGGAAACGCTTCTATTTTAAAGCCTTTCAGTATGCTTCCATCATCATCATAATATATAGGTAGTTCATATCCGTTATCCTTTATATACTTTTCTACTTCCGAAGCACTTGAATTTACATTACTGAATACAACTACTACATTTACCTTGTCCTTATTCTTATTATAAAACTCCTGAATATGTGGCATTTCTTCCTTACAGTGAGGACACCATTCTGCCGCAACTACAAATAATGTCTTTTTACCATTTTCCATCAACTGCTTACTTGTATATTTATTCCCCTTGAGATCAAAGAGATTAAACGTAGGAATTTTAGCATCTCCTTCCATATTTACTACAAACTCATTTGACTTACTGCATCCTATAAATAAAACTAATAGCATTATAGGTAATAATAATAATCTTCTCATTATATTTTCTCCTTCATATTTCATTTGATTATGCAATACTACACTATCTTCCTTTCAATTTCTTTTGAATTATATTTTTAGGAACTTATATATCTTTCAAATACAGGTCCTATCTGATATCCATTTTCCTTGGCTACTTTCAGATATAGTTTTGCCTTATCCTTATTCTTTTTATTATAGTAGTATACTCCTAAATTATAGAATGCTGTCTTATTTAATTTCGCAGCAGCTTTTAAATTAAGGATTCTTACATTTTCATCTCCTTCCGGATAATAAAGGCTCAAGTCCACCATTGAATAGTCATCTCCATTTTTAACCAGGTTTTCCAGTATTTTCTTAGCATCCCCACTTTTCTTCGTACTATCCCTTTTAGATTCTTCCTTGTTTCCAGCCTTATTTTCTTCAATGCTTTCCAGCAGATAGGCAAGTCTGTATCCTGCAGAAACAGAACCTAGATTGTAGGCTTTTGTATATATTTCCTTAGCCTTCTTTTCCTCCTTCAGAGTTTCATAAACCCTTCCTAGATAGTTCATTATATCTATGTCATTCTTCTGTACGGCCTTCAGATAATATTCTTCAGCTTTCTTATAATCCTTCATATTTTCATATACAAATCCCTTATATCCGTTAATTATAACTTCATCCGATCCTGAATCTTCCAGGACTTTAAGTGCAAGTTCATAATTCTTGCTTGTCGTTACAAGCTTTGAAGCAAGTTCGAATGCTGCCAGATAATATTTATTTTTCAGAAATATCTGATTATATAGCTGTATGGCTTCTTCTTCCTTATCTTCTGTTTCAAGTATTTTCGCCTTTACATATAAGGCTGGAGGATATTCTTCAGAAATAAAGTCTTTTAAAATTTCATATCCCATTTCATAATTGGAAATTTTTTCTACAAGAAGTGTCCCCATTTCCTTTTTTTCACTTGCTGTTATTGTATTATCCTTCAGCTTCCTGTTCAGTTCTTCAATCCTTTTATGAAAATTTATAAGATTTTTATTATAATCATAGGAATAGAGGGAATAAATTTCCCCTGCATCCTTCCCTTTTTTCAAGTATTCCTGAGCTTTTGAAAATTCAAGCCTGCTTTCAAATATGTTTCCCAGCATGAAATACGCCTTACTGTTCCCCTGTTCTGCCGAACTTTTAAGCAAGTCTATGATTTCATCTTCTGAAACACTCATCTCTTTCAAAAATAATGCCTTATAATATTCTGCATAGCCATTACTCTTCTTTAAAAACTTATTATAAAATTCTTCCCCCTGTGTTCCCAGATACACATAGGCTAAGGCAAATACATCTTCATTTCCTGCTTCTGCAGCTTCCTCAAGCTGTTTCAAAATATATCCTTCTTCCTTTTTTTCCAATATTCCTATTAAACTGTTCTCCAGTGCGTCATATCCCTTATTATTTTTTAGACATGAAGCAGCTGTCAGTAAAATCAGAAGCAAATAAAATATCTGTTTTCTTATCATTTGTCATATCATCCCATCTAAATTGCTATTTTGATGTATCATTTTATTGTCGTTCCTACTTTTACCCCGTCATCGATTATTATTAAGTCCGTACGCTTTTTAGCTGCCGCTGTCAGCAGCATTCCCTGAGAAACTTCTCCTTTTAAAGTAACCGGTTCCAGATTAAGTACCGCCGCTACCTTTTTACCCAGCAGATTTCCTGTATCAGGATACCACTTTGCTATACCTGATATTATCTGCCTTCTTTCTGTCCCTGTATTTACTATGAATTTAAGGAGCTTATCAGCACCTTCTACTTTAAGTACTTTTTCAATTTCTACAACTTTAATTTCAACCTTAGAGAAATCATCTATCTTTATTGGATTTTCAATTTTCAGATCCTGTTTATATTCCGTCTTTTCTTCTGTTTCATTTTCTATCCTTGGAAACAATGGAACTGCTTCTCCCAGTTTATTCCCTTCTGGATATACACCCCATAATTCTATATCCTTCATCTTTATGTTACACGGATCTATATCAAGTCCAAGCTGCCTTATCATTTTTTCCGCAGTGTCAGGCATAAATGGAGCTATAAGTACTGAAATCTTATACAGTGACTCAACTAGATTATACATTACAGTTGAAAGCCTGTCCCTTTTCCCTTCTTCCTTTGCCAGAATCCAAGGTTCACACTCATCTATATATTTATTCATTCTTGAAATAAATTTCCATATATCCTTCAATGCTTCTGAAAATTGAAATTCATTCATATGATAGTCAAGATTTTTAAGAGTCTCCGTCCATAAATCCTGTACTTCTACATCAAAACTGTCTTCCACTTTATTCAGCACTACTTCTGAGTTAAAATATTTTTTCTGCATTCCTATTGTCCTGTTCAACAGATTTCCAAGATCATTTGCCAGGTCAGAATTAATCCTCTGAATCATAGCTTTTTTTGAATAGTCGGCATCCTGACCAAAAGTCGCCTCCCTCATCAGATAGTACCTGAAGGCATCCAGTCCATATTTTTCAGCTTCTTCTTCTGGATTTACCACATTACCTAGTGATTTGGACATCTTTTCCCCTTCTACAGTCCACCATCCATGAGCTGCTACCGTATCAGGAAGCTTGATTCCTGCCGACATTAACATTGCAGGCCATATTATTGCATGAAATCTCAATATATCCTTACCTATAAGATGGACTGATTTCCCAGTTTCCCATCTTTTTTCAAACTCAGCCTTGTCAGTACTGAATCCTGCTCCTGTCAGATAAATTGTGAGGGCATCAAACCATACATATATTATATGCCCTTCTTCAAGCTCAAGGGGGATTCCCCAGTCAAAGGTAGTCCTTGATATGGATAGATCCTGTAATCCTTGTTTTATAAAGGCTACTACTTCATTTTTCTTACTTTCAGGTTTAATAAAATCCGGATTTTCTTCTATATGTTTCAAAAGTGCATCTCCATATTTAGAAAGTCTGAAAAAATAAGATACTTCCTTTACATCTATTACCTCTTTTCCCATATATTTCCCATCAACAAGCTGATTTTCAGGAACAAATGTCTCTTCTGATACTGAATATTTTCCTACATATTCCCCTCTATATATATCACCTTTCTCATGTACTCTCTTTATTATTTCCTTTACACTTTCAAGATGTCTTTCCTGTGTTGTCCTTAAAAAATCAGTATTTGAAATATTAAGTTTCTTCCATAAAGACGTAAAATTCAAGGACATCCTGTCTACCCACTCCTGAGGAGTGAATCCATTCTTTTCTGCTGCTTCCTGTATTTTTTGACCATGTTCATCAACACCCGTCATAAATGATACATCATATCCCATTATTTTCCTGTATCTTGCCATGACATCACATATTATTGTTGTATATGCTGTTCCTACATGAGGTACTGCATTTGGATAATATATAGGTGTTGTTATATAAAATGAGTTGGACATTTTTCTTCTCCTTCCTGTATTCTTATTTTCTCAAGTATTTATTCACATATATTTTATAGGCTTCCCTTCCTGCCTTATGTATTTCTTCTTTAACTGTTTCCACTGCCTCTTCAAGGGGAGTTTCCTTATCTATATAGAAAGGCTTTCCGACAAAATGTATATTTCTTGAAAACGGTTTTGGAATTTCAAGCCTGTCCCATATTTTCCTGAAAACCCATTTTCTGCTACAGTATGAACTTACAGGTATAATTGGAAGTCCTGTTTTCTGGGCAATATAGACTGCTCCTGCCTTAGGTTCAAAGATAGGTCCTCTTGGTCCGTCTATTGCTATTCCTAGAGTATATCCATTTCTTGCATATCTCAATGCTTCTTTCAGGCTTTTTATATTATCTCTGCTTGAAGATCCTCTTATAAGCTCGTTCCCTTCACGTCTTAAAAGCTCAGAAAGAATTTCTCCATCCTTTGAAGCACTTACCATTGAAGCTTTCTTCCTTATTATCCTTGTCGCATTACATACTGTAAAGATTTTCCTATGCCAGAAAACTACTATATTCTGACTATTCATATCAAAGTTTTCATTTTCATAGAAGTACTCTCTTTTTGTTAAGAAGCTTAAATTTCTATAAAATATATGGAAAATCATCCCAATAAATTTATATTTATTCATATTTTCTCCAATTTGACAGTTATGTGGAATTTCCTTCAATACTAATTATTTCCCGCATCCATAAACTGCCTAAAGTTATCGCCAATTTCTATTATCTTCTCCTTTATTTTTTCATCTGTTTCATTTGTAAGAGAACCTATACATACTAGCGTTGCGTATCCAAAAGCCCAGTACCATAAACGTTTTACAGACATTTTAGCTTCTTCATAGCTCAAGTTTGGAAAACTCATCATTAGGACTTCTTCTTTCAATAAAATTTTCATTGTTTCATTGAAAAGCTTTTCAAAACCTTTTGCCCCATCCAGGAATATAGCCCTGAAAAGTTCTTTTTCTTCCCTTGAAAATATTATAAATCCTATTGCTCCATTTAAGAGCTTTCTTTCTGTGTATTCTTTAAAGAGATATTCCTTAAGCCTGTCTTCAGCTATTTGTATTATCTCATCTTTTAATTCTTCAATTGTAGAAAAATTTGCATAAATTGGTGCAGTAGATCCTTTAAGTCTGCTTGCAATCTTTCTTGCACTGATGTTCTGTATACCTTCATACTTCATTATTTCATATGTCGCTCTTATTATATCCTTCTTAGTAAATTTAATTCTCGGCATATTTCCTTCTCCTATTTATTATTATTTTTTTTTCATATATAGAAAATTTCCATATGTCATACTCCTTTTCCTCTTTCAGTTCCCATTTTTCAAGGTCTATGTCAGGGAAGTATGCATCAGCATCAGAATCTGAATATCTGACATGACTTACATACATCCTGTCTGCCAGATCCTTTTCCAATACTTTCCTATAAATCTGCTCTCCTCCTATTATGAAAGCTTCATCATCAGAATTTTTATATTTTCCGAATATCTCTTCAAAGTTATTACAGATTTCAATTCCCAGGTTGCTTTCTTCTGACTTATCTAATGTCCTGGAAATAACTATATTACTTCTGTCAGGAAGAGGTCTTCCTATACTTTCAAATGTCTTTCTCCCCATTATTACTGTCTTTCCAGTCGTAATTTTCTTAAAATTCTTTAAATCTTCAGGTATATGCCATAGAAGTCTATTATTTTTACCAATTTCTCCATTTTCTCCAATTGCTACTATTATACTGAACATATTCAATTCACACCTATCTTTACAATTTTTACTAGACTGCAACTTCAAATTTTATTACAGGATGGCTTTCATATCCTACAAACTCAATATCTTCAAAAGCCAGTTCATTAAAAGGCTTGTCAGCAATCTTCACTTTACAGAGTTCTAAAGGCTCCCTTGTAAGCTGTTCCTTCAGTCCTTCAATATGGTTTTCATAAATATGGGCATCTATTATAGTGTGTGCAAACTCTCCCGGTTCATAGCCACATTCCTTTGCCAGCATCATTGTAAGCAGTGAATAGCAGGCAAGATTAAAGGGTATACCTAATGCAATATCTCCGCTTCTCTGTGTCAAATGACAGTTAAGCCTGTTGCCTAATACATTAAAGGCGAAAGTGTAATGGCATGGTGGAAGCTTACTTATAGCCGCATTCCCCGGATTCCATGCAAGTACTATCATCCTTCTGCCGTTCTTATGATTGGGATTGTCCTTCATTTCCTTTAATGTATCTATTATATATTGAATCTGGTCAAATACAAGCTGTCCATTTTCCTCCCTTGTTACCCATCTGCTGTTCTCATCAGCAAAAACTTCTCCATCAAGGGATATTTCAGGTACAGGATATCTTCTCCAGAATCTGCCATAGGCAGTTTCCAGTCTTCCTTCGCTATCAGCCCATGCATCCCATATTTTTGTCTTTCCCTTCAGGCTCCTTATATGTTCTTCTCCCTTCAAGTACCAGAAGAGTTCATGAAGCATTGAACTAATATACATCTTCTTGGTAGTCAGAAGAGGAAATCCTTCCTTTAAGTTAACCCTGTATGAGTAGGCAAAAGTTGAAATAGTATCAACTCCTGTCCTATTTCCCTTTCTTTCTCCATTTTCCAGAACATGTTTTACAAAATCAAGATAAACTTTCATTTTTATAATTCCCTAAAATCCGTTAAAAGTACAGATCCCTTTCTCCATTTTTTATTTTCTCCATCTTTTCCTTTACCTTTATTTTTATCTTTTCCTGAATCGGTGCTTCCATAAGCTCCTCCTCTATCAGTTTATATCCTATATCCTTGGCATCTTCAGGAGCATAGTCTTCTAAATATTCAGCTAGAGTCAGGTAGGCATTCGGTGAGCAGAAGTTATGTATAAATCCGGGTTTGGAGAACTCCATAAAATGTTCTCCTGTCCTTCCCAGTCTATAACACGCTGTACAGAAGGAAGGTACAAAACCATGACCCATAAGATCCTTCATGACATCAAGAAGTGTCCTGCTGTCTCCTATTTTAAACTGTTCCCTGCTTAAATCCTGCTCTTCCTTATGTTTTGAATATCCCTGTAACTCTATCTGAGTTCCTGCATCTATCTGTGATACTCCCAGATCCATACATTCCCTACGTAGCTCTGCCGTTTCCCTTGCTGTAAGTATTAGCCCTGTATACGGTACCGCCAGTCTTAATATTGCTATTATTCTCTTGAGTTCATTATCTCCTACAGTATATTCAGGATCCTTTTTTACCCCTGTTGCTTCATTCATTCTAGGAAAAGAGATTGTATGGGGACCTACTCCATACTTTTCCTCCAGATGCCTTACGTGGCTCATAAGTCCCAGAACTTCAAATTTCCATTTATATAGCCCAAAAAGTGCTCCGAGCCCTACATCATCTATACCACCTTCCATTGCCCTATCCAGTCCGAAAAGCCTCCATTTAAAGTTAGACTTTTCTCCTTTAGGATGAACCTTTGCATATGTCGGCTCATGGTATGTCTCCTGAAATATCTGATATGTGCCTATTCCTGCATCTGCAATCTTTTCATAATCTTCCACATCCATCGGGGATGCATTTATATTAACTCTCCTTATTTCCCCATTTTCATGTTTCACATCATATGTCTTCCGTACTGTAGCTGATATGTAATCAGCCGTATAGTCAGGATGTGTCCCATATACCAGTATCAGCCTTTTATGCCCTTCATCAATTAATGTTCTCACTTCCTTTTCCAGCTGATCCAGAGTGAGTGTCAGCCTTTCAATTTCAGTATTTGTAGCTTTAAATCCACAGTAAGTACATAGATTTGTACATTTATTTCCTAAATAAAGGGGAGCAAAGAGCACTACCCTATGCCCATATACCCTTTCCTTAATCTCTTTTGCTGTCCTGAAAATCCTTTCCACCCTTTCATTCTGTGGTGAATTAAGTAATACTGCCACTTCTTCCAGGGTAAGTGTGTGCTTCCCCTGTTCCGCCTTCCTCATTACAGTATCAAATTCTTCATCTGTAGGATTATTCGATTTATCAATTAATTTCTCAATTAATTCAGCATTAACGAAACTTTCCTCTGCTACTTCATCTCTCCAAGTTCTTTTCATATTTCCTCCACATAGTATTATCTAATAGACAAAATCATTCTGTCTCAATGCTTCATATAAAATTACGGCTGCTGAATTTGACAGATTTAATGACCGCCCCAATGGCAGCATCGGAATAGTTATATTATTTCCCCTATACTTATCCAGTATGTCTTCAGGTATTCCTTTTGATTCCGGACCGAACATTATATAGTCATCCATCCCGTATTTCACATCTGAATATTTCCTGTCTGTCTTAGTTGTAGCAAAATATATATTAACTTTATTATTTCCCTCTATATTTTCCTTCATAAAATGGTCAAAATTCTCCCATACATATAGCTGGACATCCTTCCAGTAATCAAGTCCGGCCCTTTTTACTTCCTTGGCATCAAGCGAAAATCCAAGAGGCTTTATAAGGTGCAGCTTTGTATTAGTAAGTACACAGGTTCTCCCTATATTCCCTGTATTAAAGTGTATTTCCGGTTCCAAAAGGACTATATTCATCCCGCCTCATCTTCCTTTCTCTCTTTCACTTATCTTATCAGCTTCTTATAGTCTTCCAGCTTTATTTTATCTGAATTGAGCTTTTCAAGCTTCCTGGTTATATTATCCCCTCTTGTAAATCCTCCGAAACTGTTCTTTGAGTTTATATGGGTTACCGCTATAGCCAGTGCATCTGCCGCATCATCAGGTTTAGGAATTTCCTCCATATTCAGTATCATTTTTACCATCTGCTGTATCTGCTTTTTTTCAGCTCTTCCATACCCCGCTATTCCTGTCTTAACCTGTAAAGGAGTATAGCTGAATATATCCAGTCCATTTTTCTGACCTACAAGAGTTATTACTCCTCTTGCCTGCCCAACTTTTACTATAGTCTTCTGGTTCTTAAAAAAAAACAGATCCTCAATAGCCATATCCGAAGGTTTCCATAATTTAATGAGAGTATCCAGTTCATCATATATTTTTTCAAGCCTTATCGGCATGTCTTCATCCTTATCAGTATAAATACAGCCGTAGTCCTGCACAGAATACCTTCCTTCCTTAAAATCTACAATAGAATATCCCACTATAGCTGTTCCCGGATCAATTCCTAATATTCTCATTTTTCTCCTGCTTTTTTTATTTTTTTAT
>JBHACQ010000054.1:0-13679 GCA_041854625.1 Leptotrichia sp. | reverse complement strand
GAACCTCTATATTTCTTCTTCAAATCTCTCTGGACTAATTCTAAAATTATGTTTAAATCTTTATTTATATTTATTTTCAATTTTATCTCCTTATTTAATTACTCTATTTGGTATTTGTAAAAGTTGAAAAAACCTTAAATTTTTCAAATATTCCCTCTTTATTATTTTGTATTTTCATTTTGCTCCTAAAGTTTTACAAATACCTAAATTTTAGTCAATTCCTTAAGATATTTACCATATTCTATCTTCATCATAGGTTCAGCCAACTCTTTTAATTTTTCTGATGTAATCCAACCTTTTGTATAAGCTATCTCTTCTATACACGCAATATAAAAGCCTTGTCTTTTTTGAATTGCTTCTACAAAATTTGCAGCTTCCAGTAATGCCTCGTGAGTTCCTGTATCAAGCCATGCTGTTCCTCTTCCAAGATTTATAACTTTTAATTTCCCCTCTTCCAAATATCTTTCATTCACAGTTGTAATTTCAAGCTCTCCTCTTGCTGAAGGTTTTATTGTCTTAGCTTTTTCTATTACTGAATTATCATAATAATACAAACCTGGTATGGCAAAATTAGATTTCGGATTTTCAGGTTTTTCTTCCAATGAAATAGCCTTTCCATCTTTATCAAATTCAACAACTCCATAAGCTCTTGGATCTTTTACAGGATATCCAAATATTACTGCTCCATTTTCTAATTTAGAAGCTTCTTCCAATAATTTTGACAACCCTGTTGCATAAAAAATATTATCTCCTAAAATTAATGCAACATTATCATTGCCTATAAACTCTTCACCTATTATGAAGGCTTCTGCAAGTCCGTTTGGATGTTCCTGAACTTTATATTTCAGTTTAAGTCCTAACTGACTTCCGTCACTAAGTAATTCCTTAAATACAGGCAAATCTCTTGGTGTAGAAATTATAAGAATCTCCCTAATATTTGATAACATCAGGACTGATAATGGATAATAAATCATTGGTTTATCATATATAGGCATAATCTGTTTTGATATTGCCTTTGTAAGTGGATATAGCCTTGTTCCACTTCCTCCTGCTAAGATAATTCCTTTCATATTCTCCTCCTATACCTTACATATATTAATTATGAAAAATTTTTCTTAATTATATCATTTTTCCTATTCAATTACAACTTTTCAGTTTTTAGTTTATTTATCTTTATTATAGATACTCTACTCTGTTACATATTTTCAGATTATTTATGACTTCCTTTACTTCCTGGGTATTATCCTTATTACAGATTAAGATTGCATCTTCAGTATCCACAACTATTATATCTTTAAGTCCTATTGCCGCTATAAGCTTATCCGTCCCTTGAATAATACTGTTCCTTGTTCTTATACTTATTACATTTCCATCTATTACATTTCCGTCCTGATTGCTCCTTTTTATTCTTTCCAGAGATAGCCAGCTTCCTACATCATCCCATCCAAAATTTCCAGGAATCACATATATATTTTCTGCCTTTTCCATAATACCGTAGTCTATTGATTCTGATGGAAATATAGCAAACTCCTTTTCCAGCACTTCTTTATATTCATCTGAACCTATAGAATCTTCTATTTTTTTTAATCCTTTATATACTTCAGGTAAGTATTTTTCAAAATTCTTTAAAATTGTTGATACTTTCCATACAAACATTCCACTATTCCACAAGTATTTTCCCGAAGCAAGGTATTCTTTAGCTTTTTCCAAATCAGGCTTTTCTTCAAACTTTAAAACTTCATATACATTTTTTATGTTCTTTAAAGTATTCCCTTTTTTAAAATTAATGTATCCATACCCTGTTTCAGGATAATTAGGAGTTATACCTATTGTAGCCAGGTTATCTCCTTCTCCTGTTACCTCAATGGCAGTCTTCAATGTATCAAGAAATATTTCATTAAATTTTATAAGATGGTCTGCCGGAAGCACTATCATTTTAGACTCCGGATTTTTTCTTGATATATGTACTGCTGCAAGTCCTATACACGGAGCTGTATTTTTTGACATTGGCTCAATAATTATATTCCTTTCAGGTATATAAGGAATATGTTCCTTTACTAGATTCTCATACAGTTCATTCGTTACAACATATATGTTTTCCTTTTCTACCATACCTTCCAATCTTTCTACTGTATGCTGAATCATCGACTTCCCATCATCAGTTAATGAGAGAAACTGTTTAGGAAGGTTCACTCTACTTCTAGGCCAGAACCTTTCCCCTTTTCCCCCTGCCATAATTACTACTGAAATCATAAAATTCCTCCTAATTTTCTCAACAACAGGATGAATACACCCACATATTAAAACCTTAACAAAAAAGCCTCTTTTACTTCCCCTTTCCAAAAATCACTATCTTAGCGGTCTTCATTATAGTCAATACATCCATTATCAGATCCTGATGCTTTAAATAATACAAATCGTATTCCAGCTTCTTCTTAGCATCCTCTATACTTTCCCCATAAGGATACATTACTTGTGCCCATCCTGTTATTCCAGGCTTTATCATATGTCTCAAGTTATAGTACGGTATTTCCTTCTTATACTCGTCCACCAGAAGATCCCATTCAGGTCTTGGACCTACAAAGCTCATAGTCCCTTTTATAATATTCCATAGCTGGGGAAGCTCGTCTATCCTTGTCTTTCTCATAAATTTCCCAAACCTTGTTACCCTGTTGTCATTATCTTTTGTATATTTAGGATATTTTACCGGATCATGAAGCTTCATACTTCTGAACTTATATATTTTAAACTTCTTCATATTCTCACCTATACGTACCTGCTTAAATATTACAGGTCCTGGAGATTCCAGCTTTATTATTATAGCTGTCACAATCCATATGGGCATTGTAAGGATAATCAGTACAAAAGCCATAAACAGATCCAGACCTCTTTTTATATTTTTCTGACCTTCATTATTTAATATATCAAAGCCATTTGATTCAAGAAGCCATTCTTCATCAATCTGATTTATATCTATCCTCTTCTGGATGCTCTCATTAAACTCTTCATAGCTTATTACTTTCAGTCCGTTTACTTTTAAGTCAAACAGCCTTTTCAGATACATCTTGAATCCTTCACTTTTTATATCCTTAACTATTACAAGTGTATCTATATCCTTTTCCTTTATTATCTCTTCCATATTATCATATTTTCCAAGAAGATATCTAGTAGTTCTGCTCCTGTTATTTGAAACATATCCTACATAATTGTAGTCAAGATTGTTTATCAGATCTTCCTGTACATTGTTATTTATATGGTTTGAGCCAAATATAAGTACATTATGCTTTTTAACATATTTTAGACATACAAGCCTCCTAAAGGCCACCTGAAACAAAAAAATTATAGCGAAGATTAAAAATATATTCCATTTTTTTAAAAAGGAAAATATCACGGATGAAAATATAAAATCTATCCCTAAGTTTATAAATACATCCTTTAACCTAAACCTTTCAGCATAAAAATCAAGCTGTCCAAATACAAATTTTACAAATATAAATACAATAAACAGAAAATGGGTCAGATATTTAACCCTATATTCAAATCTGTCCAGAAGAAAATTATACAGTATATACAGTAATACTATATATATTACCCTGATTCCGTCACTTTTATTTAACTTCATAAATTTCCTCATTTCAAAGCTATGTTAATCTATATTCTTGAAATCTCCTATAATTTAGATACTAGCTCCTTTAAGTATTTTTCTGTTTTCTCCTTTATTTCAGGATGTCTGAGTCCAAATTCAACATTTGCAACAAACATTCCAAACTTGTCTCCTGTATCATACCTGAGTCCCTTGAAGTTATAGGCATACAGTTTACGTCCTGACTTCTTCATGGCAAGTATTGCGTCTGTAAGCTGTATTTCGCCACCTTTTCCCGGTTTTGCTTCCTTTAAATATTTAAAAATTTCCGGTTCCAGTACATATCTTCCAAGAGCTGCCAGATTACTAGGAGCTTCATTTATAGACGGTTTTTCCACAAAATCCTCTACTTCTACAGTATCTGTGTCTATCTGCTTCAGAGGGGCTACAATTCCATATTTATCAACTGAATCCCCCGGAACTTCCTGTACTCCAAGTATAGTTCCTCCCTCAAGTTCTGAATATTTATCTATAAGCTGCCTTGTTACAGGGATTTCCCCCTTCTCCTCTTCAGTATAGATTATATCGTCTCCTAAAAGTACTACAAAAGGTTCATTTCCTACGAAGGCTTCCGCACAGCTTATTGCATGTCCCAGCCCAAGCGGATTTTTCTGCCTTACATAATATATGTTAGACAGGTTTGATATATCATCCACTACCTTCAGCAAGTCCTTCTTCCCTTTTTCTTCCAGAGTCTTCTCAAGCTCGTATGAATAATCAAAATGATTTTCTATGGAAGTTTTATTTCTTCCGGTAACTATTAATATTTCCTCAATTCCTGAAGCCACAAGTTCTTCTACAAGATACTGGAGGGCAGGTTTATCCACTATTACAAGCATTTCCTTAGGCTGAGCCTTTGTGGCAGGTAACACTCTTGTTCCCAGA
This sequence comes from Leptotrichia sp., assembly GCA_041854625.1. Taxonomy (GTDB): domain Bacteria; phylum Fusobacteriota; class Fusobacteriia; order Fusobacteriales; family Leptotrichiaceae; genus Leptotrichia_A. The sequence continues at coordinate 9,151 of JBHACQ010000054.1, read as the reverse complement.
CCTGCTGCGGGAATAACAGCTTTCCTTATTTTTTTTATCTCCATAACTATTCTCCCATAATTCATTATTTTTATTTATTATACCACATTTTATATTTTTAATAAATATCCCCATTATTATTTAAAATTTACTTTTCTTGCTTTTTTTATATAAATAGTGTATATTATAGATAGAACAGTATTAAAAATTTATAATCTGGAGGTACTTGATTTATGAAAAAGTTTTTAATTTTGGGAACAATGTTAAGTGTTATTGCTATGTCTAACACTTTAGAAGTTAGAGTTGGCGGAGATCTGTCAAACAGCGGGAAATTTGAAGGAGGTTTTTCCAACGGTGCTAATCTTGAGAAAAGTGCCATTAAGAATGGATTCGAGCTTTCTGCTGAATATAGGACTCCTATTACAGAAGCTTTTGAAGTAGGAGGAGGTATTTCCTATAAGCATAACAAGTTTAACAGTAAAGGATATTATGAAAGGAAAGGTCTTAACTCTATACCTGTATACTTTACTGCAAGATATCATTTTAAAAACTCAACAGAAGTTACACCTTATGTTAAGGCTAACTTAGGTTATGCTTTCAATTCAGGAAGCTTAAAATGGTATGATTCTTCAAACTATTACGGAGAAGCTGATTTTAAAGGCGGTTTCTATTCAGGAATCGGTACAGGTTTCGAATATAAAAATTTCGTAGTGGATCTGTCATATAACTGGAACAGGATAAAAGTTGACAGAAAAGGATATGTTGCTCCTGTTAAATACGAAGATTCATTCACTCTTACTCACGGAGTACTGACTTTAGGAGTAGGGTATTCATTCGGATTCTAGGATATGTAAAAGTTTTAATCCATAAATACTGGCAGGAGGACAAGTTTTTTGTTCTTCTGCCTTCAGTTTTTTGTTCAGGAGGTAAAATTTGGAACCAGTAGCAAGCAATTTTCAATATTTCAGCAGAATTCATCTATATACTTTTATAGTATCTGTAACATTCAGCTGCATTCTTGTTTTCATGCCGAGACTTTTAAAAAATCTCAACAGGGAAAAGTACGGAACCTTTCTAGGATTCCTTATACTAGGCTTTAAACTTTTTGACTCAATTTACAGGGTTACACATGAATATGAGCCTGTCTACAATGTATTTCCGATACATCTATGCAATTTTGCTGCAATAGCCGCAGGATTATACTTAATATTTAAAACAGGGTTTTTATTTAACCTTGCTTACTTTTTAAGTTTCGGAGCGGCCTTTGCATTGATTCTGCCGGGTGTTACAATATACTACAATCCCTTTTATGTATATATATTCATGACGACACATGCACTTGAATTTGTTGCAGTAATTTATGGATTCCTGTATTTAGACGGGAAAGTTACCTTTAAGGGATATATGTTAGCCAGTATAACTTTAGTCGGTTTATTTGCCTATGCTGCAGTATATAACCGTTTTTTCGATGTAAACGCCATGTTCCTCCGGGACTATATAGCAGGAATCGTCAGTTTTATAAAGCCTTTCAGTCTATACATTGTAGTTCTGATTTCTTCAATGCTGTTTATTATGTACCTGATGTACATACCCTTCAGAGAAAAAAAATAAAAAGAGGATGTCTCAACTCTCATTTTGAGACAAACTCTTTTTATTTAATATAAATAAAATTTTCATGAAATTTCATTTATTCAACAACGCTTTCCTTTTCATATGTTTCTAATATTACTTTTGTCAATTCTGATCTTAATTCAGGAGTAATCGGATGAGCAATGTCTTTAAATTCTCCATTCGGCATTCTTCTTGACGGCATTGCAACAAAAAGTCCATTCTGTCCCTCTATAATTTTCAGTCCATGAATGACAAAACTTTCATCAAACGTAATGTCCACATATGCTTTTAATTTTCCACCTTCTTCTGAGCCTCTTCCGAGCCTAAGTCTGATATCTGTTATTTTCATAGGTTTCTCCTTACTAATATAGTGTATTATCTCTACAATAAGTATACCTTATTTATTCTAAAAAACAAGAGAAAAATATAATTTTTTTAAAAAATTTTTATTTATTGCCAATTACAAAAATTTTATTCCATTATTTCAATATACTCATCTATAAAATCTTTTTTCAAATTTTCAGGTGGAAGCTCCTTAATTCTGATTCTTATATTTTTACTGAAATACTTTATATCTAGGATATCTCCCTTCTTTACGCTATAGGAAGACTTTTTTTCATCTCCGTTTATGGATATATTTCCGTTATCTGCCAGCTCTTTAGCTACTGTCCGTCTTTTTATTATTCTAGTCACTTTTAAAAATTTATCTAGCCTCATTTTTTTCCCCCTGCTTTACAGCCTCATTTTTTTCAGGAGAAGTATCTGATGAAACTCCTGTACCGTCTTCTAAAACAGCCATGGTATTTAATGAGAGCAGTTCCCTCTGAAGCTTCTCTAATTTGCTTCTTTTCTCGTAGACAGACGTTATCAAGTCCTCCATAATTTTTACCTGTCCCTCATACTTTGTCATTATTTCCTGATACTGGGTCTGCTGCAAGTTACTTATCTTTTCTGCTAACTTAGCTTTTTCTTCCTCTGTCAGAACCGTCCTGTTAAGATTTTCCAGGTTATTATTATCATATATAAGTTCAGATATTAATTTTACTGTCTTTCCATCTAAAATTCCTTCTTTGGAATATTCAATGACAGAAGTTATTCTTTTTCCTGATAATGTCCTGATTGTCAGATTATTTTCCTTATAGCTTATCTCGTAATCGCCATCCTTCATTTTTACTTCCGCCTGTAAATTACTGTCCAGAAGGATTTCTCCTGCAGGTTCACCAGAAGTTCCATTTAATCCGCTAAATTTTATAGCCCCGTTATTGATATCCACGTCTGATATTCCTAAAGGAAGATTCTTTATTTCCTTTATGAGGTTCACTGTCTTCAAAGTTTTATCCAATGCAGAAATAATATTTTTCCCCTTATCAAGGAATATATATGAATTCATATTCTGGACATTATTTAGTGATATAAACCTTTCAAGTTTAGCCAGCTGTTCCGATATATCAGAAAACATTACATTTCTTTCAAGCTCAATTTTAGAAATCGCCTTATCAGCAGCTTCCTTCTGATTACTGATTGAATCTATGATGGGTTTTACCGCCTTATCCAGTTCAGAAGCTTTCTGTGCCTTACTTTTTAAGTCAGGTGAGCTTCCATAGTCAGTCTTAATTTTATTTACGGCAACAATACTGTCCTTCAGCTTGTCCTTTAAGAAAGTATCAATGTCTGTATTTACTTTATCCAGTTCCTTTTTAGCTTCCCCTACAAATTCTTCAGCTGTCTTTCTTATAGTTTCCTTATTAACAGGTTTATCCAGTTTTTCTAAAAAGGAGTCTACCTGCTTATCTGCTGTATCATATAAAAGCTCCATGTTGACTTCTTCCAGTTTAAGTGTGGAAATCCTTATTTCCGGCTTCAATCCCATAAATCCTGTTCTAGTAAAGTTTACTTTAGCTTTTCCCTTTCCAAGGCTTCTTCCGTTAAGGAAAAAATCATCAAAGGTTATTTCACTTTCTGTTATTGAATACCTCAAGTTTTTAAACTGGGAATTCTTTGTCTTTGTCATATCTGAAACAATTCTGTTTGAAAAAATTACTCCTCCCAATATAATCAGAAGAACTATTAAAAGTAAAACCAATAAAAATTTTAAAAACTTCATATTAAGCCTCCTGTATGTTTATTTATCATACTTAATTTACAACTATGTCCCAATCCTGACTGCTTTCAATGGCAGCCGGGACAAAACTTCTACAATGTAGATGGCTGTATTCAAGTTTATTTTATATTATATTTATTTGCTATATTCTGTACATATTTTTCATTAGCTTCCTGTCTTTTCTGTACCTTTAACTGATTTTTTATAAGATCCTTTACCTTGTCAAATGCTACCGTCCCTTTAGCGGCTTTATCCAGGACTTTTACAATATACAGTTCATTTCCTACTTTTATGACACTGTTAACAAGCTGCCCCTTCTGTGTATTTTTTATTGCTTCAACGATAGGTGCATGACTTTTTCCAAGTTCCGTTACAGGAAGTTCAGGAGTTTCACCTGTTCCAGGATTCGGAGCTTCAGAATACTTCTTTACAACTTCTCCAAAGTTATTCGGATTAGCTGTCGCCTCCTTTAATGCCGCATCTGCCTTTGCCTGATCCCCTGATGCAATTATGACAAGCTGAAGCTTTACTACATCATCAGGCCGCGTAAAGCTTCCCGGATTTGCATCATAATATTTTTTAGCCTCCTCATCTGAAACTGTCACCTTGTTTATTTCTTCAGCTACATTAAGGGTAGCAAGTATATTATCATTTGCAAGACCTATACTTTCAGTATATGCCTTTTCCTTATCCAGTTTCTTATTCTTCCCTTCCAGAGCCATCGCCTTTGTCAGGGCAATACTTTTTATAAGATTCTGCTTAGTAATTTCCATCTGATCCTTCGGTATATCTGATTCCTTCAGCCCCTGCATCAGTAAATTTTTCTGTATTTCATTATTAACTTCAGATTCATATACCTTCACTTTCTTATCAGGTGATTCAAACAACACCTTCCCTGAAGGTTTTGAACCTCCTCCACATGATAAGAGCAATGTACAAAGTCCTGCTATTATTCCTAATTTAATTCTATTTTTCATTATTTCCTCCTCTTCCTGCATATATTATATATTAGCATATTTTACTATTTTTAGTAAATAATTTTTAACCTATTTTTGAGTGAATACCTTTTATTCCTTCTATATTCCATATACCTGTCCAGATATTCAAGCCGTGAGTATATATTATATATTATTTATGTTATATTTTACTTTATTTTTTCTTTTAGAAACACTTTTATAACATTTTCTCCATTCCATCCTGTAATTATCCCGTTTTCCGATTACTGATGTATTCCAGGAATTCAGTCTTATCCACTCTTTTTACAGATATCCTTTCTGCTGCCTGCATATCCTTACCTTTTTCTTCCCCTCTGTTTTCATATCCCCTTTCAGTCAGGCAGTCATCCATATTAAAATTTTCCTTTAGTATTTCAGAGGCTTCCATGTCTTCTTCCAAATAATGAAACTCAAAACAGTCATCATGTTCTATTATCCTCTGGATTTTATTCTTTTCTGCGAATATTTTAAACTTTATATTTGTAATAAAATTTCTCATCTTTTCAGGAATCTTTCCAAACCTGTCTTCTATTTCATCTGTCAGTTCTTTAAGCTCCTCATAAGAGTCTGTTATTGCAAAACGTTTATATATATTAAGCCTTTCCTCATGACCTATATAGTCTTCCGGAATAAACCCCTTTTCCTTGAGAGATATCTCAACATTTTCAACTTTTTCCCTATATTCCCCTTTCTGTTTCTTTATTTCTTCATTAAGCATCTTTATATACAGGTCATATCCGAAAGTCTCTATAGTTCCGTGCTGCTTCTCTCCCAGAAGTTCGCCTGCTCCCCTTATTTTCATATCTTCCATGGAAATCTGGAATCCGCCTGACTTAATCCCCTCTACCTTGTGCATACTTTCTTCCTTCCTCTTCCCCTTTGCAGTAACTCCCTCTCTTTTCATAAGATAGCAGTATCCCTGTCTATTGCTTCTTCCTACCCTTCCCCTGAGCTGATAGACCTGAGACAGTCCCAGATTTGTAAAATCCTCTATCAGGATAGTATTAGCATTGGAAACATCAATCCCGTTTTCAATAATTGTCGAAGCCATCAGAATGTCAAAATCCCCCTGTTCAAATCTCTTAAGCTTATCCTTTATTTCCTTTGGAGGAAGCTGTCCATGTATAAATTCTATCTTTACAAAGTCAGGGAGCATTTTCTTCAGTTCCTTCAGCTTATATTTCATATTCTTTACATCATTGTAAATGTAAAACACCTGTCCGTCTCTTGACAGTTCCTTCAATACAGCCATCCTTATTTCCTCTTCCATGCCATCTATCACTTCCGTTATTATAGGAAGCCTGTTTGTGGGAGGAGTATCTATGATTGAAATCTCCCTTATACCTAACAGGGCAAGGTTCAATGTTCTTGGAATAGGTGTAGCCGTAAGCGTCAGGACATCCAGTTTCTGTTTCTTCTTTTTCAGTATTTCCTTTGCCTTGACTCCGAACTTCTGCTCCTCATCTATAATAAGAAGCCCCGGATTCTTAAATTCCACATCATCACTTAGAAGTCTGTGGGTTCCTATAACAAGGTCTGTAATTCCGCTTCTTATATTTTTCAGTATTTCCTTTGAACGGCTTTGGGTCAGCCTTGACAGGTTTTCTATTGTTACAGGGTAGTTGGCAAACCTCTGGGAAAATCTTTTATAATGCTGTTCTGCCAGTACAGTTGTAGGAGCTATCATTATTACCTGCTTCCCATTTTCTATAGCCTTGAAGGCTGCCCTCATTGCTACTTCTGTCTTTCCGTAGCCTACATCCCCACATATTATCCTGTCCATTATCTTAGGGCTTTCCATATCTTCTTTTACATCCCTTACAGCCTTTTTCTGGTCTTCAGTCTCTTCAAAAGGGAAAAGTGCTTCAAATTCTTCCTGCCATACTGTATCCTTCTGATATATAAAACCGTTCTGACTTTGCCTCTGTGCCTGTACCTTTATAAGTTCCTCTGCAAATTTCTTAATGTCTTCAGCCAGTTTTTCCCTTTTCCTCTTAAATCCTCTTGTTCCAAGCTTGTACAGTTTAGGTTCCTCCCCATAGGATATATACTTTTCAAGCCTGTCCAGCTTTTCAACCGGAATATAGAGTATGTCCTCATCTGCATATTTTATCTTCAGATAATCCCTTTCATCTATTGTCTGTATTCCCTTATAGAGCCCTACTCCATACTGTACATGTATTACATAGTCATCTATGAGTATCTGGTTAGGTTTCTTATATTTTATCCCTTTGCTTATCTTCCTTCTTTTTTCATATATGTATCTATCCAGTTCCCTGTCTGTCAGGATAAATGTATCCTCCGCTATAAAACCTTCAAACAGTTCACAGTTTATAATTTCAATTTCTCTTCTGGAATGAATTTCCCTGTATTCTTCCAATTTTTTAGAACTATTTTTTGTGTACAGCTGTATATTTCTTTTTTTAGACAGTTTTTCAAGTTTTTCTTTGTCTTTAAATGTTTCCATCTGTTCTTCTGTAAAATTAAGAGTCTCTATGAGGAGACATTTCCTTTTTAAGTTCTCATATCTCTTCCTGTAAGTCTCTTCCTTTTCCCTGTTAATTAATATATATTCTTCCAGCTTATAGTTAAGGAGCTCCTCATTTTCTGCAACTATTACTACATCTTCCTTTTTTAGTTCCTCTATCAGTTCCACTAGTTCATAGTTATTTCCGGAAAGGATATTTCCAAATATCCTTACCTCTTCCATCTTATTGACTGACCTCTGGGAATCAACATCAAATTCTCTTATGCTCTCCAGTTCTTCATCAAAAAATTCAAGCCTTATGGCTTTTTCCATATTAGGCGGAAATATGTCAAGTATATCTCCCCTTCTACTGAATTCACCTTTCTTTTCAACTAAATAAGTCTGTTCATATCCATTTTCTGTTAGAAATTCCAATATATTGGAAAACCTGTATTCCCTTCCTACTTTAAAATGCATCAGGTTAACCTTTTCAAAAAATACATCAAGGGTAATCTGTAGATTCAGAAATAAAATAAACTCCGACTTATTTTTCAGTATATCAAGAAGTTCTATATTTATACCTGTCAGATCCTCTTTATCTGAAGAAATATTCTCAAATATAAAAATCTCCTTATCTGACTTACTATAAATATCGAGCATGCTGTAGTAGTTTTCCAGGTTCCTGTTGGAAGTGGAAACGTATATTATCTTCTTTTCATCAGAACATAACAAATACCAGGGAATTCCTCCCCGGTATATTTTCTTTTCAAATCTTAAGGCTTTACTGCATATCTTATCTAAAAACTTCAAATTAACCATATTTTATCTCTTTCTTCTTATTTTTATTATTAGTCTTATAGTTTACTCCCTTATATTCTCCGGACTGTATATTTATACTTCAAATTCTTTCCTTACAGCTTCAAGTGCTCTCTCTACTACATTATGCATATCATAATATCTGTAATCTGCCAGCCGTCCACCAAATATTACATTTTGTTCAGTTTCTGCCATTTTTTTATATTTTTCAAATATCTTCATATTTCTGGAATCATTTACAGGATAGTAAGGTTCATTTCCTTTCTTCCATTCTATAGGATATTCTCTTGTTATGACTGTTTTGGGCTGTATTCCAAATTCAAAATGTTTATGTTCTATTATCCTTGTGAACGGAATTTCTTTCTCATTATAATTCACTACAGCATTTCCCTGATAATTTTCAATTTCCATAATTTCGTGTTCAAATTTCAGACTCCTGTACTCCAATGCTCCATATTTATATCCGTAATACCTGTCTATCATACCTGTAAAAACTATTTTTTCTGCTTCTTTTAAAAATTTTTTCCTATTTTCAAAAAAATCCGTATTCAATTCTACATCTATTCCTTCAAGGAGTCTGTCGAATATTACATTGTATCCCCCTTCTGGAATCCCTTGATATTTATCATTAAAATAATTGTTATCATAAGTAAACCGGACCGGTAAACGTTTTATTATAAATGTTGGCAATTCTGTAGCTTTCCTTCCCCACTGCTTTTCTGTATACTCTTTTATTAATTTTTCATAAATGTCTTTTCCAACTAGTGAAATTGCCTGCTCTTCTAAATTTTTAGGCTCTAATATTCCTGCCTCTTTTATTTGTTCTTCTATTTTTTCCTTTGCCTGTGCCGGAGTTACTACTCCCCATAATTTATTAAAAGTATTCATGTTAAATGGGAGATTATATATTTCGTTTTTATAATTTGCAATAGGAGAATTTATGTAATTATTAAAAGTGCAGAATTTATTCAAATAATTCCAGACTTCCTCATTATCTGTATGAAATATATGTGCTCCATATTTGTGGACATTTATTCCTTCTATATTTTCACAGTACGCATTTCCTCCTATATGGCTTCTCTTCTCTATAACCTTTACCTTTTTTCCTTTTTTATTTGCCTCATAAGCAAATATTGAACCGAAAAAACCTGCCCCAACTACCAGATAATCATACTTCACAGT
>JBHACQ010000053.1:0-6726 GCA_041854625.1 Leptotrichia sp. | reverse complement strand
TCTTCAAAGGAAGCTATGGGACAGGAAAAAGGAACTATCCAGAATATGATGATGGACTACATTCAGAATGTGAAAAATGGAAAAATTGACGGAAAATCACATGACAGATGGGAAATAATAGGACTATAATATGGAGAATTATCCTATTCCTTTGATAAAAAAGGCAGACCTGGAATGGATTTGTACCGTATTTCAGATAATAAGAAACTTTGCAATCTTTATAATTAGATTGCTGTGAATATAAAAATAATAATGATTTTTAAGCGGTGATTTTTAGTAATTTTCATCGCTTAATTTTTCATCTTTAAATATTTTACTCTATCCAATTTTTGAAATAAATTTGGAAAAAAGGATTTGTTGGGATATAATATTATTAGAAAAATTCTATACATGGAAAAGGAAGGGAATGGAAATGAAAAAAAGGATATTATCATTATTTTTACTTTTAGCCCTAGTGGTATTCGGGAAAGAAGTAAAAATAGTATTACTTGAAACATCAGATATACATGGGAGGCTTTTCTCCTATGATTATGCAGTAGATGAACAGAAGAAGGACAACGGGCTTACAAGGGTCTCTACAATTTTAAAGGAACAGAGGAAGGAAAATAAGAATGTAATTGTAATAGATAACGGAGATTTATTACAGGATAACAGTGCGGAACTGTTTAATGCTGAACCTGTTCATCCTTTAATGAGAGCACTTAATGATATGAAATACGATATATTCGTACTGGGAAACCATGAATTCAACTTTGAGAAGTCTTTCCTGGAAAAGAACATAAAGGCATTTAAGGGAGATGTACTGGCTTCCAATGTCATAAGGACTGACAATGGAAAGCATTTTGTAAAACCATATGTAATTAAGAAGATAGAAGGAGTAAGGGTTGCAATAGTAGGATATCTTGTACCTCATATACCTATATGGGAAGCATCCACTCCGGAACATTTTGAAGGACTGAAGTTTTTAGGGCCTGAAGAGGCATTGTCAGCAACATTAAAGGAACTGGAAGGGAAATATGATGTCCTCATAGGCTCTTTCCACCTTGGAAGGGAAGATGAGAGAGGGGGTCTGGGAATACCTGATCTGGCTAAGAAATTTCCTCAATTTGACATAATTTTTGCAGGACATGAGCATGCAGTATACAACACTGACGTAGACGGTGTAAAGACAATAGAGCCGGGAGCATATGGAACTTATGTTGCAAAAGGGGTTGTAGTTTATGACACTAAGACAAAGAAGAAGACTGTAACTACTGAAAATATTTCCACTAAGGATGTTCCTGAAGATAAGGAAATGATGGAAAAATATGCCTATGTAGATAAGAAATCTAAGGAATATGCAAATGAGGTCGTAGGAGAAGTAACTGCAACTTTCATCGAAAGGCCAGATTTCATTACGGGGGAAGCGAAGATAACGTCAATGCCTACAGCAACATTAAAGGAAACTTCTATAATACAGCTTATAAATCAGGTTCAGAAACATTATGCAAAAGCAGACGTATCAGCAGCAGCTCTCTTTAACTTTGACTCCAACCTTGTTAAAGGACCTTTTAAGAGAAAGGATGTTGCATTCATATATAAATATACGAATACTTTAATCGGTGTAAACATTACAGGGGAAAACCTCCTGAAATATATGGAATGGTCATACAGCTTCTATAACCAGCTTCAGCCTGGAGACCTGACTATAAGCTTCAACGAAAATATAAGGGGATACAACTTTGACATGTTTGCAGGGGTAAACTATAAGGTAGATCCTACAAAACCTGCCGGACAGAGGATAGTTAATCCGACAATAAATGGAAAACCGATAGATCCGAAAGCTACATATAAGCTGGCAGTAAATAACTATAGATTTGGGACACTGTCTAACTTAAAGCTTGTAACAGATGCTGATAAGTATTATGATTCCTATGATGAACTGCAGGATGGCGGAAGGATGAGGGATCTTATAATAAAATATATAACAGAGGAAAAGGGAGGAAAAGTTACACCTCAACTGGATAACAACTGGGAAATAATAAAATATAACTTCAATAATCCGCTGTTACCTAAATTGGCAGAAAAGCTGAAAGATGGAAGCATTAAAATTCCTGCTTCTTCTGACGGAAGAACTTTAAATGTAAAATCTGTTAAGGAATCAGAAGTGAAATAGAAAATAAATAGAAAATAAATGGAGAATAAATAGAAAACAGATATGAAACAAGGGGTTTTAATTTAAAATCGTAACCGGAAAAATATATTTATTCTGGATAAATTCCAAAGATATCCAGATTATTAAGAATTAAAAAGGAGATCTTTAATAATGAGAAGAATGATATTGATTTTATTGCTTTTGTTTTTAGCATTAAATACTTTTTCTGCTAAAAAATATGAATTAAAACTATCACCTTTAAAAAAAATAGAGACAACTAAAAAGGAACCTGTTAAGGAAGAATTTAATGAAGAGAAGGCGATTTTAAATTATATTAAGAATGAAGGGTATACTCAGAAATCTGACCTCAGGCAGACAACAGACATAACGATGGATGAAAACACAAAGGAAATCGAAGCCGAGAAGGACGGGATAACCTATACTCTATTTATAAATGCAGACAGAGAAACTGAAACGGTAGAAATAGTAGATTCGACAGTCAGGGAATATTATGATATATTAAGTGAAATAGTAAAAAACAATAGTAAGATAAGAAAAATTGAAGTTGCAACTTATGCACTGGGAACAGATATCATGATATACACTAAGGAGAATATGTTTGAAGACGAGTACAGGGCTATTGGAAGACAGATAGCAGATAAAATAAAGGCAAACAGTCCCTTTATAGACAAGATAAAGGTAGTAATGTATACTCCTTATAATCTGGAAAAACCACTATTTCAGGAAAATTTCAGATAAAATTCCTATTTAATCAGTAGAAATATATAAAATCAAAAGACTTTTGAAAAATCTTTAGAAATTCAGATTAATCAAAAGTCTTTTTATATATACCACATATAGTAGTCATTTTCTTCTTTTTTTATAATCCGTGCAGGAATTCCAACAGCAACTGCATTGTCAGGAATATTCTGAAGGACGACAGAATTTGCCCCGACTCTGACGTTATTCCCTATAGTTATATTGCCTAGAATTTTAGCACCTGCCCCTACTACGACATTATTTTTCAAAGTAGGATGCCTTTTTGTCCTGGCTGTACTTACTCCTCCCAGAGTAACTCCATGATAGATAACGCAGTCATCTCCTATTTCGGCAGTTTCACCTATTACAATTCCCATACCATGATCAAAGAAAATCCTGTTTCCGAGTGTTGCTCCAGGATGTATTTCAATCCCTGTCAGGAACCTGGAAATCTGTGAAAAAAAACGTGCCAGAAAGAATAACTTTTTCATGAAAAAGAAATGAGCTATCTTATGGTTAATTACTGCATGAAGGGAAGGATACAAAAGAATTTCAAATATGTTTCTTGCAGCAGGATCCTTATCAGATATATTCTTTATTTCATTTTTTATCCATGTAAAAATTGCCCTCATCTCCTTTTGACTTTATAAGATAATAATAGAAAGTAGAGCTTTTAAAGCCCTACTCAATATGAATGTAGATTATTTATTATGTAATTATGACTGATTCTGTATTTCAGAATACTTATTTATATGCCTCGATTGAAAGATATTTTTCTCCTCCGTCAGGTGCAATGGCAAGAACCTTCTTTCCTTTTCCCAGCTTTCTGGCAACTTCATAGGCAGCAGCGATGGCTGCTCCTGAAGATATTCCTAAGAAAAGACCGGCTTCCTTTCCAGCCTGTACTCCATATTTTATGGCATCGTCAGTAGAAACTTTAATGATTTCATCAGCGTACTGCTTATCAAAGTTTCCTGGAACAAATCCTGCTCCGATTCCCTGTATAATGTGTTTTCCAGGTTCTCCTCCAGACAGAACCGGTGAATCTGCAGGTTCAACAGCAACTATCCTTGTATTAGGACTTTCTTCCCTTAACCTTTTTCCTACACCTGAAAGAGTTCCTGCAGTACCTACACCTGATACAAATGCATCAAGGGAATTTCCGAAATCTGCGATTATTTCCTTTGCTGTAGTCTCATAGTGTTTTGCAGGATTAGCAGGATTATTAAACTGCTGTGGAAGGAAATATCCAGGATTTTCAGCTACAATTTCTTCAGCTTTAGCAATGGCTCCTTTCATACCTTTTGCAGCATCAGTCAGTATAAGTTCCGCCCCATAGGCTTTCAGATAATTTCTTCTTTCAATACTCATTGATTCAGGCATCGTTATGATTACGTTATAACCTTTTGCTCTTCCTATTAGAGCTAAAGCAATTCCGGTATTTCCGGAAGTAGGTTCAACTATAGTTCCACCCGGCTTCAATAATCCGTCCTTTTCTGCAGCCTCTATCATACCTAAAGCAGCACGATCCTTGACACTGCCTCCGAGATTGAATTTTTCAAGCTTAACATAGACATCAGCTGTATTTTCATCCTTCACTAAGTTCAGTTTTACAACAGGTGTATTTCCTATAAGTTCCAAAACGTTTTCAAATATCATTTAGATACCTCCTAAATTAAAATATTTTCGATTATATAGTAATACTGATTGGCAGACTGAAAAAACAGTTCATCTGTACACTATACAGCTAAAATGATAACATTAAAAGAAGCAAAAATCAAGGAAATAACCATTAACGATTATTCAAAATATAAATAGTAGATATTATATTTATATATTGTTTGAAAGTGGAATCCTGTATATTCCAGATGTACAGCAACATATGAAATAGTATGAATCTGCTACATTTTATTTAAGATTACTCTAATGATACCGTTATAAGACTTATAAGCCCGTATCATTAATACTGTTAAGGAATTCCCTTATTGGAGGTATTACCGATGCAATAGTCCCTTCAGTAAAAGGATTTTTAAGGTTGGCAGCTTCCATAAGTGCAAAGAATGGTCTGCTTCCACCTAGTTTACAGAGATTAAGATATTCCTTCCATGCCTTTTCCCTATCTTCGTTTGCCTTTATCCAGAACTGGAAGGCACAGACCTGTGCTAAAGTATAGTCTATATAGTAGAATGGACTTGAGAATATATGCCCCTGCCTGAACCAGAATATTCCTTCCTTCAGGTCTTCCACTTCTCCGTAATCCCGTGTAGGGAGATACTTACCTTCTATTTCAAGCCATTTCTGTCGTCTCTCAGAAGGAGATGCTTCAGGATTTTCATATACCCAGTGCTGGAATTCATCTACAGTTACTCCATATGGGATAAAGAGAAGGGATTCTGAAAGATGGATAAACTTATACTTTTCAGTATCATCTTCAAAGAAGAGCTCCATCCATGGCCATGTCAGGAATTCCATACTCATGGAATGTATCTCGCAAGCTTCATAGGTAGGCCACAGATATTCAGGGATTTTGTAATCACGGCTCTGATATACCTGGAAAGCATGTCCCGCTTCATGTGTAAGTACATCTATATCATGGGCTGTACCATTAAAGTTGGCAAATATATATGGAGCCTTATAGTCAGGTATATAGGTACAGTATCCTCCGCTCTTCTTCCCTTTTTTAGAAAGAAGGTCCAGAAGGTCTTTTTCAGTCATGAATGTAAAAAACTCGTCTGTTTCCCTTGAAAGCTCCTTATACATAGTCTTTCCATGGTTAAGTATCCATTCGGGATCACCATGAGGATCGGCATTTCCTGAGTTGAACTTGATAGGTTCATCATAGAATCTCAGTTTTTCAACTCCAAGTCTTTTCTCCTGCCTTTTCCTCAGTTCAGTATGTAGAGGGACGATGTTTTCCAGTACCTGTTTCCTGTATGAAGCCACCATATCTGAATTATAGTCAAGCCTTAGAAGCCTTGCATATCCCAGTTCCACATAATTCTTGAATCCGAGTTTCTGTGCAATGGAAGTTCTCACTTTTACAAGGGAATCATATATACTGTCAAACTCATCCTTATTTTCCTTAAAGAAATGAGCCACTTTCCTACTTGCTTCAATTCTGATATTTCGGTCTTTAGACTGTGTATAGGGAACCATCTGGGACAGGTTTCTTTCCTGCCCGTCAAAGTCTATTTTAGCACTGGCTATTAATTTATCATATTTGCTTGTAAGCCTGTTTTCTTCCTGAAGTTCAGGAATGACAGCTTCATCAAAGG
Source organism: Leptotrichia sp. (assembly GCA_041854625.1). Lineage (GTDB taxonomy): Bacteria > Fusobacteriota > Fusobacteriia > Fusobacteriales > Leptotrichiaceae > Leptotrichia_A. The sequence continues at coordinate 558 of JBHACQ010000053.1, read as the reverse complement.
TTTTTACTGAAAGTTCTGCAATATCAAAGAGGAATTTGCCATATTTCTTTTCCAGTTCATTTCTGAATCTTGAAGCTGAGAGGACTTTATAGAAGTCGGAAATAAACCCGAATACAACAGGGGAAATCTCATCACAGTATTCGTTCTCCTTGTCATAGAATTCATCTTCAGTATTGACGCTGTGTCTTATGGATACCAGGGTTGTCATGGTATCTATATGGTTCCTTAGATTTATAATTTCATCCATATATTTTATCTGTTCTTCTACACTTTCAGCAGAAGAGAAGCCTTTTATCAGTTTCTTAAACTGTTCTTCAGTCGATTTAAGGTCAATACGTTCATACCTGTAGTCATTAAATTTCATAGTTATCAATGTGCATTTCCTTGATACAGACGACAAATGCACAGCTCCTTTCTCTAGAATCTGTTTCTTATACAATATTATACCATTTTTATTGAAATATCAAAAATTAATTATTTTACTATGCCTATATATATATTATATTTGATTTTTTTAAATTTCAATGATAATATTTCTTGAGAAAAATTATTTTAGAT
>JBHACQ010000052.1:0-2989 GCA_041854625.1 Leptotrichia sp. | reverse complement strand
GTTTATGTATTTAAAGCTTATCCGTGCTGTTAAAAATAACGAGGAAGTGCCTAAGTGGATGTATAGAATAGGGCATATATTAAAGAGCAGGGGAAGTGATCCGTATAAAGATATTACAGATAAAGATGCATTGAGGGAAGTCAATATCTTTATTATAGGACTTATTGCAGTGAATTTTCTAGTATTTATTGCTATGTATCAGAGGGGATATAGTTTTACAGAAAGTGTATATAAATGTCTTATAATGGAATTTTGGATTGTTCTAGTTTGGCACATCATTTTTACACTCTGCGATGTAGGAATTGCCACAATAAATATAATTAAGAAATCCCTTAAGAAATATCATGTATATTCATCTGCCAATGCTATTATCGCCATGATTCTAATGACTGCCTTTCAATGTATTCATATTAAGGGACATAGCATTATAATTGGAAGGACAGAAGCTTTTGACTGGGAATAAAAAAGAAACAGTAAAGTGGATAAATCAAGAAATATGAAAAATAAAGACTAGAGGTGATTAGTTTGCATAATATAAAATTATCAGAAGGATTAAACAGGGAAAATTCTGAAAAAATCTGTAACTGGACAAATAAATATGGAGAGAAATTCCTTAAACAATGGGCAGGTCCGACATTGGCATTTCCTTTAACTGTAGAAGAAATAAATAAACTGCACCATCTATATTCTATTTTCCTGTCTGATGAATTTGTTGGAGTAATTCAGAAAATAAGGGTTGAAGAAAGCAATGTCCATATTGGAAGATTTTTTATAAATCCGGAACGTACAGGGGCTGGTATTGGAGGGTGTACCTTATCTGAATTTATTAAAATGATATTTTCAGATTTAAGTATTAACAGTATCTCACTTGCTGTACTTTCAGATAATGAAAAAGCAAGGAGATTATATGAAAAACATGGCTTTGAAGTATATGAAACTGTAAATGGATTACAGAAGAAATATATGATGAGGAAAATAAGGGATTATTAATTTTTGAAATTTTAGAAGGAATTATGAAAATATAGGAAGAGGATATTATGAAAAAATTAGGTTTAGTGGGAGGTCTTGGACCTGTTTCCACTCTTGAATATTACAACTTGATAAATAAAAGATATCGGGATATTGTCAAACCTGAATCTGTTGCAGGTGAAAATCCTGAGATGATTATATATAGCCTTAATCTGGGGGTAGCATATGAAATGGTTTCTGCATCAGATTGGACAAGTCTTGCAGACTATCAGATGGGTGCAATTGAAAAATGTATAGCTGCCGGTGCTGATTTCTGTGCAATTGCTGCAAATACGGCACATATTGTATTTGAAGAAATGGTAAAACGTTCGTCAGTTCCTCTTATAGGTATGATAGATGAAACATGTAAATATGCAAAGAAGAACGGCTGGAATAAAGTTTTGGTATATGGTACTAAATTTACAATGCAGAGTGGATTATATGAAAATACTGGGAAAAAGTATGGCGTTGAATGTATTGTCCCTGATGAAGCTTCTCAAGATATTATCCAAAGTATTATTTTTCCTAATCTTGAGGCAAATATTGTAGATCCTGTACAAAAAAAGCAGATATTATCATTATCTAATGAGCTTCTTTCCAAATTAGATGTTGATGCATTGGTCTTGGGCTGTACGGAGTTACCCCTTATCATTGAAGAGGAGGATTTGAAAATACCGTTAATAGATGCTGCAAGCTGTCATATTGATGCCATTGTAAAATATATATTGATGTAAATATAAGATACAGCTTTCTTACGGGCTATTCAAGATATTAAAAAATATAAAAGGAGACAAAATGAAAACAATAGGATTGATAGGTGGAATGAGCTGGGAAAGCACGGTAACCTATTACAAGGTTATAAATGAAACTATAAAAAGAGAATTAGGAGGGCTTCACTCTGCCAAATGTGTACTGTATAGCCTAGACTTTGATGAGATAGAAAACTGTCAGGCTAGCGGAGATTGGGAAAAAAGTGGAGAAATACTTGCTGATGCAGGAGAAATATTGGAAAAAGCAGGACTGTACGCTATTAATAATACTGCAGTTTAAATATAAATAACTAAAAGGAGTGATAGCAATGTCAGAATTTAAACCAGCCTTTCCTTCAAACCTTCATGGACACACGACATACTGTGACGGAAAGAACAAGGCAGAAGACTATATTTTATCAGCGATTGAAAAGAATTTTGTAAGTGTAGGACTTTCAGGACATTCATATACAGCTTTTGATACGGAACCCTGTATGTCCATCCAAGGGACAGAAGAATATCTGAAAGAATTAAAAACTCTGAAAGAAAAATATAAAGGAAAGATGCAGTTTTATATCGGGATAGAAGCTGACTTCTATACAGGATATGATAAAAGTACAGATAAGGAAATGGAGCTTGATTTCAGAATAGGTTCCGTACATTATGTAAAGGACAGGCAAAAAGACGAATATTATTGTGTAGATAATACGCCTGAAATACTGGCTTACGGAATACAGAATTATGATAGCGGAAATGAAAGATCCTTTATAGAAGCATATTATGATAACATAATAGAAATGGTACATACACAGAAACCTGATATTCTGGGGCATATGGATTTAGTAAGAAAGTTTAATAAGGATGGAAAGTATTTTGATGAAAATGCTGACTGGTATAACAGAAAAATAGAACATGTACTGGATGAAATTGCAAAGACGGATACTATTATTGAAATAAATACAGGAGGAATGTCAAGAGGATGGACCGATACTCCTTACCCTAGTATCCCCGTATTAAAGAAAATACTGGATAGAAGTATTCCGATAACAATATCATCAGATGTCCATGCAGTTGAAAATATTGACTTTTATTTTAAGGAAAGTATTGATATGATTAAGGAAATAGGTTTTGTCAAGGTGAAAATCCTAAAGGATGGAAAATTTCAGGACTTTGAAATATAACAGAGTCATTCGATAGGTGAAAATATATTTATTTTTATTGAATTTAAATAT
>JBHACQ010000051.1:0-5743 GCA_041854625.1 Leptotrichia sp. | reverse complement strand
TATTATAAAGTATTTTGTGAGGTAAAAGGCTTCCAAGCACTAAAGAATCTATAAAACTCTGATGATTTGCAATAAAAATCTGAGGTCCTTCAGTTATATTTTTTCTGTCCACCCTCTTTAATCTGAAATACAGTTTTAGAATAACATCCAGAAGAGGTCTTAATATCTTAGTCAGCCATCTGTTCTTTTCTTCTGCATATGGAGTGTCTTCTATTATTTTTTTCCAGTCTACTTCAGCATTCTCCATTTTAGTAGCCTTCTCATTTATATATTCTGATAACAGTTTCAGATTAGCCATTGTTGAAAACTGTTCTTCATTTAAAGATATTCCAAAACTATTTTCAATATAGGCAAGAAACTCTACTATATCCAGGGAATCCATCCCTATTTCAAGTTCCAGATTTTCTTCTGGAAGGGGATCGACTCCTTTAAGCTTTCTTACATAGGATTTCAGTGATCTGTAGACTTCATTATCAGGTTCTTCCACTTTTCTTTTTTCTATACTGTTTTTCTCATATAGCCCTGGAAGCATAAATCTCCTCACTTTTCCTACTCTTGTCTTAGGAAGTTCTTCTTCATAAAGTTTATAGTCCAGTATTTTTTCATGATTATGGACTGTAAGGTTATAGTCTTCTATAATATTCTTTATATATGCCTGATAGTTTGTTATCCCTTTTTTTCTAAATTCTAGAAGATCAGGCACAATAATAGCTGCTATTTTATCATTATAGCCAAACATACCTATTTCCTTAATCAGATAGTTGCTCTTTGCCAGAACCCTATTTTCTAAAGTTTCAGGATCTATATTCTTCCCATTTGAAAGGACAATCATGCTATTCTTTCTTCCCCTTATTGTAATGTATCCTTCTCCATCAATTGATGCCAGGTCACCTGTCTTGAACCATCCATCTTCAGTCATTACTTCTTCTGTCTTTTCAGGTTTATTATAGTATCCCTTCATTACAATGGGACCTTTTACCCAGAGTTCCTCCTCTACTACCTTGACTTCCAGACCGTCCAGCTTTTTTCCTACGCTTCCTATCTTTCTTTCCTTCTGGGAATTAACTGCTATTACAGGAGAAGTTTCTGTAAGTCCATATCCTTCAAGACAGTATATACCTAACACTTCATAAAACTCCCCTATTTCAGCATCTAGTTTTGCTCCACCTGATACAATAAATTTAAGGTGTCCTCCGAATTTTTCATGAACCTTCCTGAATATCTTCTTTCTCAATGCCATGGAATCTATCTTGCTCATTATCCTGTAAATCAGTCTTGTAATAAATTTGGAATCTATCTGCTGCTTTATACCATCATAGAAAAGTTTAAATACCCTAGGAACCCCTATAAGTGCCGTGACTCTGTTCCTGCTCAGTACTTCCAGTATCTCCTTGCTGGCTATCTTTTCTACAAAAACTACTGAAGCCTGTTCCCTCATCATAAGAAGTACTGTTGATGTCAGCGGAAGGATATGGTGAAACGGTAATAGGGCCAGAACCTGATCCCTATAGTCAAATATCCCTTTAGCTACTAATCCATCCATTTCACTATCCAGATTTCCATATGTAAGCATTACGCCTTTAGGTGCACCTGTCGTTCCTGATGTGTAAAGCATAACAGCAACTTCTTCCCCTTCAGGATTTCTCAATTCAAAACTTGTCCTCTTAACAGTTTCCATTTTCCCGCTTTCTATCGGATACCTGTCTATATTTATGATTTTAATTTCATCCTTTAAACTATACATTGATACTGCCTGAGATACATTCTTTTCTGTTTCATCTGAACAGAAAACTGATTCAGGACCAGAATCATTAAGGACATACAGAATCTCTTCAGGACTGCTATGGGCATCTAAAGTTATGGGAACAGATTCCTTATCCCATATTGCAAAAAAGCTGTAAATCCATTCAACCCTATTTTCCATCACAATAAGGGCAAACTTACCCTTGTTAATTTCAGCTACATTATCTGAAAAATATTTCACATTATCCACTAATTCACTATAGCTGATATGTCTATTTTCAAAATCAACTAATGCTAACCTGTCTGTCTTCTTTAAAAACATAATTTCTCCTCTTCAAGTTAATATTTCCCTTTAACTCATATAATAATTTTTATTTATTATATCATAATTCTGTAAATAATAAAATGAAGATATCAATTTTAAAAATCTAATATCTTCATTTATAAATTTTATAGTAAGTCTGTATAAATAAACTTATAAAAGATTTATCCCTTCATTTTCACATGTCCTCACAATATCATCTGACCATATGGACGCCTGAACTTCACCAATATGAGCTTTCTGAAGCAGGAACATACATATTCTTGACTGACCTATTCCTCCTCCTATTGTAAGTGGTAGCTGTCCTTCAAGAAGCATCTTATGATATTCTAATTCTTTCCTTTCTTCTGCCCCGGAAATTTCAAGCTGCTTTAAAAGAGAAGTTTCATCTACCCTTATTCCCATTGAAGATAGCTCCAGTGCACTGTCCAGTACAGGATTCCACATAATAAGGTCTCCATTCAGTTCCCAGTCATCGTAGTCAGGAGCCCTTCCATCATGCTTTTCTCCAGATGCAAGCTCTTTCCCTATCTGAGTAATAAATATAGCCCCCTTTTCCTTTGCAAATTTATTCTCCCTCTCAGAAGGAGCCAGTTCAGGATACATATTTTCCAATTCTTGTGATGTTATAAAGGTAACTTTTTCCGGAAGGAATTTTTTACATTTATCGTACTTCCCTACAAGCATATCCTCTGTCTTCTTGAATACAGAATATATCTTATTTACAGTATCTTCCAGAAAATTTAAGTTCCTGTCCTCCCTTTTTATTACCTTCTCCCAGTCCCACTGGTCAACATATATTGAATGTGTATTATCCAAGTCCTCATCTCTTCTTATTGCATTCATATCTGTGTAGATTCCTTCTCCTGCCTCTACTCCATATCTCTTTAATGCAAGCCTTTTCCATTTTGCCAGAGAATGTATAATTTCTATTGTTTCCCCTTCATAATCCTTCATTTCAAAGCTTACCGGTCTTTCTACGCCATTAAGATTATCATTCAGCCCTGTTACCTTCTTGACAAATAAGGGAGCTGAAATCCTTGTTAAATTTAGTGCTTTGGATAATTCCGTTTCAAAAAAATCCTTTATCAGCTTTATCGCCTTTTCTGTTTCCATTATTCCATACTTGGCATCATAATCTTTTGGAATTATTATACTTGACATCTTTCCTCCTATCAAATTATTTCATATATATTTTTTATACCTATTTTTAAATGATAACAAATTTCATATATCTTTGTCAATTTTTTTTAAATTTTGTTATTGACAAAATGTAAAAAAATATGATATATTATTGAAGTAATGTGTGGGTGAATGTCCGAACGGCTAAGGGACCGGTCTTGAAAACCGGCAAGGCGAAAGCTCTCAGGGTTCGAATCCCTGTTCACCCGCCATCATTTAAATATTGTGGAGAAGTGGCAGAGAGGCCGAATGCGCTCCCCTGCTAAGGGAGTATCCGGGCTAAAACTTGGATCGAGGGTTCAAATCCCTCCTTCTCCGCCATTTTTTTTATATCAATATGTAAATTTTGCATCTATAGCTCAACTGGATAGAGCGTCTGACTACGGATCAGAAGGCTGTGGGTTCGACTCCTGCTAGATGCGCCATTTTTTTAGAGGCTTATTTAAGTGCTCTTTTTTTATTTTATGAAATCTAAAATCAATAATATTAATAATAAAAGAAAAAGAATATCCTTTAAGATATTCCTTCATCTGACATATTTTCAAAATACTCCCCCATATTTCTGAATTTTTCATATCTCTTTTCCAAAAGTTCTTCTATGGAGAGCTTATCTACTTTCTTAAATTCCTTTAAAACTGCCGCCTTCAAGTTTTTAGCCATCTTTGGAATATCCCTATGGGCACCACCTAAAGGTTCTTCTATTATTCCATCTATAACTCCTAATGATTTTAAACTTATTGCATCCATTTTAAGGCTTTTTGCTGCTTCTGCCGCTTTTGAAGAATCATTGAACAGGATTGATGCACACCCTTCAGGAGATATTACAGAATAGACACTATTTTCAAGCATAAGGACGGAATCTGCCACTCCTATGCCAAGAGCTCCTCCACTTCCTCCTTCACCGATTATTACCGAAACCATGGGAACCTTAAAACCGAACATTTCAGAAAGGTTCTTAGCTATTGCTTCCCCCTGACCTTTTTCTTCTGCTTCTATTCCAGGATATGCACCTGCCGTATCAATTAATGTCAGTATAGGAAGCTCAAATCTTTCAGCCATTCTCATAAGCCTCAGTGCTTTTCTATATCCTTCAGGATTTGCCATTCCGAAATTCCTGTACATATTAGACTCCAGGTCTCTTCCCTTCTGATGACCTATTATCATTATTTTATAGCCGTCTATGCTTGCAAGCCCTCCTATTATGGCATGATCATCTTTTGAAAGTCTGTCTCCATGTAGCTCAACAAAATCCTGGACAAGTTCATTTATATAGTCAAGAGTGTACGGTCTTTTAGGATTCCTGGAAATCTGGATTCTTGCCCATGAATCCATTTCATTTTCACTAAAATATTTATACTTGTCATCCAGCTGTTTTTCCAGTTCCTCTATCTGTGATGAAAAATCAATGCCTTTTTCTGTAGAAAAACGTTTCAGTTCTTCTATCTTATCTTCCAATTCTTTAATTTCATTTTTTATACTCATATTTCCTCCTGACTTATATAAGTTTTTCTATTATACGGTAAAGTGTAGATTTCAGTTCCTTTCTTTCAGAAATTACATCTACCATTCCATGTTCAAGTAGAAATTCTGCCCTCTGGAACCCTTTGGGAAGTTTCTGCTTAACAGTCTGCTCTATGACCCTCGGACCAGCAAATCCTATCAGGGCGTTTGGTTCTGTTACTATAATATCTCCCAGCATTGCAAAAGAGGCTGTCACCCCTCCCGTTGTAGGATCTACAGGAACTGAGATGAAAGGTATTCCAGCTTCATTCAATCTCTTTACTGCACCTGATGTCTTTGCCATCTGCATTAATGAAAGTATCCCTTCCTGCATTCTGGCACCTCCTGAACTTGAAACTACTATGACAGGTATCTTCCTTTCTAGACCTCTTTCTAAAGCCCTGGTTATTTTCTCTCCTACAACGGAACCCATGCTTCCTCCCATAAAATTAAATTCCATTACAGCTATGCTGACTTCTATTCCATTTATCCTTCCTGTCCCGCTTATTACACCGTCAAGCATCCTGCTCTTTTCCTGGGAGCTTTCCAGTTTCTCCTTATAACTTGGGAAATCCAGGTAATCTTTAGAATTAAGAGTAATATCTTCTTCAATGAAGCTTCCTTCATCTATCAGAAGTTCTATCCTCTCAAATGCCGTCAGCCTGAAATAATTCCCACATTTAGGACAGATATTGAGATTATTCTTTAAATCTTCATTATATATAATTTCATTACATCTGCTACATTTTTTCCATTTGTTATCATCAACTACATCAACACTTAGTTTTGATTTGGATGTTAATGTAACATATTTATTTTTTGACTTTTTACTCGAAAACAGTCCCATTCCTTTCACCTCTCTGTAATATGATTTCCTATAAATTCTTTTCTTTTAAAAAACTTGTGTTATTTTTAAATTTTACATTATCTTCATTAGAATTTCCTGTGTTATCATTAACATTTTACCACATAAACAGATTATTTAAAAATATTTTT
>JBHACQ010000050.1:0-3991 GCA_041854625.1 Leptotrichia sp. | reverse complement strand
AATGCTTCTGTCATGGTAATAAGGGATGCACAGAGATTTGGACTTTCTTCCCTCCATCAGCTTCGTGGAAGGGTTGGGAGAGGGGAATACAGTTCCTACTGCTTTCTGGAGTCAGAAACAGACAATGCACTGTCTGTAAGGAGACTTGAAGTTATGGAAAGGACTACGGATGGATTCAAAATAGCGGAAGAGGATCTTAAGTTAAGGAATTCAGGAGAAATTCTGGGAACAAAGCAGAGCGGTGTTTCGGATATGATGTTTACAGATATTGTAAAAAACGTAAAGGAAATAAAACTGGTAAGGGATTACGTCATGGCATATCTGGAAAAATATAATGGGGAAATAAAAAATGAATATTTAAAAAGAGACATTTATGAGAAATTTAATAGAAATACAACAGAATAAAAGTCTTTTGCCAGTACTTCAATAGAAAATTTCCAAAAAATAAAAATTCACAAGAATGAAGATAATTAGAGAATAGAAAAAATAGAGAATGGAGAAAAAAATGAAAAAATATACGGCTGATATGGGGTTATTATTGGTGGGAATATTATGGGGACTAGGATTTGTGTTTGTCAAAGTTGGGTTAAACGGTGGCGTAAGCCCCTTTTATCTATTAACTATAAGATTTTTAGGGGGATTTGCAATACTTTATATTATATTCAGAAAAAGTTTTTCCAGATTTACAAAAGAAGATGTAAAGGCAGGAGTTATTCTAGGAACACTTCAGTTTCTCGGTTATACCTTTCAAACATATGGAGCATTGATGACAACTGCGGGGAAAAATGCCTTCTTTACAGCAATAAATGTAATTATTGTTCCTTATATATTCTGGATTATACACAGGCGGAGACCTGATATATTTGCATTTTCAGCATCGCTTATATGTCTTTTTGGAGTTGGAATAATGAGTATAGACAGGAATTTTAACTTGACTAATCTGAATAATGGGGATATATTGACTATAATATGTGCCTTCTTTTTTGCAGGACAAATATCCTTGACAGGGTATTTTAGCAGAAAAGTGGAACCTATGAAATTGATACTTATGCAGATGTTGGTAGCAGGGATTTTCTTCGGATTGAACCTGTTTAATCCTGCAGAATTTCGCCAAATAGAACCTTTAAATGGAATGGCACTTGTTTCAGTGGTGTATTTGACAGTTTTTTCAACTGCAATACCCACAGTGCTTCAGACTTACTGTCAAAGGGCAACTACTTCCACAAGGGCATCTATACTTCTTGCCACAGAGTCGCTTTTTGCTCCTATTTTTGCATTTTTTATACTTTCTGAAGTTCTTTCTAAAAGAACTTTCGTAGGGGCTGCCTTGATATTACTGGCAGTAATAGTTTCAGAAACCAAACTGGGACTGAAAAAAATAGAAGATTAAAGACATATATACAGGAATAGAAAAAAGAAGAGCTGTCTCAAAAAGAACACGTACTAAAAAACTGGACAATAAGAATTGAAAAGTTTGGAGGTACATGTCCTAAATGAAAATTTTGAAGACAGTTTTTGTCTTTTGTTTAAATTTAGTCGCTCTTGAAGAAGAAACTGAAGCATAGAAGTATGTTGTAGATTGATTATATAAAAGTTATTAAGAGGAATTAGAAAAACCTTAATATACTGGTTATTTTGGATATGTATTTTAAAAGGCTCTATGTCAAGTGTGGGGGTGAAAAAAGTTTGATAATCTTAAGAAATTCTAAGTTTAATTAGCTTTTTTAAGTTATCAAATTTTTTTAATACCATACCTTATTCTTTTATAACTTTTATCTAGTTATTTTTTCTTTTAAAAATCTATTATTTATACTATATTTTTGTCTATTATTTATTTTTTTCACCCTCACATATATTATATAGCCTATATTTTCATTAACAGGAGGTTTGTGGTAAGTCCTGCAGCAGTACCTATCAAAAGAATAGTATCTCCTCTTTTAATTCTTCCTGTATCAATAGCGGTACATAAGGTTACAGGAACAGAAGCAGCCACCATATTTCCATGTACTTCCACAAGATTCATGTATTGCTCCCTTTTTATTCCCAGTTTTTCCATTATAAGGGGCATGGCTAAACTTGCCTGATGAGGAATTACCATGTCTATATCGGATATTTTCATATTGTTTCTCTCTAAAAATTCTGTCAGCATATAAGGGATCTTTTTTTTAGACAGTTTTAACACCATCTTTCCATCCATATCGAACATAAATTCTTCCTTTGTATTTTCATTATAATATTTAGGATGGTAGGCTGAAAGCCCTCCCCTTATTTCTGTGGCGTGAACACCTTCAGACCAGGTTTTCTGCATTCCGTCGATTATTCCTCCATTATATATGGTATTTTCATCATTTCCACTATATTCGACTATTATTGCGGCAGCACCGTCACTGAAAAGTTCGTAGCTTTCCTTATGTGTTGGATTTACTGCTAGGGAAGGAACATCAGATGAAATAATAAGAACCTTTTTATATCTTTTTGATGCAATCATAAAAGAAATCATATCAAGGGCAGTAATAAAACTAGTACATGTAGTATTTACATCCAATGCCGGAATATCCAGACCTTTAGCCAACTGCTCATGAATAAGAGCTGCTGTACAGGGGATAGGCTGAACTCCTACGGCACAGGCTCCTATTATGCAATCAATGTCATTTATTGCTAACCTTGCTTTTTTCAGTGCAGCTTTAGCTGCGTCTATCCCTAGTTTAAGTTGAGTTTCTGATCCCGATATTCTATATCTTATATTATTTCCAAAATTTACTGTTTTTTCGGGTAATTTTACTCCATACCCCGCTATTCTGACATTTCTCATTTCTCTCCTCATCCTTTAATCTATATTATTTTATTAATTTAAATTACTTAGTTGATTTTTTCATTTTTTGACATATTCGCCTTAATTTTATGTTTTTTTCAGGTAGATAGGAAATAAATTCGATATTTACATTATCTATTTCCAGTTCTTTAAATAACGAAGAAAATTCTCTTCTTATTTCCCTTTCCTGATTTTCATTCAAATTGAGAACAGCCACTTGTATATTATTGTAGTCTGTCTGGAACACTTGATATTCTCTAATTTCTTCGCTAAAGAGAAGACATCTTCTTATAAAGTCAGGAAATACCTGCCTTATCCTCTCATTTTTATCCTTAAAGAGAAATATGTCATCTTCCCTACCTTCAATTTTTTCTATACATGTAAAAAGAGATCCGCATTTACATGTTTTTTTTCCTTTAACCAGAATATCATTCATGCGATACCTTATAAAAGGTTGGCTTCTTCTTCTAAAATCTGTAATAATAGGATAAAATCGGTTGTCATCGATATATTCCCTATCAAATTTTATCCACTCTTCATTTAGATGCAGCGATCCATAGTGACATGTATATCCAAGCAATCCTTCAGTCGCCTGATATATCTGGTGTACAAATTCTACCTGAAAGGCGTCTTTTATCCATTTTCCGTCATCCTCCTCTAAAACTTCAGCTACAGATATAATTTTTTTTGGAACTATTTTAAGAATTCCCTCCCTTTTTTTGTTGGCGAGGGTTAAAAGTGCCGATGCAGGAGCCACTAAAATAGTAGGATTATATTTATTAAGTTCTTCTATATGACCCTCCATATCCTTGAAAAGGTCAAAATACTTCAGTTTTATGAAAAAAGAATTTATACTTTTATATAAATTATTGTCGGACCTTAGGAAAAAAGCTATCCTGTTATCAAAAAGTTTCCCCTTGGGGAGCATTTTTGCAAGAATCATTCCAGCCCATGTCCCTTGCTCTTCCTCTGTGGTAATAAATATCCCCCTATGCCCTGAAGTTCCGGAGGAAAGTCCCACAGACACCCTCTTATACTTTTTATCGAAATTTCTTGTCCTTTCTCCTTCTATTGCCAGCTGAAAGGCATCTTCCCTTTTTACGCCTACGGTATTAAGGGCATCAAAGTTTTCCATCACGAACTTTTTATCCATAGAAAATTCAGAAGTTAGCTCATTTT
>JBHACQ010000049.1:0-5549 GCA_041854625.1 Leptotrichia sp. | reverse complement strand
TTTTTATTTTTTTGCAACATATTTTTTATTAAATTAAAATTAAACAAAAGCATGCTCAATCTGAGTTATTTCCTTTATCTTATTTATAATTTCAGTGCTTTCCTCTTCTTCGTCACAGGCTCTATATACTATCTTCTGAATATTCAAATCTGATTTTTTCAGAAGATCAGTTATTAGAAGCATCTGATTCAGGATACCTTTCTTATTCTTTGACACTATTATTACTTCAGATTTTTTTCTGTACTCACATATAAAATCAAGGATACTGTAACTTTTTTCTAGCGGAAGGAGAAGTCCGCCAGTAATTCTTATAAAGATATAATCATTCTTATTTTCTGCCTCTTCTATTTCATTCCTCAGTTCAGAAATTTTTCCTGTCGTATTATTCTCTCTACTGTTAAAATCAGAATTTATGACTATTGTCGCAATTTTCTTATTTCCAGCAAGAGAATCCCTGTACATGTCTTCTACATCCTTCTTGCCTGCATCTGCTTCCGTCCCTATAAAAAAGTAGATTTTCCCCTTCTCATTTTCACGATATCTTACAATATGGTGCCTTCTGCACCTTGCTTCGTAATTTTCTGAAGCTCCTACCATGACAAGAGGATCATCATAGTAAGCAGGTTCTCCATCAATAAGCCTCTGAGTGGCATATGCCGTCTTTCCGCAGACTGTACAGATTGCATTAAATTTATCCACCCTGTCGGCTATGCTCATCAGCTCCGGAAGAGGATGATACGGCTCTGCCCTGAAACTCATATCCAGTCCTGCTACTATTACCCGCTTCCCATATTCTACATATTTTTTGCAAAACTCCGTCACTTCATTCCCTAAGAACTGGACTTCATCAATTCCTATTATCTGGGCATCATTATTCTCAGACATGATTTCTTCCATCTCTTCAATAGAATTTACCATGTATGCAGAAAAGCTGTTTTTTTCATGTGAATATATACCTTCATTCCCATACCTGTTATCAATTGAAGGACTGAATACTACTATCTTCTGTCCGGCATACTCCGCCCTTCTCAGCCGCCGTATAAGTTCCTCACTTTTCCCTGAAAACATGCTCCCTGTTATAACCTCTAATATTCCCATATTTGTAATATTCTTCTCATAATGATGTTTCATCTAGAAAATCTCCTCGTCATATATTTCTGCACCTTTCAGATTAATCTTCTTCTTTTCGATAGTCCATTTATCTGAAAATTCCCCCAGTTCCCTCTTCATATTTTCCAGAAATTCATCATCATCATAGTTAAGGGATATTAAAGTAGGTCCTGCTCCGCTTATATATTCTCCTAATGCCCCGTGCTTCCTTGAAGCTGCAAATATTTTTTCTGAATTTCCTATTAAAGCAAACCTGTATGGTTGATGTATCTTATCTCCCAACAGGAATCTGAGGTTATCATATTCCCCCTTATTGAGGGCATTTACCAGAAGACCCAGTTTTGCCATATTATTTATTGCATCAGAAACCAGGTAGGATTTCGGAAGCACACTTCTCGCCTTTTCTGTAGACAGTTTGAAATCCGGTATCATTACATAAAAATACAGGGAATCTGAATTAGATACTGTACTGTAGACTATATTCTCCTTATCATGAGCCGTCAGGACCATTCCTCCAAATATGGCAGGAATTACATTATCCGGATGCCCTTCCATTTCAACAGCAAGCTTAGCGACCTTATTTATATCCAGAATATTACCGGCAAACCTGTTTGCTATCATAATTCCGGCTACAATGGCACTGGAACTGCTCCCAAGTCCTCTTGCAAGAGGGATGTCATTTCTCGTTATATTTATCCTGTAACTAGGAATATTTTTTACAAGATGCTTTTCAGTATATTTTATTGCATCAAAAATATAATTTTCTTCAATCGGAATGGAAAAAGGTTCCCCATTTTCTAAAAATTCAATCTTGTCACTTTCTTCCACTTCCAGCTCCATTAAATAGTCCAGTGCAACTCCCAGGCAGTCATAACCGACACCTATATTGGCAGAAGTCGCCGGAACTCTAACTTTAAATCTCAGACCCATTTCTAAACCTTCCTTAGTTCTATATAATCAGTTTCATTATATCATATTTCCCACTTAAATATAACATAAAATTTAAGAACAGATAATCCCGTCACAATTATGACACGACGCCTATTTTAAATCCAGATAGAATGCCCATCTTATCTGTTCCGTACTGTTCAGTCTTGCAACTGAGGATGATTTTACAGGTTCATCTACTGTCAGTAGCATTACAGCACTTCCTTCCTTTCTTCCTACACACATTGTAGCAATATTTACATTCTCTTCTCCTAAAATACCTCCTACTATTCCTATTACTCCAGGTACGTCATTATTTTTCAGCAGAAGCATATTTTCAGAAATCACTATATCTACAAAATAGTCATCCGCATTTACAATCCTTTCTTCTCCGTTAGTTCCTATTATGCCTATTACTTTAAATTTCTCGTTTTTATCATTACGTACAACTATTTCAAGGGCAGACAGGTAGTTTTCATATTTTGTCTCTTTCTTATTTACAGCTACACTTATATCCCTCTTTTCTGCCAGTATGAGGGAATTTATATAGTTGACTTCTTCCTTCAGTACCGGTTCAAGAAGACCCTTTACTACAGTAGAGTCAATAAGCTTCGTCTCCTGTTCAGAAAGTTCCCCGTAATAGTTTATGTCTATATTTGTCACAGCATCCTTCTTTATCTGGTAATATATCTTTCCCAGTTTTTCTGCCAGACTTATATATGGTCTTATAATGGAAAATTCTTCCCTTCCCATTGATGGAAGATTTACAGCTGTTTCTACAATTTCACCTTTCAATCCGTTTAATACCTGTCTTACAACCTGCTTTCCTACATTCCTCTGTGCTTCATATGTAGTAGCCCCTATATGGGGAGTGGCAACTGTATTATCAAACTCATAGAGGATGCATTCTTCCCTTGGCTCAACTGTATGGACATCAAATCCAAAGCTTGCTATTTTCCCGCTTTTAAGCCCTTCAGCAACAGCCTCTTCATTGAAAAGTCCTCCTCTTGCTGCATTTACAAGCCTCACTCCGTCCTTCAGCTTTGAAATGTTATCCTTATTTATAATATTTACTGTTTCAGCTGTCTTAGGTGTATGGATGGTTATGACATCTGATTTTTCCAGAAGCTCATCCAGTGTCTCCATCTTTTCACATCCATATCTCTTAAATCTTTCATCAGAAATATACGGATCATAGGCTATCAGGTTCATTCCGAAGGCTTTCATCCTTTTTGCAGTGAGACCTCCTATCCTCCCCAGACCTATTATTCCTAACGTCTTTTCAAAAAGTTCACTTCCTGCAAAAATTTCCCTTTCCCATTTACCTGATTTTATATAGTTATTTGCAGCAACAATATTTCTTGCACTTGAAAGCATCAGTCCTATAGCTATCTCACATGCTGAGACAGTATTACTGTCAGGTGTATTTGCTACTATGACCCCATGGTTAGTAGCTTCAGGAATATCTATATTGTCTGTTCCGTTTCCTGCCCTACCTACTATCTTCAGTTTTTTAGCTTTATCCAGAAGTTCCTTGTCAACTTTTATGACACTTCTGACTATAAGGGCATCGTATTCATGAATGATGGTGAGTATCTCTTCCCTTGATATCCCCACCTTTATATCCACTTCTACCCCTTCTGCTGAAAGTAGCCCTTCAATAGCTTCATCATCAATATATTCCCCTACTAATACTTTATACATTCTTCCTCCTGTTTAAAACATATATTTTATATATGCTTTACTTTTATTTTTTATATTTTCTATATGATATCATAAATTAGAAACTAATTCAATATTATATTTCTCCTTTGGTTCATATCCTTATTCAATATCATTTCTACATACAACTCTAAGTTTTTTCACAGATTAGAGTAGTATAATACTGTTACCAAAGTTCAAAGGTAGATTGGAGGTTACATGAAAAGAATAGTAATACTGACTGGAGCTCTATTATTGTCTACAGGTCTTTTTGCGGCTAAGTCAAACAATAATTTAGAGAATACGATCAAAAAGCAGTACAACAATACTTCTCTTAATGTCGCTGTAAAAAAGGAGAAACCGAGTTCTTCGGCTTCAACTAAAACAGTTAAGGCTGGCGTAAGAGACAAGATTATTGAGTTTGCTCAAAGAAAGTTAGGGTCTCCATATGTTTGGGGTGCAACAGGTCCTAACAGCTTTGATTGTTCAGGTTTTGTCGGCTACGTATTTAAATCAGCAGCTAGCTTGACATTACCAAGAGTTTCCAGTGCTCAGGCAACATTCAAACCAAAAATTTCATCAATGAATATGAAAAAAGGTGATTTGGTGTTTTTTAATACTACTGGAAAAGGTATTTCACATGTAGGAATCTATATGGGAAATAGACAGTTTATCCATGCTTCTTCAGGAAGTAAGAGAGTAACTGTTTCAAGCTTAGACAGTAACTATTACAGTAAGACGTTCAGATGGGCAATAAACCCATTTAGTTAGTTCGTATATTATTTAAGTAGCATATATTAGAGATATTAAACTAAAAAAATTAAAACTTTGGAATGGCAAAAGACTTATTTTGTATAAGTTTTTTGCCTTTTTCATTTTCGAAATTTTTTTAAAATAGTTCTTGTCATTTTACAATTTATGTGGTATACATTAATATCAGAAGGTTATTAATTATCTAAATTTCACAACATAAAAATTAGCAAATCTCAGCAGTTAAACTGCCAGAAATATTTTCCGGCATTTAATTTGAAAAAATCAAAGCACTTATTTGTACAAAAAATTAAGAATATAGAATTAAAAAAGAGGAGGAGTGTTTCACCTATAGAATCCATAATATTATTAAACAGAATAAATAAAATGTAAAGATACTATTTAATGTCACTTTTTATGTGTCAATTATGTTATTTTCTGGAGTTACTTATCCTTGTTTCATCTTATAACACCTATTATTTCCCATCTCTACCTAAAGAATTTCCTAGGGAAAAATGTAATTTAAAAAGTAATTGTCGTTCAAAATGCCATTATAAAGAGGGGTTCAGGAACAAAACTATTTTAAATAATTATATTTTATAGAAAAGGACAGTGATTGAGTATGAAAAAAAGAGGAATTGCGCTTATAGTAATTTTAATAGCACTATTAGCTAGTTGTGGCGGAGGCGGAGGAGCTACTACTGGAAATTCAGGAAACGGAGGTGGTGGTGGTGGCAGTGTAACAACTGAACCTACTCCTATGCCTGCACC
Organism: Leptotrichia sp.; assembly: GCA_041854625.1. Taxonomy (GTDB): domain Bacteria; phylum Fusobacteriota; class Fusobacteriia; order Fusobacteriales; family Leptotrichiaceae; genus Leptotrichia_A. The sequence continues at coordinate 290 of JBHACQ010000049.1, read as the reverse complement.
TACAACCTTTAATCCTGTAGGTATTGCAAAAGATACGAGAGCTTACAGCAGCAGAGCTGAAGTTATAGGCTGGAGTACTACAACTGAAACTAGAAGATATAATGTAAATGACCCTCACAATAGGGAAAAATTATTACAGGATAATCCTGAACTGGATGGAGCATATGTAAAAAATGGTATTGAAACCCCTATTCAAGTAGGAATAGTAGACATTGGATTTAACCTGACTAATCCAGATTTTGTAGGTATGTTTGAAGACAGATTTGGAACAGGTGTAAACAACAGATTGC
>JBHACQ010000048.1:0-2970 GCA_041854625.1 Leptotrichia sp. | reverse complement strand
TTTTGAAAGTTCATACAGGTACTCATTCATATTCAGGTCTGTAAGGGAAATATTGTCATTCGTATCTTCTATTTCTATTACTTCTTCCCTAAGTCTTTCCAGCTGCCTTTTCCTGAAATTAAAGTCATTCATTTCAGGATTCAGTACATCTTCGTCCCCTGTTGAAGCTATATTTAAAAGGGTCATTTTCCCTTTTACTCTATTTTCCAAGTCTAAATACTCATTCAAATCAGCATTCGGAAAAAAGTTTATCATCTGTATGCTCTTATTACTGCTTCCTATCCTGTCTATCCTTCCAAATCTCTGAATAAGCGAAACAGGATTCCAGTGAATATCAAAATTTATTACGGTATCACAGTCCTGCAGGTTCTGTCCTTCAGAAATGCAGTCTGTTCCTATAAGAATATCAATCTGCTCTTCCTGTGGTAATTCCTTCTTCATTTTTGACTTAGGAGAGAAGGCACACAGTACTTTATTAAATTCGCTTTCAACATTCTTATTTGTTGTCTTTACATTTTTTCCGGTAATACTTGCCATATGTATATTTTTATCTTTCATCTTTTCCTTCAGGCTCATGTAAATATAGTCTGCCGTATCTGCAAAAGCAGTAAAGATGATTATTTTTCTGTTTCCGTCATTATACGGAGTCTTTTTTATCTTGTCTGTTATTATTTTTTCCAGCTCATATATCTTGTTATCCCTGTCTTCATTTAGTACTTTCAATGTTTCCTTATATATTTCTTCTACAATTTTCCTATCCGCTACAAGGTCTTCTATATAGTTACTTATCCTCAAATGTCTTGCTTCTATTTCATACTTGCTTCCTTCTATATATACTATTTCTTCATCTTCTTCTATAGCTTCCGCTTCCGTATCTATCCTGTTTCCCCTAAGCAGAGTTTCTGTCATTCTATCAATATTTTCCAGAAGCCTTCTAAGTGTTTCAGAAAATGAATACACTGAACTTTCCAATCTTTTAAAGAGATTTACCCTATGTAGATAAATCAGCCCTTTTGACTGTGTTGTAAAATCCAGTTTCCCACCACGTTTCCCTGATAAACTGTATTTTTCTGCATAATACATCATATATTCCGGCTTTATATAGTCTGTCGGAGTATACACAGATAGCTTTAAATCCCCAAGTATACTGTTTGTCTCCTTAAATTTTAACAGTTCCCCATTCTTATCTATTTCCGGACTATATGTCTGAGGTTTTTCCTTTCTCGGAAAAGTTCCTATATTCTGAGTACCGTAATAATTTGTAATATGTTTCCTGCTTCTTGATATAGTCATCATTTCCAGTAACTTATAAAAATCTGACGGTAAACTATCCAGAAGTTCATTTTTCTTCTGATTTATCCCTTTTCCCCATTCATTGATAATTTCTGTCGCCTTCTTTAATGTGTATCCGATGCTAGTTATTCCTTCTTCTGAAAATGCACTGTCCCTATCTCCAGTAATGATAGAAAGCTGATTTTTTAAATCTACAAGGCTATTATTTACAGGGGTTGCCGATAAAAGCAGAACCTTTGTGCTATTTTTCCCACTTTTTATCACATCCTGTAACAGCCTTGAATATCTGTTCATTATGAGTTTATCATTCTCATCATATCTATCATTCCGGTTTCGGAAGTTATGTGACTCATCAATTACAACCAGGTCAAAATTAGACCAGTTAAACCTGCTTAAATCATTTCCTGATTTTGATTCCCCCTTGTATCTTGATAAGTCAGTATGGAACATTATCTTGTAATTAAACCTTTCATTCATGAAGCTGTCCACGTAATCCCCTGTAAATGATTTCCAGTTATCATAAAGTTTAGCTGGAGTAAGTACCAGTACATTATCATTCCGTATCTCAAAATATTTAATTACGGCAAGTGCCTCAAATGTCTTTCCCAGCCCCACCGAATCAGCAATTATACATCCTCCATATTTTTGCAGTTTCTGTATTGCTGAAACTACACAGTCTTTCTGAAAATCAAATAATGTATTCCATATTTCCGTCTTCTTAAATTTCTCACTGTCTTTTTCAAATCTTTCTATTCCATTATCCAGCTGATGCCCAAAAAGTTCATTTAGTGTAAAATAGTATAGAAATTCCGGTGTATGATTCTTATACACAAATTCCAGGCTTTCCAGAAGTTCATTCTTGTAATCTTCTGTAACTGAGCTGTCATACCATATCTGATTATATACATTTAAAGCCGACTGAATCTGGGATTTATCCATTGTCCCACTTAAAAATGTATCAAAATCAAAGTTCCTGTTTTTCCTTTTATCTGATATTTCAAGTGACGAACTTCCCTGAATCATAAAATCATCATCTATGATTAATATATTTCCGTTAATCTTTATCCCCTTTTTTATTTTTTTTACATTTACGTTATCCCTTATGAAATCATGCATTGCTTTTGCTTTGGCAAAGTGCTTTAACTTATTCTTTTCTACAATATCATACGAACTGTACAAAACTTCATTAGGTGTTATCATTTCAAATTCATGTGAAATCTCATTATTTTCAGGAACAAAACGTGTATCCCTTATTACTAGATTTATCTGCTTTACGTTTTTTAGATTTGCTTCCAATGCCATAAAAACTGATATTGTCAGTTTATCATTTACTATATTTATTACTGCATCTTTCTTATCTTTCAGTATTGTATTGATTTTATCAATCATCTGTTCTGACGAATTTACCATTTTTCCAACATCCTCTTCATTTTAAATTTTATATCTCAATTTAAAATCCCCTTGTGTATTTAGTTCCTTACTAAAATACAAATCAAAATAAATTTGACCTTTTAATTCAAGTAAAAAAATAAAGAAAATGTATTAAACTAAAAGAAAAAAATCTTTTAGGAGGCTATTATGAAAAATAAGAAAATACTGTATTCAGAACTATTGAATATGTTTATAAAATATTCAGAAAAGACAGTAAAAGAGTCAAGTTTAAGTACATTTTCATAT
>JBHACQ010000047.1:0-28694 GCA_041854625.1 Leptotrichia sp. | reverse complement strand
ACAATATAGTTATAATTCTTTTCATATTCTTATCAGCATGAAATTATTTTTATATTATATTCACATATATATTTTAAATAAAATCATGCACTCCTTTCTTAAAAATAGCTTATTTCAGAACCCTATACAGAACTGATTTCAGGTATAAGGAATATCCTTGTATCTAACGGTATATTGCTTACAGATTATTTTGTTGTCGGCGGAAAGAACGCTGCCATTTTCAACGCTTCCTTCGTGGCACTTGTAAATATTTTTATTTTATATATTATGAACATGAAGATTAACGGACTCCTTATATCAGGAATCTATCTCATGTTCGGATTCTCATTCATGGGTAAAAATCTCTTAAATATTATTCCTTTCTATTTTGGAGCATATGCCTATGCAAAAGTAAGCAGAAAGGAATTCAGGAATGTTATTATAGTCTGCATGTTCTCCACATCTCTGTCACCTATTGTCAGCAGCGTGGCAAGAGCTTTAGATTTTTCCCCTTTCGGAATAACTGTAGCAGTTATCATAGGTTTTCTACTGGGCTTCATCGTTCCTCCTGTTTCAGCACATGTCCTCCTTTTTCATAATGGATATTCATTATACAATACCGGACTGGCAGGAGGATTAATTTCTATTATTTTTTATTCCATGCTGGAAGCAGCAGGATTTGAAGTTAACCCTAACCGCACTTTCTATGAAAAAATGGACTATCATATACTAGTTATACTGATATCTGTCTTCTTATTCTACATTATCTGTGGTTATTTGAAGAATAACCGTTCATTTAATGGATTACGGGAACTTCATACACATTCAGGTAGGCTTGTAAGTGATTTTACAGTTACTGAAGGATTCCCTGTTGTCCTTATAAATATGGGGATTCTTGGATTCTTCTCTCTAATCCTGATTTTTATATTATTCCCTTTTATTAATGGATTAATTTTATCTGGCCTATGTGCTATACTGGCCTTTTCAGGATTTGGAAAACATATAAAAAATATTCTGCCCATCATACTTGGGGTCTGGCTTGCATTTGTCCTTTTTGGAAAAGGAGTGTCTTTAAGTGCCTTTGCCATAACAATGTTTTTTTCAACATGTCTTGCTCCCATCAGTGGAAAATTCGGTATCCTTGCCGGAGCTGCTGTAGGGTTTGCAAATTTTTGTCTAGTTTTAAATATGAGCTCCATGCATGGAGGTCTCAATCTTTATAACACAGGACTGTCAGCAGGAATCGTAGCAAGTATAAGTGTTCCTGTACTGCAGATTTTTAAGGAGGTATGAAATGAAGTATAATGCGAGAAAAGTAAAGGTAATTTCAAAAATTGTAGACGAGATTACTTCTTTTTATCTGGAAAACGGGGCTGAAAACTTACAGATAAAAATCACTAAGGAAAATGATGGGAAATTTACTGACTACACCATCTATGTCTATGGTGAAACCGATCTGACAGACAAGGAAATAAAGGAAATAAAAAAATCCATGAATATCCATCACGATCTGGAGTATTCTGAATTCTGGGAACTAATGGGAGAAGGGGAATCTACTGAAGAACTGATTCTAGTTGCACGTATATGTGATTCTGTACATATTAATTATGAAAACAGTATTTTAGAGCTTGTCCTGTCAAAGAAAATATAATTTTGACATATATTCTCATTTTATTTTAAGGATAAGGTGATAATATTTATCTAGATTAAATATACAGTTATGAGGAGATAGCCATGAAAAAAAAATTAATTACCCTATTTTTAGTTCTTTCGGTTTTTTCATTTTCTGAAAATATCATCAGGAAAATAAGTGTTACAGGTAATTCTGAACGGGAAATAATGCCTGACACTGCCAATGTAACTTTTCAGATAAATGTCAAAAACCGGAATCTTAATACGGCAACTAAAGAGGCCAATGAAAAGATTGAAAAATTTAAGTCAGCTTTAAAGGCAAGAAAAATTATCCTGTCTGAATTTGAGACAATCTCTTTTTATAGCCGTAAGCAGAAGGAATATAATGATGAAAATGAAATCATCTATCAAAATTATGATGAAGATTCCAAGAATATCGGAAACAGAGCCAATGTAAAACCCGATAAAAAACCTTCTTCATATACCGGAAACCTGTCAATCTTAATTAAGAATACAGATTTCAATCAGATTTCAGGTTTAATAGAGTTTTCTGACGGAGAAAATTTACAAAGTATTCAAAAAGATTTTAATAACGGTACTTTCGCATTTAACATAAGTGAAACAGATACTTCTCCAGACAAGGCTCTTAACAGGATTCTTACTAAATTTAATTCTGTTAAGGCGAAGCTTCAGTCTTTAGGGATTTCTTCATCAAATATTATGTTAGGCGAGTATACTTTTACCGAAAACTATAATGACAGAAGTGCTGAATATGTTGATTTATTCTATGTAGTCCATGATTTCAGAATTAAAATGAATGATATCAAGAATTTAAATACTGTTATTTCCATTGCTGATGATATAGGAATAAATATAAACGGGAATATTAATTTTGATATTTCAAATAAAGATAAGATTGCTTCCGAGATGTATAATGATGCCTTTAACCAGGCTCAGAACAAAGCTGAAAGCATCCTGAAATCCAGCAGCCTTAAACTGGCTTCCCCTCTTGTAGTCAGTGAAGATGTCGAATTCCAGCAGAAAATGATTGACCAGATAGATGACAGATGGAGTTTAAAAAGAGTTTCTGCTCCTGTGGCATTAGAGGAGTCTGCTTCTTCTAATTTTGGATTGTACAGCGGTTATTCTAAGGAAAGAGCTTCAATAAAAATTGACTACACACCTAAGCCAATAAAACTGGTTCAGAAAATATCAGTACTGTATGAAATGAAATAATCTATTTTTAAGAAAGGAGTGCATGATTTTATTTAAAATATATATGTGAACATAATATAAAAATAATTTCATGCTGATAAGAATATGAAAAGAATTATAACTATATTGTTTATACTGCTTTCAGTATTCAGTTTTTCAGATACGGTTTCAGGTAAGAGGATACAGGTAAGGGGGACTTCCAGTAAAGAGCTCTTTCCAGATACTGCCAAAGTATCTTTTACAATTGTAACCAAAAATGAAGATCTCAGCAAGGCTAGTAAAGAAAATTCTGAATTACTTGAAAAGTATAAGAATCTTTTGAAAAAAACGAACACGAAATATGAAAAGATAAATTCCCTGGGATATTCAACTTCTGAAACTTACTGGTGGGACAGGGAAGTTAAAAACAAAGGAATGAAGGAATTCAGGACTTCCCTTTCCATAGAAGTTACTGGACTTGATTTAAATATTCTGAAAGACTTCATGTCAGTCCTTGTAAATAATAGGATTTATAAAATCAGTAGAAGCGTTAACGGAAACCATATTTTCCAAATTTCTGAACAAAGTAAGACAGCAAAGGAATCTTACCAGAAGGCTATAAACAGATTTAATGAACTTCATAAAAAACTAAGTGCTTCAGGAATAGATGGAAGTAATATAAAAATTGCGGGATATGACAATTCTGAAATAAATATGGAAACATATGAAAATGTCAAGAAAACTGAACAGATGGTTACCCACACTATCGAAGTAATCACTAGAGATATGAAAGGACTGGGAAATATTATAAATCTAGCTCATTCTCTTGAAATAGGCTCTACCGGAACTATCGAATATGATATAGATAATAAGCAGAGGCTGGAAGATGAGCTCTATGAAAATGCCTATAAGGAAGCTCTTAAAAAGGCTCAGACTATGCTAAACAAAACAAGCCTTACCCTGAAAAATCCTGTTACAATCACTGACAATTCCTATGGTGTAATAGAACCTTATTATTCCTACTTTAATCCCCACTATTCTAATTACAGTGCAGAAATATTAAAGGAAAGGGATGAATTCTTCATTAGTAAGTCACAGGAAAGCAATGTTATAATCAACCCTCAGAAAGTTAATTTTTCAAAAACTGTATATATTGAATTTGAAATGGATTAGATGCTTTTTATAGAGATTATAAATCGAAAAAATATTTATATAAAACCTAAAAAGTATCTTGACAAAATTTATGTTATTGTATATAATGTATTTATAAGTTATTTGTAATGATTTCAAATTTAAATAAATTAAAATAGGAGGAATTTAAAATGTCATTAATTGGAAAAAAACTGGATAATTTCACAGTACAGGCTTATCAAAATGAAGAATTTAAAGAATTAAACTTTGAAAAGGATATGTTAGGTAAATGGAATATCTTTGTATTCTATCCTGCAGACTTTACGTTTGTATGTCCTACAGAACTGGAAGATCTTGAAGATCATCACGAAGAACTGAAAAAACTAGGATTCAATGTTTATTCAGTAAGTACTGATACCCACTTTACGCATAAAGCATGGCATGATCATTCAGAAGCAATAAGCAAGGTTACTTATGCAATGCTTGGAGATCCTAAAAAGGAACTGACTAATATGTTTGAAGTATTGGAAGAAGCTTCTGGATTAGCTTTAAGGGGAACTTTCATTGTAAATCCTGATGGTAAGATAGTAGCTTATGAAATAAATGACGGAGGAATCGGAAGAGATGCTTCTGAACTCGTAAGAAGAGCAAAAGCTGCAAAATTCGTTCATGATAATCCTGGTTTAGTATGTCCTGCAAAATGGAAAGAAGGAGAAGCTACATTAAAACCTGGACTGGATTTAGTAGGAAAAATATAATTCATTAAACAGCACAAAATATCCTTAAGATAAATCAGCTGCTGCAGAACCTTAATAGAACACTGTCAATGACATTGCACAGGATATATATAATCTGCTGCAGCTTTTGTTATAAGATTCTGAAAATATTTAAATTATGAAAGGAGCTAATATGGCATTATTAGATGCAAATATTATCGATCAATTAAAAACTTATTTCGATAAAATAGAGTCTCCTATTGAAATTACTGCTTTTTTAAATGAAAGTGATAAATCAAAGGAACTCGACAGTTTTTTAAATGAAGTTGACTCTATTTCAGATAAAGTTAACTATATTAAAAAAATCTTTGGAGAAGACAAGGCTTTAGAAGAGAAAGCTGGAATTACAAGACCTGTTTCATTTACATTATTGAAAAATGGAGAAAAAACTGGAATAAATTTCTACGGAATCCCCGGAGGACATGAATTTAACAGCTTTATCCTTGCTATTCTTGGATTAGCCGGATTAGGAAAAAAACTTGAAGGGGAACAGCTGGAAAAGATACTATCTGTAAAGAAACCTTTAAATATAGAAACATTTGTTTCTTTGTCATGTACCCACTGCCCTGAAGTTGTTCAGGCTTTAAATCTTATTTCTACAAGCAATGAGAATATTACGACTTCTATGATAGACAGTGCAGTATATTTTGATGAAGCTAAAGAAAAAGATATTCAGGCTGTACCAGTGGTATTTATAAACGGAAAACAGTCTTCCGTAGGAGCTCAGACATTGGAGCAGTTAATTAATTTAGTAACAAATGCCTAATAATTTTATCTAAAATTTTACAACTCAAAAAATCACCTGAGTCTAGGTGATTTTTTAATTTTCCCTTTAATATATATAATATATATTATTCCATGACATAATTATCCATATATTACTTTTAGAAGTTACTGATAATTGAAAAGTTTACTTCTTTCATTAAATAAAAGGCTATCCAGAAAAATTCCTTCAGATAGCCTTAATATATTAAATAGTTTTATATAGTATGGAGCGGAAAACGAGGCTCGAACTCGCGACTTCAACCTTGGCAAGGTTGCGCTCTACCAACTGAGCTATTCCCGCATATTTTCATAAATAATTCTACATCATTTTAATTTTTTTGTCAAGAACTTATATTATGTCAAATATATCAGATATAAAAAAGGGAAATTTACTTTCCTTATAAATAAAAAATATGTAAAAGACTCTTAATTATCTAGAATATCTCCAGTTAATTAAAAGTCTCTTTCATATCACTATTTTAATAATCCTATATTACTATTTTCCTTTTATCATTTCATCAATTGCCTTAGCCGCTTTCTTTCCTGCACCCATAGCCAGAATAACTGTTGCCGCTCCTGTTACGGCATCTCCACCGGCAAATACCTTATCTTTCGTTGTTTTTCCAGTTTCTTCATCTGCAACAATACATTTCCACTTATTTGTTTCAAGACCTGGTGTAGTCTGAGATATTAAAGGATTAGGCGACGTTCCTATAGACATAATTACAGTGTCAACTTCCAGCTCAAATTCTGAACCTGGAATTTCCACAGGTCTTCTTCTTCCCTTTTCATCAGGTTCTCCCAATTCCATTTTTATACATCTCATAGATTTTACCCATCCATTCTCATCTGGAATTATTTCAACAGGATTAGTCAGAAACATAAATTTTACTCCTTCTTCCTTTGCATGTTCCAGTTCTTCCACCCTTGCAGGCGATTCTTTTTCAGTTCTCCTGTAGACAATATACACTTCTGAGCCTAGTCTTACTGCTGTTCTTGCAGCATCCATAGAAACATTTCCTGCTCCTACTACAGCCACTTTCTTTCCTAGCTTTACAGGAGTCTTGTATTCATTGTCATATGCTTTCATCAGATTACTTCTTGTCAGAAGTTCGTTTGCAGAAAATACTCCATTTGAATTTTCACCTTTAATATTCATAAAGTTGGGAAGCCCTGCTCCAGATGCTATATAGACAGCTTCAAATCCTTCTTTTTCAATTAGTTCATCTATCATTACAGTCTTTCCTACTACAACATTTGTCTCTATTTTTACTCCCAGTTCCTCTATCGCCTTTATTTCAGCTTCCACAACTTCCTTTTTCGGAAGCCTGAATTCAGGTATACCATAGACCAGGACACCTCCCGGTTCATGAAGTGCTTCAAAAATAGTTACATCATAGCCTGCCTTTGCAAGATCTCCTGCACATGTTATTCCGGAAGGTCCACTTCCTATTATAGCTACCTTTTTACCATTCTTTACTATTTTAACTGGCATTTTCAGACCTTTTTCCCTAGCTTGATCTGCTACAAACCTTTCAAGCCGTCCTATAGCTACCGGCTCATTCTTAAATCCTACAATACATGTCCCCTCACATTGAGTTTCCTGCGGACACACTCTTCCACATATTGCCGGCAGAGAGCTTGTTTCCCATATAATTTCGGCTGCCTTATCAAAATTCCCTTCCTTAACCTGCATTATGAACTGCGGAATATTTATATTTACAGGACATTGAGGTACACATAAAGGTTTTTTACAATTCAGACATCTTGCTGCTTCTACCATTGCCATTTCTGCAGTATATCCTTTACTCACTTCTTCAAAATTATGTATTCTTTCTTCTGCAGGCTGTACTATATCAGGAACTTTCTTTTTCCTGTCATAAGTAATTTCTTTCTTTCCTTCATTATCTTCAATGTCTATTTTCTCATTTACACAGCATTGTGAATTATTATTTTCCTGAATGGAAGATTTTTCTCCTGACTCTGTTTTATTTTCAACACTTTTATACATTGCCTGTCTTCTAAGTGCTTCATCAAAATTAATATCATGGGCTTCAAATTCAGGTCCGTCAACACATGCAAATTTTACACTCCCTGCAACAGTAATACGGCAGGCTCCACACATTCCTGTCCCATCTACCATTATAGGATTCAGACTGACTATTGTCCTTATGTTATATTTTTTAGTAAGTTCAGACACAAACTTCATCATTATCATAGGCCCAATTGTTATAATTTCATCGTATTTCTTATTCTCCTCTTCTATCAGTCTTGTAAGTTCATGTGTTACAAGCCCTTTTCTTCCATATGTTCCATCATCTGTTACAATATACATATTTGCAGCTATTTTTTTCATATCTTCTTCATAGATTATTGATTCCTTTGTCTTTGCCCCTATTATGACATCTACATCAATCCCCCGGGAATGTAGATATTTTACTTGTGGATATACAGGTGCTGTCCCAAGACCTCCTGCAACAAATAAAATCTTCTTGTTTTTCAATTGTTCATCTGTAGCATAGATTAGCTCTGACGGTTTTCCTAACGGTCCTACAAAATCATGAATTTCATCCCCTTCATTATAATTACATATTTCCTTTGTAGAATTTCCTATTGCCTGTATTACAACTGTTACAGTACCTTTTTCCCTGTCATAGTCAGCTATGGTCAGAGGTACTCTTTCTCCCTTTTCATCAGTCTTCAGAATAATAAACTGTCCTGGCTGAGCAGATTCTGCAACTCTTGGAGCATATATATTCATAAGATATATTGCTGGAGCCAGTAATCTTTTTTCTACAATCTTAAACATTTTACTCTCCAATCTTATTTATAATTATTTAATTCATATTAATGTATACAGATATATTCAAATAATACCATTTTTTAATAATTTTGTTAATCAAAATATTACAATATGCCAGGCATTACCTACAGTAGACCGCCATGGCCTAATTCCGTAATTTCCTGTTTTGTTATCCTGTCATCTGCAAGTATTCTCGGAAGAAGTATATCAAAAACTGTCCTTTCTGAAAATACTACTCCCCCCGGAAGCCCAAGCAGAACCTTATTCTCTTTATACGCAATCATAAACATTGCTCCAGGAAGAACAGGAGTTCCATATGTTATTACTTCCCAGCCACTTTCTCTTATTGCAGAAGGAGTTACATCATCAGGATCGACAGACATCCCTCCTGTACAGATGATGATATCCTTCTCTTCTGAAAAAGTTCTAATGTATTCCTTTATCATTTCCTTATTATCCGTTGAAAAAACCTGTTCAATATGGCTTATCCCGTATATACTGAGTTTTTTCTCAACCGCATCTTTAGACTTGTCTTCTATTATACCATTGTACACTTCATTTCCTGTAGTTATCAGTCCTATTTTCTTCCTGTTATTTATTCTTTTTCCGTATATTACACAGGTATTTCCGACAATTTCTGAAAACTCTTCCAGCTGACTTTTTTCAGTAAATAACGGTATTATCCTTGTTGCTGCTGCAACTTCCCCCTTTCTTAAGAAAACATTATTATACTTTGTCACAAGTATTATATCACCAATCTGGTTAATTTTATTCAGTATTTCCACATTTATTTTTAAAAGGGTGTCTTCCTTTACAGTTATATTTATTTTCCCCTCCCTTATTGGTGATAATTCAAATAATTCCCCTTCCAGGTTCAGATTTTCCACAATAAACCTTGCTGCATCATTCTCATGGACTTTTCCTTGATCCGGATTTCCTGGATCTAGGACAAATATATTTTCCTTACCGAGGGAAATAAGTACTTCTATATCCTCTTCCCTTATAATATGCCCTTTCAGGAACTTTGCCCCCTTAAATTCCCCAGGCAGTATCTGGGTAATATCGTGACACAGTTCCATTCCTACTGATTCCCTTACATTAATTTTTTTCATTATTTTCTCCCACATTCATATGTATTTCCTTTTAATATGTCAATTCCATGTATAAGTTCACTTATGCAGTATTCCAGTGATTCCCTGACAGCCTTTTCACTTCCAGGCAGATTAAGGATTACTGTTTCTCCCCTTATCCCTGCAACGGCTCTGGAAAGCATTGCCCTTTTTGTTATTAGAAGGCTGTATTGCCTGATGGCTTCAGGTATGCCTGGTAGCAGCCTTTCTACAACATCTAGAGTAGCTTCAGGTGTCACATCTCTTTTACTGAACCCCGTCCCTCCTGTCGTCAGTATAAGATCCACCTTCTCATTATCACACATTTTAATCATTTCTTCTCTAAGAAGATCCCTTTCATCAGGTAAGACTATGTACTTTTTAACCTCCATACCATTTTTCCCAACTATTTCCTGTATGGCTGCTCCACTTCTGTCTTCCCTTTCATTTCTGTAACCTTTATCACTACTGGTTATAATTCCTACTGTATACATACTCTATCGCCACCTATTTAAATATTATTTAATTTTCTGTGATTTAACAGCTTTTCATACTCTTCTTCCGTATCAATATCCATTCCTTCTAAAAAATTCTCTATCTCTACGTATTTTACCTTATCAATGTTATTGAGTATAACCTGCCTTCCTCCTGTATCTCCTGTGATTTTAGAAAGCTCATCCTTAAAACTTGCATCAAATACTGTAGGAAGTCCTTTTTTTCCATTATATAAAGGAATTACAATCTTCTCTTTTTCACTGTTTTTCATAATTTTTTCTATAGTTTCACAGGAAAGGGCAGGCTGATCCCCTGAAAAAAACATATATCCCTCACAGTCTTTCTCCAGCATCTTTACTCCCAGCTTTACACTTTCACTCATACCCTTACCTGATTCCCTATTTAATATGACACTGAGTCCATCTCTTTCTGTTGAAAGTTTTCCTTCATTTTCCATCTTATTCAGAAATTCTTCACATATTTCCTTTATTCTTTTATCTGAAACAGTAATCACTACCTTATGAAAACCCATTCCTATAACTTTTCCTACTATATTTTCAATAAAAGTTGTTCTCCCGTATTTAAGCAGGAGTTTATTCTTTCCCATCCTTCTTGATATTCCTGCTGCCATAATCACTGCACCTAGTTTCATTTCAGCCCCTTTCCTTTATCAGTTCCTTCCCTTTAAAAGATAATACTCCTTATTTTTGAGGGAGGCTGCCGTTATTTTCAGGTTACTTCCTTTCTTCCATAGATTTTTAGCAATTTCTATGACATTTTTCCTATCCTTTTCTCTCTCCATACAGTTCAGTAACAGTATCCTTTCATTTATTGAATCCTTAAATAGCCCTTTTTCATGTAATATTATGTTACATAATGTTTCAACAGTAATAAGTTCTCCTGCTCCTATCCCTGAAATTTCCTGAAACAACTCAATCCTATGTACAATCTCTTCCCTTACTTCTTCACCTATTATATTTACAGGTATTATCCCCACACTTTTTGTCGTTTCTTTTACATACACAGGTTCTGTTTCATTCCACCCTTTCAGGGGTTTCATTTTGGAACCGTCACATTCTATTACCATATAACTGCATATTTTTCTTAGTTCAGATATTTCTTCCCTTTTCAGAGAAACTATCTTTCCGTTTTTCCTTGTTCCTAGTACAGCTACACCTGACTTGTCCTTTGCTTCTGATAATATTTCCTGGATATTTCTAGTCCCGGTAAAAGTCATATCATAGAATCCATATTTCCTGTCTACAGGAAGTATCTTAGTTGTGGTCGTAAAAAATATTCTTTCATTTTCCTGTGCTTCTTCCTTAAGTTCCTCACATAATGTCAGGCAGAATATAGTCTTTCCTCCTGATCCGGATACTGATACTACTCCGTTTTTTCTTATATCTATTAATTTTTTTAGATTTTCCACTTTTTCCAGATAAATCATCTTAATATATTACAAGTTCATTATTTTTATATCTCCTAATGAACTTTCCATACCCCTCCTCACCAATAAATTCATTATCCTTAACTATTACTTTCCCTCTTACTATAGTCATTACAGGATACCCCTGCAGCTCCATTCCTTCATAGCTTGTATAGTCTACATTTTCATGAAACAGGGATTTTGTGACAGTCACTTTCTTATCCTTGTCAATTATTACCAGATCGGCATCACTTCCTACAGCTATAGTTCCTTTCTTTGGATACATTCCACATATTTTTGCCGGATTTGTACTTGTAACCTCTACAAATTTATTAATGGATATCCTTCCCTTCATTACTCCTTCTGAGAAAAGGACCGGCATCCTTGCCTCAACTCCAGGAGCACCGTTAGGGCATTTTGTAAAATTATCCTTTCCCATAGGAACCTTTTCTTTTTCATAGGAAAAAGGACAGTGGTCTGTCGCCACAACCTGGATATCCCCATTCCTTATCCCTTCCCATAGTTTTTCATGATTTGACCTGTTTCTTAACGGTGGACTCATAACATATTTCAGTCCTTCTGTTCCTGGAAGCCTGTAAAGCTCTTCATCCAGTACAAGATACTGCGTACATGTTTCCACATATATATTCTTCTGACCCCTTCTCCTTGCCATCTTGACATAGTCCAATGCCATATTGGAAGAAAGGTGCACAATATATATTGGAGCATCCCCTACCAGATGGGCTATATTTAAAATCCTGTTTACTGCTTCTGCTTCACATTCTTCCGGTCTACTCTTTGCATGGTATTCAGGAGAAGTCATTCCTCTTTCTACATAGTATTTTTTTAAGTATTCTATAGTATCATGATTTTCCGGATGAACAGAAACTATCCCGTTATTTTCCTTTGCTGTCTCCAAAACCCTTACTGCTTCTGCATCGTTAATCCTCTGACCATAGGTCATATATATCTTATAGCTTTCTATACCTTCCTTAATCAGCTCCTTCATATCTGATATCTTCTCATCATCTGCATTATACGCCACAACACCATGAAAGGAGTAATCTATTACAGCTTTTCCTTCTGCCAGTCTATGGTAATGTTCTATCCTGCTCCTTAGTGTACTTCCTTCCGGTCCTTGACCTATATGGTCTACTATTGAAGTAGTCCCTCCACATGCAGCTGCTATCGTCCCTGTCCTGAAATCATCATTTGAAACGGCAATCCCTACATCCAGGCTGAAATGGGTGTGGACATCTATCCCTCCTGGAACTACATACTTCCCTTCTGCATCAATTACCTCTTCTCCTTTTACTTCCAGTTCTTTCCCTATTTCTATTATTATTCCTTCCTTAATCCTTATATCTCCTTTAAAAAGATCGCTGCCAGTAGCAATCACTGCATTTTTTATAATCATTTCTATCCTCCTATGGAACTCATTATTCTTTCTTCCTTATTCCTGTCTTTTAATGATACGTTATTAAATTCATGTTTTCTATTCTTGGTAAAAATCTGATTTCTTAGAATTTCTTTTATCTCCTCATCCTTTATTTCTGGATTCCTTAAAACTTCCTTCAAATCTACATTTGCTTTATAATAAAGGCACTGTTTTATCTTCCCGTCAGCAGTCACTCTTATCCGGTTACACGAATCACAGAAACAGCTGCTAAGCGGAGAAATAAACCCTATCCTGCTTTTTCCTCCCATAGTGTCATAATATTCTGCAGGTCCTTTCCTTTCATGTTCAACCCTGTTCTGCTGGGGATTCCCCCTTTTTTGCAGGATAAATCTCTCTTTTTTAAGTACTTCAATTACTTCATTGCTCTTCATTCCCTTCAGATGTCTTGCACATCCTATAGGCATAAGTTCTATAAATCTTATATCTATCCCTCTTCCAGTTGCAAAATTTACCAGTTCAGTAATTTCAGAATCATTCATATCCCTGATAAGAACTGTATTTATTTTCACATTTATGTTATTTCCTATTGCTTTGTCTATTGAATTTATTACTGTTTCCAGATTACCTCCTCTAGTTATCCTATAAAATTTTTCCCTATTTAAGGAATCTATACTGATATTCAATGATGTCAGTCCATTTTCCATAAGACTGTCAAGATATTTTTCTAGAAGTATTCCATTTGTTGTAATAGCTATCTCCTTAATTTCACTTAAACTGTTTATCTTCCCTACAAGTCTTTCTATCCCCGTCCTTATCAGCGGTTCCCCACCTGTTATACGTACCTTTTTTATTCCCAGCTCCGAAAAAATCCTGACTGTCTTAAAACATTCTTCCATTGTCAGGTTATCTTCTTTCCTGTTCTTTAAATTTTCAGGCATACAGTACATACACCGTAAATTACAGTTTTCTGTTACTGAAAGCCTTAAATAATCCACTTCTCTCCCAAATTTATCTTTCATTTTGATACCTCTTTATTTTAAAACGTTTTCCATTTTTTTATTATCATAATAAATTTTTTTATAATACCAATTTTACCCTTATTTTGACTAAAAAGCAAACATTTTGATATTTTTTTTTATTATAATAAACATTATATTGCAGAACCTTTTAAACCTTTAGATATTCAAGATAGTTTCCATACTGTTTTTCCTCTTTTAAAGAATTGACTAAATATCTACTCTCACTTGCGGAATATTAAAATTTATGAGATAATTTAAATGAGTAAATCATTGAAAAATAAATAAATTATCAAAAATATAATTTGGAGGTTTAGTATGGCAGGCAGAATTGTTGTAACAGTTATAGGAGAAGATAAGACAGGAATTGTAGCAAGCGTATCTAAAAAATTAAGTGAATCAAGGCTAAATATCATCGATATTACCCAGAAAGTTTTTGAAAACAATATTTTCGCCATGGTTATGCTAGTTAAGACAGAAGAGTATTCTGATATCAGGAAATTACAGGAAGATTTTAAAATTCTTGAAGAAAATCTAGGAGTAAAAATCTTTTTACAGCATGAAGAAATTTTTAAGACGATGCACAGGATATAACATTAATAATTCAGTTTCATGACTACATGAAAAAATATAATTTTAGGAGGATATAATGAACTTATTACTAAATGAAGTACTGGAAACAATTAATATGGTTGAAATGCAGAATCTTGATGTCAGGACAGTCACTATGGGAATAAGTCTGCTTGACTGTATTGACTCCAGTGCAGAAAGGACAGCTTCAAATATATACAGTAAAATAGTAAAAAAAGGGAAGGATCTAGTCAGGATTGCAGATGAGGTAGCCGGAAAATACAATATCCCTATTATAAACAAAAGAGTTTCCGTTACACCCATAGCTATTATAGGTAATGCTACAGACGCTAAGGACTATAGCATCTTTGCTGATGCCCTTGACAGAGCTGCAAAGGAAATAGGAATTGACTTTATTGGTGGATTTTCAGCTCTCGTAGATAAAGGTTTTACAGAAGGCGACATAAATTTGATAAACAGTATCCCGAAGGCTCTGGCTCAGACAGAACGTGTATGTTCCTCTGTCAATGTCGGTTCAACAAAATCAGGAATTAACCTAGATGCAGTAAAAATGATGGGAAAAACAGTAAAGGAACTTGCAGAACTTTCCAAAGAAAATGACGGTCTGGCAGCAGCCAAGTTTGTAGTCTTTACCAATGCTGTTCCTGATAATCCTTTTATGGCAGGAGCCTTCCATGGAGTAGAAAATCCAGATACTGTCCTTAATGTCGGAATCAGCGGACCCGGTGTAGTAAGACATGCCCTTGCAAATATAGACAAATCTGCAAAGATTGATGAAGTTGCGGAAGCAATAAAAAAAGTAAGTTTTAAAATTACAAGGATGGGAGAGCTCATAGGAAGGGAAGTTGCCAGCAGGCTTAATATAGAATTCGGAATAATCGACTTATCCCTTGCACCTACTCCTGCTATCGGTGACAGTGTCGGAAATGTGCTGGAAGAGTTTGGACTTGAATCAGTCGGAGCTTATGGGACAACATTTGCCCTTGCAATATTAAATGATGCTGTAAAAAAAGGAGGAGCAATGGCTGCAACCCGTGTAGGCGGTCTGACTGGAGCATTTATTCCTGTAAGTGAAGATCAGGGGATGATAGAAGCCACATCTAAAGGCTATCTTACCCTTGAAAAACTGGAGGCAATGACCTGTGTCTGTTCTGTGGGACTAGATATGATAGCAATACCGGGAGATACTACTGAAGCTGTTATTTCCGGAATAATTGCAGATGAAATGGCAATCGGAATGATAAACAGCAAGACAACTGCTGTCAGGATAATTCCTGTGCCAGGTAAGAAGGCTGGAGACAGGGTGGTATTTGGAGGTCTTTTAGGGGAAGCAGATGTTATAAATATTAATAATTTAGACTGCTCTGTCCTCATTAACAGGGGAGGAAAAGTAGCTCCTCCGATTCAGGCTCTAAAAAATTAGTATGCGACTTTTTTCTCATTCCTTGATTATTTCAAAAAATATTGTATACTTATATTAAGGAACATCATATTTATTTTTTAATATAAAAATTCAAGGAGGTTAAATTATGGAATTGAAAACACCACTGTATGAAGCTCATGTAAAAGCAGGCGGAAAAATGGTACCATTTGCAGGCTATATTCTTCCCGTCCAGTATGAAACAGGCGTTATTAAGGAACATATGGCCGTAAGGACTCAGGCCGGACTCTTTGATGTGTCTCATATGGGAGAAATTACTTGTAAAGGAAAGGATGCACTGGCAAACTTGCAGAAAATTCTTACAAACAGTTTTGAAAATATGATAGACGGTCAGGCAAGATACAGTCCTATGTGTAATGAAAATGGAGGAACTGTAGATGACCTGATTGTATATAAGAAAGGAGAAAACGACTATTTCATTGTAGTCAATGCCGCAAATAAAGATAAGGACTTCCAATGGATGCTCAGTCATCAGTTCGGTGATGCAGTGTTTGAAGATGTGTCATCTCAATATGCACAGATTGCCCTGCAAGGTCCTGAAGCTATGGGTATTCTGAAAAAACTGACTTCTGAAGAAAATATCCCAAAAAAATATTATCATGCAGTATTCGATGGTGAAGTAGCAGGTATTAAATGTATCGTTTCAAAGACAGGATATACTGGAGAAGACGGCGTTGAGCTGTATGTCTGCTGCAACGATGCGGAAAAATTATGGAATATCCTTCTGGAAAACGGAAAAGAGGAAGGTCTCATTCCTTGTGGACTGGGAGCCAGGGATACTCTCCGTATGGAAGCTGCTATGCCTTTATATGGACATGAAATGGATGATGAAATCACTCCTCTTGAAACAGGGCTTGACTTTGCAGTAAAAATGAATAAGGATGATTTTATCGGAAAGTCAGCCATCATTGAAAAAGGTGAACCTAAAATAAAACGTGTCGGATTAAAGGTTACAGGAAGAGGAATAATAAGGGAACACCAGGAAGTATTTGCTGACGGAAAATGCATAGGACATACTACTTCCGGAACTCACTGCCCTTATCTTAACTACCCTGTAGGAATGGCCCTGATTCAAAAAGAATATGCAGAAACTGGTAAGAAATTTGAAGTGGAAGTAAGAGGAAGAAAAGTGGAAGTAGAAGTTGTCCCTCTTCCTTTCTATAAGAGAAAATAAGCTTTCGTTACAGTTATCTGGCAATATTAAATTATATTTAGACGTTTATATAAAAAAGTGAAAAATCAAGAAAATTAAACTTAAAAACACTGTATCAATATTATTTAGAGAGTTTTACAAATATCAATAAAATTATATTTCTAAGGAGGAAAACAATGAAAGTTGAAAAAGGATTGATGTATTCAAAATCACACGAATGGATTAAAGAAGAAGGGGATGAATTTTTAATCGGAATTACTGACTATGCCCAGTCAGCATTGGGAGATCTTGTTTTTATAAATCTTCCGGAAGAAGATGAAGAAGTTACTTTAGGGGAATCATTTGGAGACGTAGAATCTGTAAAAGCAGTTTCAGATATATTCTCTCCTGTAAGCGGAACAGTAAGTGCAGTTAATGAAGATGTTATAAATTCTCCTGAAAGTATTAACAGTGATCCTTATGGTGCATGGTTCATAAAAGTAAAGGATGTATCAGATAAAGAAGAGCTGATGACTCCGGAAGAATACGAAACATTTTTAAGCAGTGAACAGGAATAAAATTTTAGAAAGGTGGTAATTTTATGGGAAAATATATTCCTAATACTGAAGCTGAACAGAAAGAAATGTTATCAGAAATAGGATTTTCATCATTTGAAGAATTATTCGCCCAGATTCCCGAAGAAGTAAAACTGAAAAGGGAGCTTAATCTTCCAGAGGGTAAATCTGAGATGGAAGTTCAGAGGGAAATGAACAGGATTGCCAATAAAAATAAAATATTCCCTGTCATTTTCCGTGGAGCAGGGGCATACAGGCATTTTATCCCTGCAATAGTAAGAAGTGTCGTATCTAAAGAAACTCTTGTAACTGCCTACACACCTTATCAGGCTGAGATAAGTCAAGGAATACTCCAGTCAATCTATGAATTCCAGACAATAATCAGCGACCTTACTGGTATGGATATTGCCAATGCCTCTGTATATGACGGTGCCTCAGCTACAGCTGAAGCTGTTGCAATGTGTCAGGAAAAAAAGAGGAAGAAAGTATTTGTTTCTTCAACTCTTCAGCCTGAAATAGTGTCTACTGTAAAGACATACTGCCATGGAAACGGAATGCAGGTAGAAATGATTCCTGAGAAAGATGGAGTAACCGATATGGAATTCCTGAAAGGAAACATAGATACCTCCACTGCATGTGTAGTCATACAGAACCCTAACTATTTTGGAATTATCGAACCTGCTAAAGAAATAGGTGAAATAACTCATGAGGCAGGAGCTAAATATATAATGAATATCAATCCTGTTACCCTCGGAATTTTAAAAACTCCTAGGGAATATGGTGCTGATATAGCTGTAGGAGATGGACAGCCTGTAGGACTTCCCCTTTCTTTTGGAGGACCATACCTAGGATTTATGGCATGTACAGAAGGAATGACAAGAAAAATTCCTGGAAGGCTTGTAGGAAAAACTACAGATAAAGAAGGAAGAGTAGGATATGTCCTGACTCTTCAGGCAAGAGAACAGCATATCAGAAGGGAGAAAGCATCCAGTAACATCTGTTCCAACCAGGCACTATGTGCACTGACTGTCTGTGTACATCTGTCTGCAATAGGTAAGGAAGGGCTTAAAAATGTAGCTGTACAGTGTACATCAAAGGCTCACTATATGGCTAAGGAACTTGAAAAAATAGGATTCAGACTAAATTATGACAAGGAATTTTTCCATGAATTTGTCACAGTTTCAGATATTCCTTCAAATAAAGTCTTGGAAAAACTGGAAGAACACCACATCCTAGGAGGTCTTCCATTAGATGACAAAAGGATACTTTGGTGCTGTACAGAGCTAAACAGCAAGGAAGATATTGATGAAGTTATTAATATACTGAAGGAGGTAAAATAATGTTAATATTTGAAAAAAGCAGAAATGGAAGAAGTCTGAGCCTGTTACCTCCTTGTGATGTTGAAATAGTTCTTCCTCAGGACAAGGATAAAAGGGAACTGCCTTTACATCTTCCTGAAATATCAGAAACTGATTTGAGCAGACACTATACTGAAATTGAAAAGAAAGCCCAGGGAATAAATAACGGATTTTATCCTCTAGGATCATGTACAATGAAATATAATCCTAAAATAAACAATGAAGTGGCAGGATTACCTGGATTTACAGACATCCATCCTCTTCAGCCTCTTCATACTATACAGGGATGTATGGAAATCATTCAGGAAGCTGATAAATGCCTTGCAGAAATAACAGGTATGGACAGGATGACAATGCAGCCTGCTGCAGGAGCTCACGGAGAGTTTACGGGAATTATGATGATCAAACAGTATCATGAGAGCAGGGGAGATTTTAAAAGAACTAAAATTATAGTTCCAGATTCTTCCCACGGAACAAATCCAGCAACTGGTGCAATGGCTGGAATGACTGTTGTTTCAGTTCCTTCCAGTGAAGACGGATGTGTTGACCTTGAAAAGCTTAAGGCAGTTGTTGGTGATGATGTAGCTGGTCTTATGCTTACTAATCCTAACACTCTAGGAATCTTTGATAAGAATATACTTGAAATAACAAGAATAATCCATGACTGTGGAGGGCTTAACTATTATGACGGTGCCAACCTAAATGCAGTAATGGGACTTACTAGACCGGGAGATATGGGATTTGATGTAATACATTTAAATCTTCATAAAACTTTCTCAACTCCGCATGGAGGAGGAGGACCTGGAAGTGGAGCTGTAGGATGCAAGAAAATACTTGAAGATTTTCTTCCGTCAGTTATTGTAACAGGAGAAGAGGAAAAAATCTTTGTAAAACCTCCGAAAAGTATCGGAGATGTTAAAAGTTTCTATGGAAACTTCCTTGTATACCTGAGAGCTCTTACTTATATTAAAGTACTTGGTAAGGACGGAATTGTAACTTCATGCCAGAATGCTGTCCTTAATGCAAACTATATGATGCACAAACTGAAAGATCTTTATACTATAGTAAATGACAAGGTCTGTATGCATGAATTCGTAATGAGTCTGGAAGACCTGAAGAAGGAAACTGGTGTATCTGCTATGGATATTGCCAAAGGTCTTATTGACTACGGAATACACCCTCCTACAATGTACTTCCCTCTGATTGTCCATGAAGCCCTTATGGTTGAACCTACTGAAACTGAGTCAAAGGAAACTTTAGATAATGCAATCCAGGCTTTAAGGGAACTTCATAAAAAAGCTCATGAAGACCCTGAAGCTCTACATGCAGCACCTGTAACTACAGTCGTAGGAAGACTTGATGAAGTCGGAGCAGCCAGAAATCCTGTTTTAAGATATAAATGGGAAGATTAATAAATACAGACAGAAGGGAGAATGTAGCAAATATCCATAAGTTTCCACTTCAATTCATATGAAGATGTAACCTCTGATAATATTTGCCACATTAAGACAGATTTATGATAGAAAAGATTACATACATAGAAAGCCCACAGACATACCCTTACAACAACCTGGCAGTTGAGGAGCATCTGCTCCTTAACTGCAGGGAAGATGAGTGTATTCTCTATCTATGGCAGAACAGGCACACTATCGTTATAGGACGTAATCAGAACGCATGGAAGGAATGTCTTGTCAGCAAGCTTGAGGAAGATGAAGGGCATCTTGTCCGTAGGCTTTCTGGTGGTGGAGCTGTCTATCACGACCTAGGGAACTTAAACTTTACTTTCCTTGTAACAAAGGAAAATTATAATCTGGATAGGCAGCTTCAAGTTATAATAAAAGCTATAGAAAAATTTGGAATAAAAGCTGAAAAATCCGGAAGAAATGACATACTTATAGATGGAAGGAAATTTTCAGGAAATGCTTACTATGAAACAGGGATCCAGTGTTATCACCATGGTACGATAATGATAGATGTAAATATATCGGAACTGTCAAAATACCTTACCGTATCCAAACATAAGCTCCAATCTAAAGGGGTAGATTCCGTTAAATCAAGAGTCGCAAACCTGAAGGAATTTAATCCCGAAATCACAGTAGATTCCCTGAAGAAAAAACTTCTTGAAGCCTTTGAAGAAGTATATGAATTAAAGGCAGACATCATAACAGTTGAAGACCTTGATTCAGACGATATAAAAACTCGTAGGGAACACTTTGAGTCTTGGGATTTTAAATTCGGAAAGAAAATAAACTTTGAATATGAAATCTCTAACCGGTTCAACTGGGGAGAAATTTTATTCCAGATTAAAGTAGATTCAGGAATCATTGAAGATATAGCAGTATTCTCAGATTCCCTGAAGACAGAATTTATCCTTGAACTTCCTTCACACTTGAAAGGATGTAGGTATAGTAAGGCAGATGTATGTTCTAAAATTAATGACATTAAAGTGGAAAATGAAGCTGAAAAGGATATGAAACTGAGTATCATTTCATGGCTTGAAAATATAGACTTATAACAGAACGGAGAATAAAATGGAAAATGTATTTGATATTATAGTCATAGGGGCTGGCCCTGGAGGATATGTTGCAGCCATAAAGTCTGCCAAGATGGGATTTAAAACTGCAATAGTGGAAGAAAGAAGAGTGGGAGGGACTTGCCTTAACAGAGGATGTATTCCTACCAAAGCTATGCTGCATGCTTCTTCCCTCTACAGGGAATTAAAGGAAAGTGAAAGATTTGGTATTTTTTCTTCCAATATAGGCTTTGAATATGGAAAGATAATGGAGTATAAGACTGATACTGTAAATAAACTATGTCAGGGAGTGGAACAGCTCCTTAAAAGCAACAAGGTTACATTAATTCAAGGAAAAGCTGTATTGGAAAAAGACAGGACTGTAACTGTAACTTCTGACTCAAATACTGAAATCTATAAAGCAGATAAAATAGTTCTGGCTACAGGTTCTAAACCTTCACTCCTTCCTATACCAGGAATTGATTCTGAAGGAGTCATGACAAGTGACGACCTCTTTAACCTCACAGAAGCACCTGAAAGCCTTGTAATAATAGGTGGTGGAGTTATCGGTGTTGAGTTTGCTTCAATATTTTCCTCATTAGGGACTAAAGTAACTATTCTTGAAGCTCTCCCCAATATTTTAGGAAATATTGACAAGGATATTACTCAGAATTTAAAGCTAATACTTAAAAAACGTGGTGTAGATATTCATACTTCAGTAAAGGTACAGAAAATAGAAAAAAGTGGAAATGAGCTTATCTGTACATATACAGAAAAGGAGAAGGATATAGAAATAAAAGGACAGTATGTCCTCTGTGCTGCAGGGCGTATACCTAATACAGATGGCCTTTTCGGGGAAGGGGTATCTATTTCAACGGAAAGGGGAAGAGTAATTACAGATGAAGGATTCAAAACCGACATTGATGGAGTATATGCCATCGGTGACCTGATTAAGGGAATGCAGCTTGCCCACCTTGCCAGTGCCCAGGGAATATGTCTTATAGAAGAACTTGCAGGGCATGAAAGGAGTATCGATTTATCCATCGTTCCTTCATGTATATATACAGAATCTGAAATTGCTGTTGTAGGAATGTCTGAAGCAGAAGCAAAGGAGAAGGGAATATCTATAAAAACTGGGAAATTTATAATGACTGCAAACTCTAAGTCTGTTATTTCTCAGGAAGAAAGAGGATTCATAAAAATAATAGCTGACGAAAAAACTAAGGAAGTCCTTGGAGCTCACATGATGTGTGCAAGGGCAACTGATATGATAGGAGAATTTGGAAACGCCATAGCAAACAGGCTTACAGTTCCTCAACTCCTAAAAGCTATGAGAGCCCACCCTACTTATAATGAAGGCGTGGGAGAAGCACTTGAGGAAGTATTTGATGCTGCTATTCATGTAGCTCCTAAAATTAAACTTTAACAAAACATATGAAAAACTTATATCTAAAAATATATTAAGGATGGTATTCATTATGGGATTTAAAAGTGATATAGAAATTGCTCAGGAAGCCAAGATGGAAGTTATAAACAAGATAGCTGACTCCATAGGAATTCCTGACAGATATATAGAAAATTATGGTAAATACAAGGCAAAGATTGACTACAGGTATTATAAGGATGAACTTATAAACAGACCTGATGCAAAAGTCATCCTAGTTACAGCTATCAATCCTACTCCTGCAGGAGAAGGGAAAACTACAACAACTATTGGTGTAGCAGATGCCATGAACAGGATTGGGAAAAAGACAATGGTCGCTTTAAGAGAGCCTTCATTAGGTCCTGTCTTTGGAGTTAAAGGAGGAGCTGCCGGTGGCGGATATGCCCAGGTTGTTCCAATGGAAGATATAAACCTCCATTTTACCGGAGATTTCCATGCAATCTCCGCTGCAAATAATCTCATAGCCGCAATGCTGGATAACCACATACATCAGGGAAACTCATTGGATATAGATACTAACAGAGTAATATGGAGACGTTGTGTTGATATGAATGACCGTCAGTTACGTTATGTAGTTGATGGACTGGGAGGAAAAGTTGACGGTGTTACACGACAGGATGGATTTGACATAACAGTAGCTTCTGAAATTATGGCTGTCTTCTGCCTTGCCAATGACATTCTTGACCTTAAGGAAAAAATTTCCAGAATAATAGTTGCATATTCAAGGAGTGGAAATCCTGTTACAGTAAAGGATATCCATGCTGAAGGTGCCGCTGCCGCCCTTCTTAAAGATGCATTGAAACCTAATCTTGTCCAGACTCTGGAAGGAACTCCTGCATTAGTACATGGAGGTCCTTTTGCGAATATTGCCCATGGATGTAACAGTGTAATTGCAACTAAGATGGGAATGAAGCTGGCTGATTACATGATTACTGAAGCTGGATTCGGTGCCGATCTGGGAGCTGAAAAATTTATCGATATTAAATGTCGTATGGCTGGAATTAAGCCAGATGCAGTTATACTTGTTGCAACAATAAGGGCTTTGAAATATAACGGTGGAGTTGCCAAGGCTGATCTCCAGTCTGAAAATCTGGAAGCTTTGGAAAAAGGAATTCCTAATCTTCTTAAACATATTGAAAATATGACTAAAGTATTTAAACTCCCTGTTGTTGTTGCCATCAACAAATTCCCTACAGATACTGAAGCTGAAATTGAACTTGTCAGGGAAAAATGTAAAGAATATGGAGCAGATATGGCAATTTCTGATGTATGGGCTAAAGGAGGAGCCGGTGGTGAAGAACTGGCAAGAGAAATCGTAAGAATCTGCGAAACTGAAAGCAATATGGAATTTGCCTATGACCTTGAATTAAGTATAAAAGAAAAGATAGAAAATATAGCTAAGAAGGTATACGGTGCGGATGGAGTTGACTTTTCACCTAAAGCATTAAAGGAAATTAAAAATTTTGAAGCAATAGGGCTTTCCAAGCTTCCTATCTGTATGGCAAAAAATCAGTATTCCCTTACCGATGATGCAGCTCTGCTAGGAAGACCTACTGGGTTCAGAATAACAATCCGTGATATTACTGCCTCTGCAGGTGCCGGATTCCTTGTAGCCCTTACAGGAGACATTATGAAAATGCCTGGACTTCCTAAAGTACCTGCTGCCGAAAAGATTGATGTAGATATTGACGGAGTTATTTCAGGATTATTCTAGTTAATTTTTATATGAAGTGAGGATGAATTATGTTAAATGAAATGAAGACAACCGAATTCTTAAAAGTTCTTTCCTCGTCAGAACCTGTTCCAGGTGGTGGAGGTGCCTCTGCTACTGTAGGTGCTTTTTCCTGTGCCCTTGGAATGATGGTGGCTAACCTTACTATTGGAAAGAAAAGATATGCAGATGTGGAAGATGAAGTAAAAAAAATTTGTGGGCAGCTAGACACTCTTATGAATAATCTCATTTTCCTTACAAATGAAGATGCCCGTGTATTCAGACCTCTTGCAGAAGCATACGGGCTTCCTAAAAATACAGAGGAAGAAAAACTCCATAGAGAAAAAGTAATGGAAGAAGCCTTATATGAAGCAAGTGTCGTTCCCCTTAAAATAATGGAAACTGTCTTTGAAGCTATAAAGCTCCTGGAATTCCTTGGGGAAAAAGGAAGCCGTATTGCCATCAGTGACATAGGAGTGGCAGTACTTTTCGGAGAAGCTGCTCTGGAAGGTGCATCTTTAAATATTTTTATAAATACTAAGCTGATGAAAAATACTGAAAGAGCTGATTCACTGAATAATAAGGCAGAATTTCTAATATCTGAAGGTAGAAAGCTAAAAGAAGTCATTTACAGCAATGTGCTTATGAATATAAAATAACAAAATATATTTTTAAGGAGAAGAAATATGGAAGTTTTAATGATCGGTCCTGATGTAGCTGCTTTTATGAAGGAAGAAATGATTAAGGAAGTAGAATCCCTCAAGTCATCCGGAATTTATCCAAAACTTGCAATAATCCGTGTAGGAGCTAGAGAAGATGATATTTCCTATGAACGTGGTGCAAAAAAAAGGATGGAAATTGTAGGTATTGACTGTGAAGTATTTGAACTTCCCCTAGATATAAGTCAGGAAGAATTTGAAAAAGTTTTCAGGAAAGTAAATGATGATGAAAAGATTCATGGAATACTCCTATTCAGACCACTTCCTAAACATCTTGATGAGGAATCTGTAATTTCATCAATTAATCCTTATAAGGATTCTGACTGCATGTGCAGGGACAACATTGCAAAAGTGTTTTCAGGTGATAAGACGGGGTATGCTCCATGTACTGCAGAAGCTGTCATGGAAATGCTGGATTATTATAAAATAGATCCTAAAGGCAAGAAAGTCACTATTGTAGGAAGAAGCATGGTTGTAGGAAAGCCCCTTTCTATGCTCCTGTTAAATAGACATGCTACAATAACTGTCTGTCATACAAGGACTGAGAACCTAAATGCTACCTGCCAGAATGCTGATATTCTTGTTGCAGCAGCCGGGAAAGCTAAGATGATAAATGGGGATATGGTATCAGAAGGAACTATTGTAATTGATGTAGGAATAAATTTTGACGAGAACGGAAACTTGTGTGGTGATGTGGACTTTGAAACCGTGAAGGACAAAGCTTCCTATATTACTCCTGTTCCAAGAGGAGTAGGAAGTGTTACTACATCTATTTTGGCAAAACATGTTATAAAGGGAGCAAAGCTTCTGAATAATATTGAGTAATCAATATGGATTTTAATATACGTTACACTAAAAAGGGTATCTCAAAATCTTTTGAGGTACCCCTTCTTCATATTACTTTTTTTATTCTTGACATATTTCAGAACTCCTATAAAGTCTTCTATAGCTGCTATAAAAACAGGAGAATATTTTCTATTTTCTTCTGAAAATATGATTTATCTAGTATTTATAAAACTCTCTAAATCCTACTGATTACTAATATAGTATTTTTAAGTTTTTATTCTCATTATAATATATATATTTAATATAGTAGTCCAGATTTAAAACAAACAGAAAAGTTAGTTAAAAATCAGTATTTATTCTTTAGATACTCGTATTTTCATTAGAAGTTAGATAACACTATATTACAATTTCCTGCTTCTTCCTGACATTTTTCCAAAGAAAGTCTATCTCTGGATTCTTTAGATGTCCCGCCATATTTATAATAAGCAACATGCCTTCCATTAATTATCGCCATTGCAACTGAACCAAGCACTTTATGTGAAGTTGTTCCACCCCAGGCAAGTCCTTTGTCACATGTTATTCCAAACTGTTTTTTAGCTACTTTCTTCATATACTCAATAGCACTGTCATAGTCATACCCCTCTACTGCATTATATACAAAATCTCCAGTTTTACTATTATACACAAATACTTTATATACAATAGGAAGATTTGATTCCTGTTCCGGAACTTTATTTTTTCCTGCTTCCTTTTTCAACTGCTCCTGCTGTTTATAATAAGCTTCTTCTTCAGCCCTCCTCTTATCAGCTTCCTGAGCTGCCATAGCATTCCAGTTATGCCATTGCTGTGTATTAACCGGATACGGGTTAGCAGAAATAAGACTTCCAATAATTAATGTTGCCGCAAGTATTAAAATTTTAATTTTTTTCATAGCCGTCTCCTAAAAAATATTTTTTGTTTACTTATTATATCATAAATAAATAAAAAATGAACTCTTTATTTTTTTATACTGTATATCAAAAAATATACTTTCCTATATAACAAAGAAAGAATTATCCTATTTTAAATATTTTTGTAAACAGAATATACTATTACTTGAATTATTTGATTTTATATTTTAACAGAAATGTGAAATATTAATTAATAAAATGGTGCCCAGACGCGGAATCGAACCACGGACACAGGGATTTTCAGTCCCTTGCTCTACCGACTGAGCTATCTGGGCACAAAATTTAAATGGCGGGTGAACAGGGATTCGAACCCTGAGAGCTTTCGCCTTGCCGGTTTTCAAGACCGGTCCCTTAGCCGTTCGGACATTCACCCTTATAATTAAAATTTATATTCTTCTAAAAAAAATACCACAATTTTCATTATGGCTTAAAAAAATAATGGTACGCCCTAGGGGGATCGAACCCCTGTTGCCGGGATGAAAACCCGATGTCCTGACCACTAGACGAAGGGCGCAGATGGTGGATCTAGCTGGACTTGAACCAGCGACCACCCGGTTATGAGCCGGGGGCTCTAACCAACTGAGCTATAGATCCATATGGCGTGCCTGAAGAGATTCGAACTCCTGGCCCACGGCTTAGAAGGCCGTTGCTCTATCCAACTGAGCTACAGGCACATATGGTTTGGTTAAAATGGTGAGCCATACTGGAATCGAACCAGTGACACCATGATTAAAAGTCATGTGCTCTACCGACTGAGCTAATGGCTCATAATGGAGCGGGAGACGAGGGTCGAACTCGCGACATTCAGCTTGGAAGGCTGACGCTCTACCAACTGAGCTACTCCCGCAAAACTATTTATGGTGCCTCGGGCCGGACTTGAACCGGCACGGGATAAATTCCCACAGGATTTTAAGTCCTGTGCGTCTACCGATTTCGCCACCAAGGCATTTTTTATTGTATCTGACAACTTGTTTAGTATATCATAGTTTCTGTATCATGTCAATACATTTTTTATTTTTTAGTTGAGTACTTAAATTTACTGTTAAGTACTCAACTAGTATACAAAATTTTCTCTTTTTTGTCAAATTAAATTAAAGTTAATTCTAATTTTCTACATAACTTCTTATTATATTTTCAGCTTTTTCTACTATTTCCTCATATGTTCCTTCCGGCTTGAACTTCTCAAGTACAGCAACCTCTATTTTTTTTGGTCTAGGAAATTTCATATATCTGGAATATGCTTCAAATGCCCCCTTTATTCCCAGGCATTGTATTTCAACATCGAGTTCTTTTGCTATTATGGCAAAAACCTTCTTAAATCTGGCAACTTTCCCGTCTTTTGTCCTTGCTCCTTCCGGAAAAATAAGGACATTCTTTCCACTTTTAATATTCGATGCTATCTCTTCTACACTCTTCCTTATATTCTTATTTATATCAATCAGGACAACATTTCCATGGTCAACAAGCATTTTCATAAAGCCTTTCTTAAAATACCAGTCTATCGCAAGGAATATCGTATTATAAAGTATTTTGTGAGGTAAAAGGCTTCCAAGCACTAAAGAATCTATAAAACTCTGATGATTTGCAATAAAAATCTGAGGTCCTTCAGTTATATTTTTTCTGTCCACCCTCTTTAATCTGAAATACAGTTTTAGTGCTTGGAAGCCTTTTACCTCACAAAATACTTTATAATACGATATTCCTTGCGATAGACTGGTATTTTAAGAAAGGCTTTATGAAAATGCTTGTT
>JBHACQ010000046.1:0-10342 GCA_041854625.1 Leptotrichia sp. | reverse complement strand
GAGGATATGTATTTGCCAAGCTTTTTTTTTATTTTTTGAGGTATAATATAAGTGAAATAAAATCAGTTCAAAAAATAAAATCATAAAACTATACACAGGGACATTTATATTAAAACAAAAATTCATAAAAAGAAAAAAGCTCGTAAAATTATTTAGGACATAAGACACAGAAAATTAAAAAGATATTTTAAGATAAAACAGATTTAAAGGGATATATTAGATGTTAAAAAAAGCATGTGATACATATATATTTATAAATTGAATCTTAAAAGGAAGGAGAAAATCATGAAAAAAGATGATTTTAAATGTAAAAGCTGTGGTGGAATGATGAGATTTGATCCTAAATCAAAGGCTTTAAAATGTGAAAACTGCAGTACAGAAGAACATCTGCCAAGTACATTGACATGGAAAAGGCATGCTTTACACGAATATGATGACAGGGTGAAATATGAAGAAAAGGAAGTTATATCAGTTATTGAATGTAATTCTTGTGGAGCAACAATTGAAATGAATTCTCATGAAACTTCAGGGAAGTGTCCCTACTGTGATTCTAATATTGTAATGAGTGATAAGGCTGTTTCTGTTTTAGAACCGGATGGAATGAGACCATTTTCTATAGACCGGAAGGAAGTGGAAAATATTTTTTCAAACTGGGTAAAGAAAAGGTGGTTTGCTCCAAATGCCTTAAAGAATCTTTATCAGAGCGGTAAAGTGATGGGAATATATCTGCCTTACTGGTCATTTGATAATCATGCAGACTGTGACTATACAGCTGAAGGCGGGAAAGAACGTACGGAAACTTATGAAGATGATGAGGGTAAAACTCAGACAAGGACAGTTACTGACTGGTATACTGTAAGAGGAAGTATTTCCAATGATTTTAAAAATGTAATTATGAGGGCATCAAAATCCTTAAAGGACAGCCTTCTTAAAAGTCTAGAAGGATTTAATCTGGAAAGAACTATAAGTTTTAACTCAGGTTATCTGTCAGGCTATAATTCGGAAATTTTTAAAGTTCCGATGTGGGATGGATATGCAGAAGTGAAGCCGATAATGAAAGATAAGTTAGTAGAAATGATCAAGGCAGATGTACTTAAGAGCTACGACAAGGTGGGAGAGATAGAATATGATGTATATTGGAGCAATGAATTTTATAGGCTTCTGATGCTTCCGGTATATTCAATGTCCTATTCATTTAATGGTAAAGCATACCAGGTTGTCATTAATGGTGAGAATGGTAAAACAGTAGGAGAATATCCAAAATCACCAGTTAAGATAGCAATAGCAGTTATTTTAGTAATTATATTGATCATAGGAATAGTATACATGTTCAAAAAATAAATTGACTAGGAGGAATTAAAATGGCAAGTATTTTAGGAAGGTTTAAGGACATAATGGCATCTAATATTAATGCGTTACTTGATAAAATGGAAGATCCTGAGAAAATGATAGATCAATATCTGAGGAATCTGGAAAGGGATCTGGGAAGTGTAAAAGCTGAGACAGTGGCAGTAATGGCACAGGAAAGTGCAGCTAAGAGAAAAGTTTCTGAATGTGAAGATGAAATGAAGAAAATGGAGTCTTATGCAAAGAAAGCTCTTCAGGCTGGAAATGAATCTGACGCAAGAATGTTCCTTGAAAAGAAGGAATCAATGAAAATGAAGCTGGAAAGTCTTCAGAAGGAAAAGGAAATAGCTGTGCAGAATTCTACAAAAATGAGGGAGATGCATGATAAGCTTGTATCAGATATACAGAAACTGTCAGACAGAAGAAATGAAATTAAGTCAAAAATGAAAATGGCTAAAACTGCACAGAAAATTAACAGCCTGACTTCTTCTTCAGGAATAAGCGGAAATATTTCTGCATTCAATTCCATTGAAGAAAAAGCTAACAGAATGCTTGATGAATCAAATGCTGCTGTTGAACTTAATTCAGGACCGAAAGATGAAATAAGTGAACTTATGAAAAAATATGACGAAGGAGGAGAAGAGGAAACTTCACAGTCAGTTAATGACGAACTTGAAAAATTGAAAAAGGAAATGGGATTATAGCAAAATATAGAAGGAGAAGTGTATTATGGGATTGTTTGGAAAACAGTTTGCAAATGTAGTGGAATGGGAACAGTATAATGATGACGCATTATTCTGGAAATGGTCAAACAAGGAAATAAAAAAAGGTTCTAAATTGATTATAAGACCAGGTCAGGATGCTATATTTCTTTTTAATGGAAAAGTTGAAGGAGTATTTCAGGATGAAGGAGATTACGACATTGAATCTCAGATTATACCTTTCCTTTCAACATTGAAGGGCTTTAAATTTGGATTTAATTCAGGAATGAGGGCAGAAGTTCTGTTTATTAATACAAAGGAAGTTACGGTAAAATGGGGAACTAAGAATGCAATAAACGTTCCGGCACCTGGGCTTCCTGGAGGAATGCCCATAAGGTCTTTTGGAACAATGTCTTGTAAAGTTGACAATCACGATATTCTTATTGAGAAGATAGCAGGAATTAAGCAGCAGTTCAATATTGAAGATGTAAAAGAAAGAGTAATTTCAATGCTTGATCAGCTTCTTATGAAATGGATATCCAGAGAAGGGAAGGATATGTTCAACCTTCAGGTGAATTCATTTGAAATAGGGAACGGAATACGGGAAGATATGGACTTTGAAATGAGGAAAATAGGACTTTCCGTTCCTAGTTTCTCTATTTCTAGTTTCAGTTATCCTGAAGAGATTCAGAGAATGCAGGAAAAAGCGGCAGGTCAGAGCATGGTGGGAGATATTAATAAGTACACTCAGATGGCAATGGCAGATTCTATGGAACATGGAGGAGGAGCAGGAAATATGGCTGGAAGCATGGCTGGTATGCAGATGGGAATGATGATGGGACAGCAGATGATGAATCAGATGAATCAACAGAATCAGCAAAACCAGATGAATAATCAGCAGCAAGGCAGTCAGCAGCCGTCTGCTGGAGGAGTACCAAAATTCTGTCCGGAATGCGGGACAAAGACTAGCGGTGGGAAATTCTGCCAGGAATGCGGGACAAAATTATTCTAGTTCGATTGAAATTAATAGCAGATAGAAAGTTAGAAAGAATATATGATTTTTAAAAGAGGACTTAAAAATAATATTTTACTGGAAGGCATAACTGCTTTAAAATAAAGTCCTCTTTTTTGGATGAAATAAATATTTTTGAAAAGAATGTGAAAATGTAAAAATTTATGATAAAATAAAAGAAAATACAAAAATAGGTATAGAAATAAATCTAAATAAAGGAAGAAAATGAAAAAGGAAATATTTTTAAGACAATTTGCAAAAGAGAAGGAATATGAAGCAAGCAGACTGTATAATTCATTTGAAGTTGCAAAAGAATATGGAATTATCAGTTATACAGAAGAATTTTATACTCCTGATTTCTGGAAGAAGCTGACAAGGACAATAGAAGGAGTACATATATTGACTTCAGGAGTTTTTGAAGAAAGTGACAGAAGGCAGATAGCATTTATACCTGATGAATATATCAGATATGAGATGGGAGGCTGTAACATTCAAGAGGAGATTTTAAAGACTCTGGAATTTCCATGCAGATTTTTAAGGATTGAAACGAATAGCAGGTTTGCGGAATATGGTCATAGAGATTTTCTAGGAAGCCTAATGGGAATTAATATAAAAAGGGAACTGATGGGGGATCTGATTATTGATAATGGAATAGGGTATATCCCAGTTTCAGAAAAAATAAAGGATATAATCTTAAATGAGCTTGTACAGATTGGGAAGATTCCGTGTACTATAGAGGAAATTGATATAGCTAAGGAGAGAATACCTGAATATAAATATGATGACAAGATAATAGCGGTACCTTCCAGAAGACTGGACAGTATAGTATCGGCAATAACTAATCTGTCAAGGACAAAGGTTGTAGATCCTATAGAAAAAGGGAAGGTCCTGGTAGATTACCTTGAAGAGAAGGACAAGTCAAAAAATATAGAGATAGGTTCATTAATAACCATAAGAGGTTATGGGAAATTTAAACTGTTTTCAGACAGGGGAGAAACAAGAAAAGGAAAGGAAAGACTTCTCATAAGAAAATATATTTAAGTATGGTTCTGGGAAACAATGGAAGACACATAGAATTATAGATATGGAGGAATGAGAAATGCGGGATGTGACACCACAAAGCAACTGGATATTAATTATAAAAAGTATAGGACTGGCTATAGGGACAGTAGCTATAATTGCCTTACTAAAGGTAGCTCTGGATGCTTTTTTATCAGTGGCTGGTTTTATACTGCCACTAGCAATAGTGTATTTTCTGGTTTTTAAATATAGAAACTAGATAGTAGTAAGGACGGGAATATTATCTAAAAAGAAGCAGTGCCAGAATTTTTTCACAATTTTAAGGATAGCCGGGGGAAGAAAAAATATATTTAAGGAGAATATCTAATGGAAAGACAAAAAATAAAAAAAGAATACAAATGGAATTTATCAGATATTTATGAGGATTATGGATGCTGGAATAAAGATCTTGAAAAAGTAAAGAAGATTCAAAAAGAGCTTATAAAATATAAAGGTACATTTTCAAATGAGAAAAATCTGCTGGAATTTTTTAGGAAACAGGAAGAAATGGATAAGATTTCCTATAAACTTTTCAGATATCCCCAATTAGCAAGGGACTTAAATTCATTAGATAGGGAAGCTACGGAAAATTTTCAGAAAATACAGTTCCTTTTTTCAGAAATTCACACAGCGTTGTCATGGGTGAATCCTGAACTGATTGAAAACAGAAAAAAGATAGAAAAATGGATGATGAAGGAGGAATTTTCAGATTACAGGTTTGGTCTTGAAAATCTCTTTAGGTTGCAGAAACATGTACTTGAGGAGAATGAGAGCCGTCTTATTTCTTTTTTCAGTTCATATTTTTCAGCTCCGAAGACAATATATTCTGAAATTACTATAACTGATGTAGAATGGCCGGTAGTGAAATTAAGTGACGGAAAGAAGGTGGAAGTTACTCCTGCAAATTACAGCAGGATATTAACAAAAAACAGGAATCAGAAGGATAGAAGACTGATGTTCCAAAATTATTATGGAATATATAAAAAGAAGGAAAATACACTTGCAGCAGTATATAATGCAATACTGCAGAAAAATAATGCAAAAGTGAAGGCATATAAATATGACACATTCCTGTCGAGTTTTCTAGAAGGAAACAATATTCCTGAAAAGGTGTATCTGAACCTTATAAATACTGCCAAGAAAAACTCGGAACCTTTAAAAAGGTATCTAAGGCTACGTAAGAAAATGCTGGGACTTAAAAAATATTATAACTATGATGGAATAGTAGATTTAGTTGAATTTAAAAAGGATTATGAGTATGATGAGGCTAAAGAACTTGTCCTGAAATCTGTAGCTCCATTAGGGGAAGAATATACATTAAAAATGGAGAAAGCCATATCGGAAGGATGGATTGATGTCTTTGAATCAAAGGGAAAGAGATCAGGAGCATATTCTGCAGGAGTTTATGGAGTTCATCCGTATATGCTTTTAAATTACAATAAGACATTGGACGGAGTATTTACTCTGGCACATGAACTGGGACATACTCTTCATACTCTTTATTCAGATGAGAATCAGCCTTTTTCGATGTCAGATTATACAATATTTGTTGCAGAAGTAGCATCTACATTCAATGAAAGGCTGTTACTGGATTATATGCTTGAAAGAACTCAGGATCCTAAAGAAAGGATAGCACTTCTGGATCAGGAGATAGGGAATATTACAGGAACGTTTTATTTTCAGGCTCTACTGGCAGATTATGAATATCAGGCTCATACTCTGGCTGAAAAGGGTCAGCCCATAACGGCAGAAATATTAAACGGGATTATTTCAGGGCTATTTGATGAATATTATGGAAAAACAATTGAAAAAGAAGAGCTTGTCAATATCCTGTGGGCAAGAGTACCACATTTCTTTAACACTCCCTTTTATGTCTATCAGTATGCTACATGCTTTGCATCATCAGCAATACTTTACGATAAGGTAGTAAAGGAAAAGGATGAGAAGAAAAGGAAAGGTGCCTTGAAAAAATATATAGGTCTTCTGTCATCAGGGGGAAGTGACTTCCCGATGAATCAGTTAAAGAAGGCAGGGGTAGACCTATCAAAGAAATCAACAATAGAAGCAGTTGCAAAACAGCTTGATGTTCTTCTTGACAAGCTTGAAGAAGAAATAGGTAAACTGGAAGATTAAAGCAGGAACATGAAGGAGATGCTGAAGAAAAGAAAAAGTATTGCCGGGAAAATTCAAGTTCCAGAAAAAGGAAATGTTACGGAAGGAATTTAAAATGAAAGGAATGATAGACACATGTATGAGACATTAAAGGAAAGATTTTTAAAATATGTGAAGATAGAAACAAGATCTGATGAAAAGAGTGAAACTGTACCGTCAACGCCTTCACAGATGAAATTTGCAGAAATACTGAAAAAGGAACTAGAAGAAATAGGAATGGAAAATGTATTTATTAATGAAGCATGTTTTGTAAATGGGACATTGCCATCAAATATAGACAGAGATGTACCTACAGTAGGTTTTATAGCTCATATGGATACTGCAGATTTCAATGCAGTAAATGTAAATCCTCAGATAATTGAAAATTATAATGGAAAAGACATAGTCCTGAATGAAGAACTGGGAATAGTAATGTATGTTGAGGAATTTCCAAATCTAAGGAACTATACTGGAGAAACATTGATTACAACAGATGGTACAACTTTACTGGGAGCTGATGACAAGGCTGGAATAGTCGAAATAATAGAAGCTGTGAAGTATCTGAAGAACCATCCTGAAATAAAGCATGGAACAGTAAAGGTTGCTTTCGGTCCCGATGAAGAAATAGGAAGAGGAGCAGATAATTTTAATGTAGAGGAGTTTAATGCTGACTTTGCCTATACTATGGATGGGGGGCCTGTAGGGGAACTGGAATATGAAAGTTTTAATGCAGCACAGGCAGTTTATAGGATAAGAGGGAAAAGTGTACATCCTGGAACAGCTAAAGGGAAAATGATAAATGCTAGTTTACTGGCATCAGAACTAGCTTCAATGTTTCCTGCAGATGAAGTTCCTGAAAGGACAGAAGGATATGAGGGCTTTTATTTTCTGGAAAAAATAAACTCCAGCTGTGAGGAAGCTGAACTGGTATATATTTTAAGGGATCATGACAAGGAGAAGTTTTTATCAAGAAAGAAGTTTGCCCAGAATGTTGCAGATAAGATGAATGAAAAATATGGAAAGGGAACTGTGGAAGTATTTCTTAAGGATCAGTATTATAATATGGGAGAAGTCATAAGGGAACATATGTATGTTGTAGATATTGCTAAAAAGGCGATGGAAAATCTAGGGATAAAGCCTATTATAAAACCTATAAGAGGTGGTACAGACGGTTCAAAAATATCTTTTATGGGACTGCCTACTCCTAATATATTTGCAGGAGGGGAAAATTTTCATGGAAAGTATGAATTTGTTTCCCTGAAGAGCATGGAAAAGGCTACAGACACAATAGTGGAAATAATTAAGGCAGTAGGTTCGGCTGACTAGAAGAGGTTATTGAAATAATAATATTAAAAATATAGAAAAACATCTATTTTAAAAATCTTTATTTAAAGATATAAGATAGATGTTTTTTATATTTCAGTATTAAAAAAATGGCAGATGGATTCATACTGAGGAAGATAAATTAAGATAGGTTTTAGATTTGTTTTGTTATAAAAAAAAATTGACAAAAAATAAAAAATATAGTATATTTAATTAAATAAAAATTAAAAAAGAGGTGGTAAAATGAGGATAAAATCAGAAAGAAAGAATGGAAAGCTAAAAGAAGGATTCACACTAGTAGAAGTAATCCTGGTAATAGCCATTATAACAATTCTTTCTGCAGTAGCAGTTCCACAGGTAGGAAAATATCTGAATAAGGCAAACAGGAGTAAAGTTGTAGGAGCAGTAGCTGAATTA
Source organism: Leptotrichia sp. (assembly GCA_041854625.1). Classification (GTDB taxonomy): domain Bacteria; phylum Fusobacteriota; class Fusobacteriia; order Fusobacteriales; family Leptotrichiaceae; genus Leptotrichia_A. The sequence continues at coordinate 2,332 of JBHACQ010000046.1, read as the reverse complement.
AACAATGCATCTACATCATGGAGTATAGATCATGGTGGAGATTCTCCTGCAAATCTTCAGGATATTCTAACGGAACAGGGAAATATCCAGAAGCTCGGGATAGGACTTACTACAACAGGAAGCTTTAAAATAGGGAATATTAAAGGAGTGATAATGTACAGTAATGGAGAAGTATATGCCAAAATAGATGCTGACAGTAAGGCCTTTCCAAATGAGGAAATAAGAAAATAATATGGATATGCTGTCAATAATAGAATATCTGAATTTCATATATATTCTTATATTAGATATTAGACATAAGATAATCAGTGAAAAATCAGCTGTACTGCTTCTAATTACTGGAATGTGTAAAAGTATCATAAACAGTAATATTGAAGGATACTATCTGGGAATATGTGCATATTCGATGCCATTGCTTATACTATACATAATAGGAGATTATTTTGAAAGGGAAATGATAGGTTTTGGAGATATCAAATTGATGATGGGGATAGGAGGAATTCTCACATACAGGAATTTATGGGAAGTAGTGGAGTTCTATCAGATTACCTATATTTTTTCAGGGATAGCAGTTATTTTTATATATCCTTACTTTAAATACAGGGGGAAAAAGTTAAGGTATATACCTTTTGCTCCATTCATAATTACAGGATATATGATATTCAGGATAGTCTTCAGGTAAAAAAGCCTTGAATTGTAGGGAGGAATATATGAAAAAGAATAGAGGTGAATCTTTAGTTGAAAGTCTTATATCAATGTTTTTTATAACTTTAGTCATCCTACCTGTAAGTAACCTGCTCTTAAAAACTTTTAATATGAACAGCAGGCTTACAGATAGAAGTTCAGAAAATATTACGGACAGGAATATGCTGGAATTATTGAAAACTAAAGACTATGAATTTATAGAGGGGAAAATGGGTGAACATGTTATTTTAGATGGAAAAAGTTTTTATAACATTGTTTCATTAGAAGAAAAGTATAAAATTTTAGATATGGGAATAAAGGACATTTCTCTAGAAAATAAAAGAAATATGAAGATAAGGAAAACGGAAGATTATTATATTAATGAAAAAGGTGAGAAGGAATACATATTTGAAATAACAATAGGAAAAGTAAAAGGATATTATTTTCCTAAACTGGAATGAGGATATGGAGGATATCAATGAGAGAAAAACGGAAGAATAGGGTCAAGGAAAAATATAACGGATACCTGATTTTAGAGATACTGATATGTTTGTTCCTGTTTTTCGTATCTATATTAGTTTTATCGGTATTTTTAAGGAGGGTTGCCTTAATAGAGAAGATAAAATCCAATGAACAGAAAATAGATGAAAATATGAACTTTCTATTAGACAGAATAACAGAGGATATTACTGATAGAGATATGACAAGTTTTAACTATGAAGGGAAAGAAGGAAATATATATTTGGGGGAGGAAGAGATTATATACAGGAAAAAAGGTTCTTATTATAAAATTGAATATAAGGATAAAAAACTTTATATTTCAGAAGGAGATGCATTAGAAAATTTAGGAAGCAAAGGTATAGTAGGTGAATTTGACAATCTAGAATTAAAGGAAATTCACCCTCTTCTTGTAATCAGTGTGAAGTCAGGAAACAGAAGAAGCATAAGAATAATTAATCTGATATGATTGAGGTTGAGGATATGGGAATAAAAGGGAAAATTAGAGACAGGGGAGCCAGCCTTATATATGTCCTGATAGTTTTATCTATAATCCTTTCCTTTTCAACAGGATTTGTATATTTTGTCAAGGAAAGGAGCAGGATAAATTTTTTAAAGGAAAGGAAGGGAAAGACTGGAGCTGTGTCAGAAAAATATTTAGCTTATATGGAAGAAAAAAATTCAGGAATAATAGGGTTGAAGGGAATAGTCTTTAACGGAAAAAAGGAATTTCTGGAGGAGAGCAGTTATTATTTTAATAGAAAATTTATAATTGATAAAATGGGGAATAATAAACTTGAAAGGCTCATATTTCTAGGGAAAGGGAATGAAAGCATAGGTAACTTTAAAATAAAGGAAATAAAGGATGAGGAAGGGGTGCATTATCTCCTTCCGCTAGACAGGAATACAGTTTACAAAACTTTGGAAGTAATATATTCGAAAAAAATTTTAAATAAGGAAATTGTATATAAGGAAGAAATAAGTTTTAAGAGACAGGATGCAGTTACAGTTGAAATTATTGAAAGAAATGGTAAGTTTGTATTAAACCGATAAACTGAGGAAGAAATTTATCTAAAAAAGAAAGTAGGGAGGGGAAATGGACAAGGATATAAAAGTATATATTAGAAGTGACAGGAAAGCCTATTTTTAT
>JBHACQ010000045.1:0-9856 GCA_041854625.1 Leptotrichia sp. | reverse complement strand
TATGCCTATCCTTTTTTATTTTTTCACAAAAACCATCTTCTCACTAAAATTGTTTTTAACAGTATGGCAGAAAAAAAAATAAAAGTCAATAATTTATTTATTTTTTGTGTTCAGTTGTCAAGCGTTTATTATAAAAAGAATAAAGATAACTAAAATAGGTTATCTGATACTGTATAATACTTCTCATTTTTCCTTAATAATTTTTCTGTATACTTTTCTTAATAATAATTTACATTATTAAATCAGTATTGGAGGATGAAATATGAAAAATAGATCATTAAAAATAATGTTATTGGGAACTGCTTTATTAAGTTCTTTCAGCTTTGCCGATATTAGGAGTTTTCGTCCTAAAATAAGAGTAGTTGCAGAAATAGACGGAGTAGACATAGGTATAAGTGACTCCTATATATCTTTAGAAAAGGCAAAGGAAATTGCCCTTAGGCATGCGGGAGTGTCCAGAAATAGAGCTCAGAAAATGAAAGGGTACCTAGATTGGGAAAATGGAAGGAGAATATACGATATAGAATTTTACAACAATAATGTAAAATATGAATATGAAATTGATGCAGCTACTGGAAAAATAATAAACTATAGTAGAAAAGACAGAAATGTAAATAACAGGACTAATGCAGGATATATAAATGAAAGTCAAGCTAGAAGAATTGCACTTTCACGAGTCAGAGGTGCAAATAATTCACACATCAAAAAATTTAAGCTGGACAGGGAAGACGGAAGAATGGTTTACGAAGGGGAAATTGAATATAATGGAAGGGAATATGAATTTGATATTGACGCAGTCACTGGAGAATTTATAAGATGGGATGTTGATTAATAAGTAAAATGCCATAAATTGATATATAACTCCTAAATTAAAAAGGGAACTCAGAAGTAATTAAAACATTACATATGCAATTAATTATTACTTTTGAGAAATCCCTTTTTTATTTTATCTATTTTTCAGTACAACTTCAGCTATATCTTTTGCTCTTAATTTATAGTTATTAAGCATTGTATCTCCATCCGCACTCTGACCAAAGACATCATAGATTCCATGTCTTATTACCTTTGTAGGATGAATTTCCGATAAGTACTCTGAAACCGCACTTCCAAGCCCTCCTACAACTGAGTGTTCTTCACTTGTTACAATAAACTTACATTCTTTTGCAGCTTTTAATACTGTTTCTTCATCTAACGGTTTTATTGTCGACATATTTATTACCCTTGCCTTTATTCCTTCTTTTTCAAGAAGTTTTGCTGCTTCAACTGCCTCATACACCATTAATCCTGCGGCGATAATTGCTACGTCATCTCCTTCTGACAGTACATGTGCCTTACCTATTTCAAATTTGTAGCTGTCATTATACAGCACAGGAATATTAAGCCTTCCAAGTCTTACATATACAGGACCTTCGTATTCTGCTGCTGCAAATATCATCTTTTCAGTTTCCACTGCATCTGCAGGGCATAGAACTGTCATTCCTGGAATAGACCTCATCAGAGCCACATCTTCTACTGACTGGTGGGAACCTCCATCTTCTCCTAGGGATACTCCTGCGTGAGTAGGACATATTTTTACATTCAGCTTAGGATATGCAATACTGTTTCTTATCTGGTCAAAGGCTCTTCCTGCAGCAAAATGTGCAAATGTAGAGGCAAAAGGAATTTTACCTGTTGTTGCAATACCTGCTGCCATTCCCATCATATCAGCTTCTGCTATTCCTACATTTATATGTCTTTCAGGAAATTCCTTCTGAAAGTAGGCAGTCATCGTAGATTTTGAAAGATCTGCCTCCAATACTACTACATCTTTATTTTCTTTCCCTAATTTTACCAGTGCCTCTCCATAGGCCTGTCTTGTCGATTTCTTTTCCATTTTCATATCCTCCTATTGTAATTCTTCCATAGCTTTTTTGTACTCTTCATCATTTGGAGCGGCTCCATGGAATCCAGGATTATTTTCCATAAAGGAAACTCCTTTCCCTTTAACTGTACTAGCTACTATAACGGTAGGTTTCCCCTTTGTATTCCTAGCTTCATCAAATGCTCTTATTATCTGTTCGTAATCATGTCCATTTATTTCAATTACATGCCAGTTAAAAGCCTTAAACTTATCAGCTACAGGATATACATCCATTACATCTGAAACCTTTCCGTCTATCTGGAGATTATTATAATCTACTATTGCCACAAGATTATCCAGCTTGTAATGTGCCGCCGTCATTGCAGCTTCCCATATCTGACCTTCCTGTATTTCTCCGTCACCTAAAATTGTATATACCCTGTAATCATTATTATATATCTTTCCACTTATTGCCATTCCATTTGCTGCTGAAAGCCCCTGCCCAAGAGAACCTGTAGACATTTCTACTCCTGGCATCTTTTTCATATCAGGATGTCCCTGTAATGGTGAATGCCATCTCCTTAAAGTAGGGATAAGTTCCTTATCTGCATACCCCTTTTCTATCAGAGCCGCATATAGTACAGGAGCAGCATGACCTTTACTCAGTACAAACCTGTCCCTTTTTTCATCTTTCGGATTTGCCGGATCAACATTCATTTCCTTCCAGTAAAGAACTGACATAATATCAGCTATTGAAAGAGAGCCTCCTGGATGCCCGGATTTGGCTCTGTAGATCATTTCAATAATGTTTCTTCTTAAATCTTTTGCTTTTGCCTGTAACTCTTTGATTTCCATAAAAACCTCCGTATTCTAATCTTCTTTTTTCAGTTTGTAAAAAAATAGTGATACTCCAAAAAATAACAATGCCACTGTTAAACTTCCTCTTACTCCTAAATCAGTAGCTTTTTTCAGCCCTTTTTCATATATTGGGCTTCCTGCTACAATTACCAGAGGTACTACTACCTGCTGCGCCAGAAAGGCGAGTTTCAGAAACAGTCCCTGTATTCCAAATAAAAATCCTTCAAGTCCTACTTTTTCCTTTTCAGAAATCTTAACAGATATTTCACTTAGCATTGCCTGAGGGAATATAAAAGCTGATCCGCTTAATCCCATACCACAGATAATGAACATGACATATGCCAAGTATCCTGTATTACTGTTTATGAAAAGTAGTCCTCCGGTTCCTATTATAAGTAACAAAATATCTAATATCAATATTTTTTTATAAGAATATTTTTTTCCAAGTATATTCGTTATAGGGAAAAATATACCTGCTACTCCGAAAAGTACCCCTGTTATTATTGTCATTCTTTCAATAGGAAGTTTCATAATAATTGTAAGATAATACGTAAGAACTCCCCTTAATATATTAAAACCACTAAAGAAAAATACAAAACCCATAAAATACAGTATTATTTCCTTTTTCATTATATATTTCAGAGACTCTCCGAATTTTAATTTCTTCTGGCTGTCATCCCTCTGAACCAGCTCCTTCTCCTTCAGTAAAAAAATACATGCATACACTCCAATAGTTGCTATGACTGTCAGAAGGATAACCGTTTTCCTTATACCTGTTTCTGTATTCCCCTTACCTAGAAGCTTTATAAGTGTTCCTGGCAAGACTAATGCTACCCCTGTAAATAACAGCCTAAACATGGACTGTACAGTTGACAGGTTAAGCTGCTCCTCCTTTGTCTTAGCCAGATCAGGAATCAATGCATTATATGGTCCCCCCACTAGCGTATAGGCACAGAAAAAAAGACCACCTAATATCGAAAGATATATAAGCATAAGCAACTGAGAACTTTTAGGAGGATAAAAATACATTATCATAAAAATTCCTAAAGGAAGTCCCCCAAGTGCTATAAAAAAAGATCTTTTCCCCATTTTAGCTTTTGAATTATCTGACCAGTATCCTACAAGAGGGTCTGAAATTGCATCAATTAGTCTAGCGATTATAAATGTTATTACCAGATAGGCTGGATTTATTAAAGGTTCTAGACTTTTTTCCGTTTCAGGTGGCAGATAATAGTAAGGCATCCACTGGTTATATAGCTGATCAAGCATAAAATAGGACACTCCCAGTCCATATATAAAGTACTTACTTTTTGTCATTTTTGCCATTTTCTTCTCCATTATATGTATTTGTTTTATTCTTAACTACTAGTTTTCGTCAAAATCAAAATCAGAAAATTTTTCATAATATTCTGTTGTTTTTTCCTCTTCTTCTTCCTGGACTTTTTCATATTCCGGAGTTTTCTGAATATCTGATCTAGATATCTCCTCATTATTATATTCTATCCCCTTCAGAAAAGCTGCAACTACCTGTGTATATTCTTCCTTATAATCAGGTTCTGCATATATTCTAGTATGAGAACCTTTTTCAAAGACTTTAATGCTTATATTCTTATTCTGTGCTATTTCATTATATTCTTCCATGAGCATTCCATAAGTTGTAGCCTTATCGCTTTTTGTCTGAATTATTAATGTAGGTATTCTCCTCAGGAGATAAGAAAGCTTTAGTTTATCAAGTTTATTACCAACCCTGAAATTAAACACCCTTACAACTACACTTACAATAAATTTAGGAACTTTCCTCTTCTTGGCATCCTCCTTGACCTTCTTCCTTACATTTGATATCGAACTGTCAAGTATCATTTTGTCAACTTTTATCCCTTTTTTTCTTAGCCCATTATTAAATATCTTTGCAGCTGCGGCTGAGCCCATTCCTCCCTGGGAAAATCCAAAAAGTGTAAAAGTATTCTTTCCAAACTTTTCATTAAGCATTTCCATTGTATGATAAATATCCTGTGCAAAACAGTATCCCATTTTTGTTTTAGCTACATCTGATTTTCCAGAATTCCTTAAATCAGGTATAAAAAAACTATATTCCTTATCTAATCCTGTATCTTTAAATATTTGTAAATACTGGAGAGCTGCCAGACGGTTTACTCCCCTTCCATGGGAGATTATCATTGTCTTTTCAGCTTCCTTATTTTCCATCAGCCATCCATATAACTGGATTTTACCGGATTTATAAGGTACTTCCTTAAAATTATAGCCAAAGTCTTTAGGATTTACCTTATTTTCAATATTATATTTCTGACGCAGCTTTTTGCTATTATAAACTTCATCTAGAGTTATCCTCGGATATTTTTCTATCTGGTTTATGAAATATCTGATTGACATATATGCTAATGCAAAGAAAAATATCATAAATAATATATTTACTGTAATTAATACTCCCATTCGTACTCCTTTATATCCTAATTTTATTATATTTAAAATTTCCTAATCCTAACTTCAAAAAAATTTTATTATTCCCCATATGCTGACTCATTTTCATTTATTATTAGCGGATTTAGCCTTTCCTTTTTACCTGTAAGCAGCTCCTTTATTAAGAAGCCATTTTTTTCTATCTTTACTTTTTTACTTTCCACATTTTTTTCAATATCTTTCCAGTTAACATATATTTTTTCTTCTGAAACTTCATCTGTCTCAGATACCTTATTTTTATTTTCTTTATCTTTTGAAAGAAGTTTCAGATCCTTCAGATATTCCCTTCCTTTTTTATTAAATCCTAAAATCCTTATATAGTCCAGCTCAAAATCCATTACTTCTTCTGTTATTCCAAGTAATATATTCAAAACTATCCTTTCAATCCTCTTATTTGAAAAATTCCTGGATTTTACTTCCGTTAAAAATATCTTATATGTGTCTGATTTCTTTATTTCCCTATATATTCTAGCATATATTTCCTCTGTTATATCATATATTTTTATTATTTCTTTCTTGGTTTCCATTAATAACTTATATTTAAGAAGTTTAAAAATTCCTTCAGTTGCTGTTATGGACTTTATCTCCATTTTTTCTGCTTCCATATGTTTTTTTTCTATAATCCTATAAGAAATCTCTGGTAAAAATCCCCTTATTTCAGAAAGAGTTCCTCTCCTATTTTCAAGATAATTTCGTATAAAAGTGGCACTTGCTATCTTTTTTCTTCCACAATCTATTTCTTTTTCATTATATTCAGAAATCTCTCTTTTTATAATGTAGGGCTCTATTTTCATATTGTCACTGTATATAGCCCTCATATATTCAAGAGCCAGAATATTATTGGATTTTACTATATCTTCATATCCGTATTCAGCAAGTACCTTTCTCTGGGAAGCACTGTAGCTGTTCCCTTTTTTTATATACATTTTCAGCTTCTCTATATATTCCTCCTGTGCCTGAAGCCTTATAATCCTGTCCATTACTTTCCTGTCATCTTCTTCAGCTCCAAATACCTGGATTTCCAGACCAAGCTTTTCCAGTATTCTTGTAGACATTTTAGCAAAAATCTCTGCATTCTGGATTGAATAATATAAGGGAAGCTCAACTACAAGGTCGATACCTGATTTTAATGCCGTCTCTGTCTTTTCCCATTTATCCATATATGAAATCTGTCCTCTCTGGACAAAATCTCCACTCATGACAACTGCTATAAATGCATCTTTTCCATATTTATGCCGTATTTCTTCAATCTGATACAGATGTCCATTATGAAATGGATTATATTCTACTACAATACCTATTTTCTTCACTTCTTCCTCCTAGATATGTATATTCAGCCCATAAGAAGAAAATACTTCTTCAACTTTCTTAATCTCTTCCCGTGACGGTGTCACGACATCCTTCAGCTTATACTTTCTTCCGACTTCTTCCCATTTGTATCCTCCCATCTGATGAAAAGGCAGGATATCCACTCTTTCTATGTTCTTTAAATGAGACACGTATTCTGCCCATTTATGAAGTTCTTCCTCATTATCAGTGTATCCTGGAACCAGCACATATCTTAACCATACAGGTTTACCTATTTCTGACAGATATTCTGCAAATTTCAATGTGTTTTCCAGATTTACGGAAGTCAGTTCCTTGTATTTCAATGGATTAATATGCTTTATATCAAGAAGTACAAGATCCGTGTATTTTAAAACCTCCTTCACTTTCCCATTAAAGACATATCCTGAAGTATCTAAAGCAGTATGTATTCCATGTTCCTTACACAGTTTAAATATCTCTGTCAGGAATTCAGGCTGTAGCAGAGGTTCTCCCCCTGAAACTGTCACTCCTCCGCTCCGTATAAAACCTTTTACTTTCAGTACTTCAACCATTACTTCATCTGCACTCATCATATATTTCTTATCTTTTATATTCCAGGTATCCACATTGTGACAATAAAGACATCTTAGCGGACATCCCTGTAAAAATAACACAAATCTTATCCCTGGACCATCTTTTGTCCCAAAAGATTCAAAAGAATGTATATATCCCTTCATAGCTATTTTATCCCCTTTTTAATTTATTGTCTTTTCATATATTTTAACATTATTTACAAATATTTCATACTGTTTTCCAAATAAATTCCACAGAAAAAGTTTTTTATGAAATTATTCATGAAACCGGTTATCACAACCACCTATCATCTTTTTTCTTCCACAGATACCATGGAATATTTTCCGTAAAAAGAAAATATGCCGCATGAGCATCTCATAACAGAATATACATGCGACATAAATCATATTATATTTTTACCGTCCTTCAATTAGAACTTGCTTGATATTGTTCTGTTTATAACATCCAGCTGCTGTTCCTTAGTTAATTTTACGAAATTTACTGCATATCCTGAAACTCTTATTGTAAGCTGAGGATAATTTTCAGGTTTTACCATAGCATCTTCCAGAAGTTCTCTTCCAAATACATTTACATTTAAATGCTGCCCTGTCTGATTAAAATATCCGTCTAATAGTCCTACCAGATTCCCCTTCTTCTCATTCTCATTTTTACCTAAAGTTTCAGGTGTTATGGCAAATGTGTAGGAAATACCGTCATTGGCATCTTCAAATGGAAGTTTTGCCACTGATGCTAAAGAGGCTACTGCTCCTCTCGTATCCCTTCCGTGCATAGGATTAGCTCCAGGTCCAAAAGGTTCTCCGGCCCTTCTTCCATCAGGAGTATTTCCTGTCTTCTTTCCATACACTACATTTGATGTTATTGTAAGTACTGACTGTGTAGGAATAGCATCTCTATACATTTTATGTTGCCTTATCTTATTCATAAATATTTTTACAACATCTACTGCAAACTGATCTGTGGCATCATCGTTATTTCCAAAAGGAACATACCCCTTTTCAACAACATAATCCACTGCATCTCCTTCTTCATCCCTTACAATTCTTACTTTCCCATACTTTATAGCTGCAAGTGAATCTGCTATTATAGAAATTCCTGCTATTCCAAAAGCCTGTGTCCTTTTTATATCTACATCATGAAGAGCCATTTCCAATGCTTCATATGAATATTTATCATGCATATAGTGAATAATATTTAATGCCTTTACATAAGTTTCTGCCAGCCAGTCAAGAAGCTTGTCAAATTTATCCCATACTTCATCAAATTCCAGATACTCACCTTCAACCTTCTGGAACATTCCTTCAGGTGTAACCTGTAACTTGGACTTCTCGTCCTTTCCTCCATTTATTGCATAGAGAAGTGCCTTAGGCAGATTTACCCTTGCTCCAAAAAACTGCATCTGCTGCCCTATAGCCATAGGTGACACGCAACATGCTATACCATAATTCTCTCCAAACTGAGGTCTCATAATATCATCATTTTCGTATTGAAGGGAGGAAGTATCTATTGAAACTTTTGCACAGTATTTTTTCCATGCTTCCGGCAGATTCTCACTCCATAAAACTGTCAGATTCGGCTCTGGAGAAGGTCCGATATTATACAGTGTGTGAAGTATCCTGAAGCAGTTCTTTGTTACAAGTGATTTCCCATCAACTGTCATTCCACCTATAGATTCTGTTACCCATACAGGATCTCCTGAAAACAGTGCATCATATTCCGGAGTTCTAAGGAATCTTATAAGCCTGAGCTTCATTACAAAATGATCCATAAATTCCTGAGCATCTCTTTCTGTAATTATTCCTGCCTTTAAATCTCTTTCAATGTATATATCAAGGAATGTTGAAACCCTTCCTATACTCATTGCTGCACCATTCTGATCCTTTGTTGCAGCCAGGTATGCAAAATATGTCCACTGGATTGCTTCCTGAGCAGTAGAAGCAGGTTCCGAAATATCAAACCCGTATGCCTCAGCCATTCTTTTCAGTGCCTTCAGTGCCTGTATCTGCTCAGACAGTTCTTCCCTAAGCCTTATCTTATCTTCTGTCATTTCAGCAGGATCACATGCTACATATCTTGCTTCCCTTTCCTTTATAAGTCTGTCCGTACCATAAAGGGCTACTCTTCTATAATCTCCTATTATCCTTCCTCTTCCATACGCATCAGGAAGACCTGTTATAATTCCTGTTTTCCTTGCCTTTCTTATACTGTCAGTGTATGCCGAAAATACTCCGTCATTATGTGTCTTTCTATATTTAGTAAATATTTCCTCTGTAAGAGGATCCAGTTCATATCCGAAAGCTTCCAGACTGCTTTTTACCATTCTAAGTCCACCATTCGGGAAAATAGCTCTTTTCAGCGGGGCATCTGTCTGAAGCCCTACTATTTTCTCCAGATCCTTATCAATATATCCAGGACCATAAGCATCTATTTTAGATGGTATTTTAGTTTCTGCATCATAAATCCCCTTTTCTCTTTCAACTTTAAACTTCTCCATAAGGGAGTCCCACATTTTAGAAGTTGCCTCTGTAGGCCCTTCCAGAAAACTTTCATCTCCTGTGTACTCTGTGTAATTTCTTCTGATAAAATCCGTTACATCTATTTCCTTACTCCAGTTCCCTTCTTTAAAGCCTTTCCATGCGTCCATTACTAAAAACACTTCCTTTCTATTTTTTTATTATTACATTTTCATACTTATTATAACTTATTTTCTTTTGAAATTCAAAGTATTTTTTTCTTTTTTTCTCTTATTTTTTGTTTTTCAGTACTTCTAATTTTTTTACT
>JBHACQ010000044.1:0-11567 GCA_041854625.1 Leptotrichia sp. | reverse complement strand
TATAATCTAAAAATTCCTTTGACAGGGATATTTCTTCCCTTGAAAGATTTCTATTAATCTTCACTTCTATTTCTTCTACTATTTTCCCGGGTTTCCCTGACATTATGTATATCCTGTCTGATATTGTCACTGCCTCATCTATGTCATGAGTTATAAACAATGTTGATATATTCAGTTTTTTTACGATATCAAGATACCATATATGCATACTATGCTTCGTTATAGCATCTAATGCACTGAAAGGTTCATCAAGCAGGGCTGTTTCACTTGAAAACATATACGTCCTTAAAAAGGCTGCTCTCTGCCTCATTCCTCCGGAAAGTTCCTTCGGATACTTATTTTCTGTTCCTTCAAGACCAAACTTGATAAAATATTGCTGTGCTTTTTCCTTCGCTTCCTTCCTTTTTATCCCCTTCAGTATCAAGGGCAGACTTACATTATCTATTATCGTCTTAAAGGGAAAAAGCATATCCTTCTGTAACATGTAGCTTATCTTACCTGACTGTCCTGTTATATTTTCTCCATTCAGCTTCACAGTTCCTGAATCAGGAAGAATCAGACCTGCTATTACATTAAACAGTGTAGTCTTCCCTACTCCGCTTGTTCCCAGTATGGACACAATTTCTCCTTCATTCAGTATAACTGATATATTTTCTATGACTGGACTTCTTTCAAATTTCACTGTAATATCCTCTATTTCCAGTTTCCTTTTCTTCATGAATTTCCCCTTTTTAATTTTTATTATTTCCATCTACTTTAAATACTTATTATCGAATCCGTATCCTTTAGGAATTTCCTTTTTTATGAGTTGATTCTGATACAGCCATCCATAAAAATTGTCCCAACGTCCCTGATCTATTATTCCCCATTCAGCCGCATCAGCCTTATATTTATCAGATAGCCATTTCTGGCTTTCTGTTACCAGTTTCATATTCAGCTCCGGTGATTTCTTAACAAGTATTTCAGCTGCTTTTTCTGGATTATCCATAGCATATTCATATCCTCTTTTTATTGCTTTCAATACTTTCCTGGCTTCTTCCGGATTCTTTTCCAGATAGTCATTGTTTGCAATTATGATAGGGCTGTAGTAATCCAGCTCCTTTCCGTAGTCAATAAACTTGAGGAAATTTGTTTCCAGCCCTGCAAGTTCTGCTGCTACACCATCCCATGCATAATAGACCCATACTGCATCCATGTCTGTTTTTAAAGCTGTCACTACATCTGTTACAGTATTTGGAATCATTTTTATCTTACTGTAGTCTCCCCCATCAGCAGTTATTATTTTTTTCAATATAGCTTTCTCTATTTCATCATCCCATGTGGCATATTTATGATTTTCCAGTTTCTTAGGGCTGTCTATCCCTTTACTTTTCAAAGATATGATTCCGGAAGTATTATGCTGTATAATTGCTGCAACTGCAGTTACTGGAATCGGAGCATCTGAAGAAAAAGATTTTGCAAGGGTATCCTGAAAACTTATTCCAAACTGTGCCTTCCCTGAACCTACAAGTGCAGTAGTACTCCCTTCTGGAGGCTGTACTATCTCTATATTCTCAATACCTTCGTCATTAAAATATCCCAGTTCTTCTGCTACAAATAGTCCGGTATGGTTTGTATTAGGTGTCCAGTCCAGGATTATACTTATTTTTTTAGAAGACTGTCCTTTTTTCCCACCAGTCTCCTTCTCTTTTCCTGTTCCACTGTCTCCACAGGATAGGACAGCTGCTGTCATTAAAATCAAAAAAAGTTTTTTTAATATCTTCATATCTGATCTCCTTATCAATATTCTTATTTTTTGTATTTTTAAAATTCTCTAAAGCTTACTCACACAATATTTTCTTATTCCGTTCTTTCCTGTTAATTTTCCCACGGCATACTCATCTTCTGTATCCTTTTAACCAGATACATGAGAAACAGGCTTATTGCCGATATAAAAAATATTACTGCAAACATCCTGTCAAAGGAATATGATTTCCTTACTCTGGTCATGTATACCCCTAATCCATCAAATCCTCCAAGCCATTCTGCTACTACTGCTCCGATAACCGAGTAAGAAACCGATATTCTTAAACCTGCGAAAAAATATCCAATAGAGGAAGGAAGCTTCACATGAATAAAAGTCTGAAAGGATGTTGCACCCATTGTCTTCATCAGATTTAAGGCATCCCTGTCCACTCCCCTGAATCCATCCAGAAGACCTATCGTTACAGGAAAAAAGGAGGTAACTACTATAAGGGCTATCTTAGGAAGCATCCCATATCCAAGCCATAACACAAGGAGAGGGGCTATCGCCACAGTAGGTACTGTCTGGGTTATTACAAGTACAGGATAAAGGGATTTATAGGCAAATTCAAACCTGTCCATAACAACTGCCATAACAAAACCTAATATAATCCCAATTCCAAGACCGATACCTGCTTCTGTCAATGTAAATACCGTATGATGCATAATTAACGGAAAATCATCTATAAATGCCCTTATTACCTCCATGGGAGAAGGAAGCATAAATCTGGGGATGAATCCTGTCATAGATAACATCTGCCATAATACCAGTATACATGATACTACTATAAAAGGAGCCGCCTTATTTATTATATTTTTAAATTTTATCTCCAACAGTATGTATCCCTCCTTCCTTTTGTATCTGGAAATACCCCTATTCTCATATTTAAATTACTTATTATATTATTCCCTTCCATAAAAAAATCTCCTTTCTACCAGCAAAGGAGATTTTTAATTTTATATAATTTTCCTATTTTCCAGTTTACATTGTATATCCATCCCGTTCAGGCTCCATAACCTTCTGACATGAATCTACTTCACTGCATTCTAATTATATAAATACTCCCTACGCCGGCATTATCCGTATCAGGTCTTATGGGTTAAGCCGCCTTTTATGGCAGACTACTCTCAGCATTTAAGCTCCCCAGTATTTCTTATTATCCTATATCTATTATATACATTCTCAGAATAAAGTCAAGCTATAAATCTAAAACTTTCTCTTAAAACCAAATCAGAAATCAGGATATATCTCCAGTTCTAATCTGTATTACCTGACTAATATTAATAATTTTCAGGGAAGAGGATTCTTTCTACACCTTCAATTATTATGTGCAGAATCATCATATGTACTTCCTGAATCCTGTCTGTCGTTTCACCTTCAACTATAAATCCATAATCACATACACCCTTCAGTTTTCCACCATCTTTTCCGAGTATGCCTACAGTCTTTAATCCTTTTTCCTTAGCGGTTTTTACTGCTTCAATTATATTCTGTGAATTACCTGAAGTTGATATTCCAAAAAAGAAGTCACCTTCCTGACCAAAGGCTTCCACTCCCTTGGCGAAAATAAAGTTAAAGCCGTAGTCGTTTCCGACACAGGTTATATGTGAAGAGTCACTTATACTTATAGATGGAAGCGCCCTTCTATCCTTTCTAAATCTGCCAGTAAATTCTTCTGCAAAATGCATGGCATCACAGTTACTTCCACCGTTACCTGCAATTAGTGACTTTTTCCCATTTCTATAAGCTCCTGCCAGTGCTTCTGCCACTTCTGAAGTTTTTCTGATATTTTCATCATTTTCTACAAATTTTTTTACTGTTTCATATGCCGTCAAATACGAATCCTTAATATGTTCCTCTAACAACTGTCTCACCTCGCTATAATTTTATAAATTTTAACATGCTATTTTATTTTTTTCTCTATGAATAACTCACGATTCAGCTTATAATTCTGAAGGAATTCTATAAATTTACTTATTCCTTCCTTATCTTCATTCTCCCGTATTAATACTATCTGGAACTTGTCTTCTGACTTATCAAAGCTATGAATCACTTTTAGAGTTCCCTTTACAATTTCTTCATAGACACTATAGTAAGGAAGTACTGCAAATCCAAGACCATTTTTTATAAGATTTTTCATTGTTTCTATACTTCCATTTATGGAAATCCTCTTATCCAGGTTAAAACCTATCATTTTTTCAAACTGATCCAGATATTTATTCGTCAGCATTGTGTCCCTTTTTAACAGCGGCATGTCTATAAGCTGCTTATAGTCATTTATTTCCTGTCCAGCTACAACTACAAAAGGATACTCTTCTGTTTCAATAACCTTTATTTCCTTATCCTCAATGAAATATTCCTCCATAAGTGCTATATCAACTGTTCCTTCCTTCAAATGCTTTACTAGGGACTCCCTGTTCTTTATATACAGGTCAAATTCTATTTCAGGATTATTTTCACGAAATTCAACCATTATTTTAGGTAACACAGGTTCTCCTATGTTATGAGTTGCACCTATAGATATTTTTCCCTTCTTATACTGCAGAATCTTTTTCATTTCATTTTCCATTCTCGATATTTTTTCAAATACGTCCTGAGACATTTTGAAAAGTTCTTTTCCTGCAAATGTCAGTTTAAAATTCTTAGAATTCCTTTCAATTAATTGCAGCCCCAATGTGTATTCAAGTTTCTTTATTTGTATAGATACAGCAGATTGACTTATAAATAATTTTTTAGCGGCTTTTGTGAAGCTTTTTTCATTACATGCCTCAAAAAATATTTTTAAATGATGTATATCCATTTACTTCTCCAATCATATATTATATTTATAATATTATATAACATTCATATCCATTTGTCCAGTTTATTTTTAATCTTATTTTTATAATGTTTATATAACTTTAAATAAATTTTACTTAAAGATGCAGCCTTCTTTCAAACTCTTCCTTATAGGACTTATATGTATAACGTAGCATTACATTCAGCACAAATAAGGGGATTGAAGCCCATATAGACCATGAAAATCTTTTTCTTATGATAAATTCCAGTATCAGAAGGAATATACCCACAAAGAACAGAAAAAAATTCATTATTTTTATCTTGTCATCTTTATGCTTATCCCATACAAAGGAAAAGGCAAATCCTACCAGACAGAATGCCACCGCTATGGGGATTCCCCGTTTTAAGCTCCAGCTCATTCTCCTATTTCCAAAATCAAGTATAAGAAGAAATATTGTAAGACCTGATAAAAGAAGGAACAGATTCTGCCTAAGGCTATGCGAATTTAAAAATATAAATAATAGTAAATCTAAAAATAGAATGGAAGGAATTACATAATAGGCCCATCTTATTTCACCATAGACTATTATATTCTGAAAAAATACTTCAAGTATCGAAATTATTGAAATTGTAAAAAAAGAAAGAAATATTGCCTTCTTTAGTTTTTTCATCTTCAGTTCGTATAAGTTTATATTTACAATAGGATATTCACTTTCATATACTATATTATCTGAAACTTCCATATGTGGAACTCCTGTTCCACATAGAGGGCATTTATCTGCATTTTCTTCCAGTTCTACACCACATTTTATACAATACATTTATCCAACCTCCTTTTACCTTGTTTCCTGTCCACTTATTTGTCTGTATAATTTGTTATCACCTTGCTTCTTATTCCTTTTTTTCTTAGGTATACAAAAAAATCTCTTTCAATCTCATGATTTGTTGTAAGATTTCCAAATGTTATATAAACCTTTTCTAAATCACTTAAAATCCCCATCTTTATCTTACATCTTTTACTTGGCGGAGGCAAAAACCTGAATCCCTTTACATATTTATGATATTCCTCTCCTAATTTTAGAATTCCTAAATTTGAAAATCCAGTTGTATATCCTCTTTCTCCATAATAATCAAAAATAAATGGAAAGAATATCCTTTTTATCAGATAGGGAACTACCTTTATAAGTGTATTCTTCATAGGATTCATTGCCTTAAAAATGCTTTTATAAAATTCCTTCTCATTTACTTTTATTTTAAAGTAACTGTCCAGATACTCAACAACCTCTTCAAACGAGTAGTTACCTAGACTAGGATCAATTGCAGGTGTAATATTTATAAAAAAGTTCCTGTATGTCTCCTCTTTAAATATCTTCCTTAAATCTACGGGGACTCCTATAACAATTTCTTTCCTTGCATTAGAATATTTATTTAGCAGGACTTTAAAGTACACTGCAAGAAGATATTTCCCTATTGTCGTGTTATACTTCAAACTCTCCCTCTTCAAATCTTCAATTTTAATTTCCCCCGTTGTTATATGATACTGCCCCTTTTCAAGAATCTTTATGGGAAGATGGAAAGCCTTTTTTATAGTTTTTTCCTTATTTACTTTCTTCATATATTTTGCGTATAGATTTGTATATTCTATCTTCTTCTGATTTTCTACTTCTATTCCAGTATCAGTATCTTCTGATAGATATTTTAAATCCAGGTATTTTTCAATGAGGTCCTTAAAAAATAACATTGCTCCTGTCCCATCTGTCAGAAAATGTGCAATTTCAATGGATATTTTATTTTTATAGTATATAATCCTTAAAGGATTGTCCCTTTTTATTTCGGTACAAGGATAAGTTTCTTCCGGAACTACTGTAAAAGGAGTCTTTTTATGCTGGAGATAATTCCAGAAAATCCCTTTCTTCAGTTCAGAATTATAAAAAGGATACTTCTTTTGCATATAGTATGAGGACTTCTTCAGTAAATCTACATTTACAGGTTCACATAGCAAAACAGACAACCTGAAACAAGTTGTCCTTCCTTCACTTATTATTGATGAATATGTCTTTGCAAAAGCATCTAGCTTATACCATATTTTTTGTCGCTTCATTTTTTGTCGCTTCATTCCTTTTTCCTTTAAACCGTCCTCTATTTTTCTATCTGGCAATATATTCCATCAATGCTCCGTACTGCTTTTCAGCTTCCTTATACCCTGTATTATATACAGCTGAAAGCTTTTCCTTATTTTTTTCTATCCTTCCCATTTTTAAGGGGGCTTCAGGCTGTATAATAAAAACTTTCCCCTGTCTCTCTAACTCATAGATATATTCCAGGGTATCGTTATACCGGCTAAATCTAGTATTCATAAGTTCTACAAATTCCGGATACCTTCTATATCTGACAGCTGAAATTTTTCCTAGCTTACTTTGTTTTTTACGATATTTCCTGTCCCTTGTCATTATGATGACATTCCTGCTATTTCCATTTTCAATGGATTTCTTTATTGGTATAGGATCAGAAACACCTCCATCAAGATAAAGGTTCCCGTCTATTTTTACCATTCTTGATAAAAATGGTAATGAAGCAGAAGCTCTTATATATATAATTTCCTTTATAGCATCTTTTACATGGGGATATTCTGCTTCCCCTGTACTGACATTTGTCATTACCACCTGAAATTTCATAGGATTATTCATATATGCCTCGTTATCAAAGGGATTAAACTCCTCTACTATCCGCCTGTAGGAATAATCCACATGGAAAAAATCTCCAGTAGTTATCAGGTTATAAAAGCTTGCATATTCCTTCTTATCTATATGGTCTGCCACTGCATCAAATCCCCTTCTGTGCTGTCCCGACATATAACTGGCTCCTAGGCAGGCCCCTGCAGAAACAGCGAGGCAGTTATCAAAGCTTATATCCTTTTCCAGAAAGAAATCCAGCACCCCTGCTGTAAATATTCCTCTTAATCCTCCTCCTTCAAGGACTAGTCCTATCCTATCATCGCCGGCTTCTCCAGCATTTAACTTTTTTTCTCTATATTTTCTTTCCATCTACATCACATCCACATTACTTTCCGTTTATTTTAAGAAACCGTCTGGAAAGCTATTTCCAGAAAAGTATATCCAGCAAAGTCTTTCTAGTAGGCATCCCTTCTATTTTTTTTCCGTTCCTTATCCAGTATTTTTTTTCTGAAATATCAAAAAGAGGTTTATCTGCCAGACTGTCTGAATAAAATTTAGTTATCTTGTATTCAATACCATTTTCCATAGCCCATCTGTTAAGTTTCTTTACCTTCTCTTCCCCTTTATTATTCTCCCCCTCTATCCTTGAGATAAATTTTTCCCCTTTATCTCCTTCAAATTCTGTTCCAAATACAATGTCATATCCCAGTTCCTTCACAAATTTGTCTATCAGAAATAGAGGAGTTGCCGAAGTCACTATTACAAGTTCTGCTTCTTTCCTGTTTTCTTCCAGTTCCTGCTTTGTCCAGCTATATATCTCCCTCCTGTATTTCTCCCAGAAACCGTCTATAATTTCCTGAATTTCCTCCCGATTATGTTTTTCCAGAAAAATATAGAATCTTTCCTTCAGGCATTTTAAATCAGTTACCCTTATTAGATAAAGAAAGATTTCTTTTATATAGGTCAAGGCAAATATAAATGCATTTAAAGGATGCTTTCCTGCATAATATGTAAAAAAATTAGTTCCTGATTCTCCTCCATAAATTGTCTTATCGAAATCATACACGATTATATTTTTTCTCATATATTATTCCCTTTCCTGTCTACCAATACTTGTATATTCCTTATTTTAACCTGACTAGTTAATATCTATAAATTCAAATACCTCTTTTTCAGAAATCATTCCTTCTGAAATTTTTTCCCTTACATCTTCGTTAAAATCAATAAAATATTGGTTCCCAAACTCCTTCAGTTTCCCTTTGCTTCCTTCATTCAGGCTTTCAGATTTTAAAATATTCCTTATACCTTCATTTAAAACCAGAATTTCATTTATTGAAATTCTTCCCTTATATCCGTTAGAGCAGCCGCTACATCCCATTCCTTCACAGTCAGGACACCTTCTCCCTACAAGCCTCTGGGCAATTACTGCCTTTAACGAATCCAGTATGAGATATTTAGGAATTCCCATGTCTACTAGCCTTGTTATAGTTGAAACGGCATCATTAGTATGAACGGTTGCTATTACCAGATGTCCTGTCAATGCTGCCCTTACTGCTATTTCTGCCGTTATTTCATCCCTTATTTCAGATACTACTATTATATCAGGGTCATTTCTCAATGTATTTTTAAGAACTTCCGGAAAAGTTACCCCTATTTCTTCATTTACCTGAATCTGGATAATCCCCTTCACTCTTGTCTCTACGGGATCCTCTACTGTTATTATCTTCCTCTTTCCATCATTTAATATTCCTATCATAGAAAGTAATGTGGTGGACTTTCCTGAACCTGTAGGTCCGCTTACAAGTATAAGTCCGTGTTTTCCTGATAAAATTCTGTCTAACATCTCTATACTCCTGGAAGAAAATCCCAGTGTACTCAGTTCAATGTTTTCAAGATAATTTTCAAGTATACGCAGGACAATGCTTTCACCATCTACAGTAGCTACATATGCTGCTCTTATATTATATCTTTTATCTAATAAAAAAGAAAAACTCCCGTCCTGAGGTTTTCTTTTTTCTGCAACATTCATATTAGCCAGTATTTTTATCCTGGAAATTATTTCTACAATATTCTTTTCCAATATTTTTCTTTCTATTCTTAAGTATAAAAGGGCACTTTCTTTTAATGTACCGTCAATCCTGTATTTTATTTCCATCCCTTCCAGCCTGTCAAAGCTTACATGGATATCACTTGCCCTTTCCCTTATTCCTGTTTCCAATATTTCATTTACATACGAAACTGTGCTGTTTGATATTAAATTCCCCCTCATTATTCTATCCCGTCCCTCTTTTATATTTTTATATTACCTGTCCCCTATTTCTTCTTTTTCTCCTCTTTACTTTTTCCCCTGTTTGTAAGTTCTTCCAGAGCCAGCTCGCTCTGTTTCCTTGTATAGCTCATACCTAATTTTTTCTTGATTTCATACCATTTTAAAGTCTTTCGGTTTTTCTCAATATTAGCAAGTATATCCTTTAAGTTCATTTTCAAATAGTCCAGTTCTTCAAAGGAAAGCATTATATTTTTTTCCTTTACCTTCTTATTTTCCTTTGTTATTTCTGTTTCCTTTTCAAAATAATTTAAGAAAGAATAGACATTTTCCGGAACATTCTGATATTTTGAATATTCCTTCTTACTTTCCCTTATATACATTGAAAGATACCCTCTTACACCTTTACTCAGGGTAACCTGCACCTTCCTCTTTCCTCTTCCTATTTTCTGTATCATCTGCATAGTCTTTGCCTGTGACTTTGCATTTACTATAGTCATAGCATTGACAGCATTTGGGTTCATTACTTTTGCCATTATCTCATTATCCTTTCATTAACTTTTCTATTTCTTCTAATTTTATATTTCCTTCACGCAGTAAAGTCATTCTCCCTTCTTCGTACTTCACAATAGTTGATGGTACTCCAGTCAGTACAGAATCATCTTCTATTACTGCATCCACCTGATTAACTAACCTTTTATCTATATCTTCCGGATTTTTTACAGGCTCTTCTCCTGAAATATTTGCACTTGTAGTCAGGACAATTCCTCCTGAACCTTCTATAATATCCAGAGCAGTCCTATTTCTAGGAATACGGACTCCTATCGTGTCCATATCTGTGTCAAATTTCCCCGTAAATTCCACATCTGCCTTAAATATTATGGTAAGTTCCCCAGGCCAGTATTTTTCTAGAACTTTAGCTATTTTCAGCATATTCTCTTCTGTTTCGTCTATTATCCCGTATAATGTATCAATACTGTTAACCAAAGCTATTATTTTTTTTGAAGAATCCCTCTTTTTTATCCTGTAAAGTTTCGCCATTGATTCCTTTTCAGGGAGAGTACCTATCCCATATACAGTATCTGTAGGAAAGATTATTACTCCCCCTTTTTTCAATAAATATGAAGCTCTATTTATATCCTTTTTTAAATTATTCACTTTTTCTTTCCTCTGCAGGTATTTCAAATAAATCACTTATGGCTTCACTGGCTGTTATCCTCTTTATTGTTTCAGCAAACATTTTACTAGTAGAAAGTATCCTCAGCTTATCAAACATCTGATCTTCTCCTAGATGTATACTGTCTGTTACTACTACTTCCGTAAAAGCCGAATTCTTAAGTTTTTCTATAGCTGCACCTGAAAACACTGCATGTGTAGCACAGGCATATACTGCTACAGCTCCCTTTTCCGCAAGAGCCTGTGCAGCATTACATATTGTCCCTGCTGTGTCTATCATATCATCTATAAGAATTGCCTTCTTCCCTTTCACATCTCCGATAAGGTTCACTACTTCCGATTCATTTGCTTTAGCCCTTCTCTTATCTATGATAGCAAGTGGAGTATGTAGCCATCTTGCAAGACCCCTTGCCCTTTTTACCCCACCTACATCTGGAGATACTACCACAGTATCTTCAGGAGAAAATCCATATTTTATAAAGTGTTTAGCTAAAATAGGCAACGCTTCCATATGATCTACCGGTATATCGAAAAATCCCTGTATCTGCTTTGCATGTAAATCCATAGTCACAACTCTTGTTGCTCCCGCTACTGTCAGGAGATTTGCAATCAGCTTTGATGTAATAGGTTCCCTAGGGCTAGCCTTCCTGTCCTGCCTTGCATAACCATAATAAGGCATTACTGCGATAATTTCTGCTGCTGAAGCCCTCCTTAGTGCATCTATAAAAATAAGAAGTTCCATTATGCTTTCATTTACAGGTTTAGACGTTGACTGAATAACGAACACTTTACATCCCCTTATACTCTCTTCCGGCTTTATAAAAGTCTCTCCGTCGGAAAATTTTCTTAACTGAAGCGGGGCTAAATCTATTTCAAGCTATTTTGCAAT
>JBHACQ010000043.1:0-3959 GCA_041854625.1 Leptotrichia sp. | reverse complement strand
TAATTGATTGAATTTAACATTCATATAGGATAAAATTTGAGTACAAAAACAGCAATAATACTAATAGAACTAAGGAGTGATTTTTGTGAAAAAACTTTTTTTGATAAGTTTATTAATTTCAGCATCAGGGTTTGCAAAATTTAAAAATATCAATGGAGAAATAGGAGCAGGAGTTTCGGTTTCAAACAGTTTGTACAAAATTGAAAAGAAGTCAGAAAACAGAGCGATTTTTCCACTTACTACACTATCCTACAAGAATTTTTATTTAAGTGGGTCTGAAGCAGGAATAGAAGTTATGCCGACTGAAAATTTATCTCTTTCTGCATATGTAGATTTCAGGGACGGATATGCTGTAAATGGAGAAAAAATGGAAAAAGGGTATAAGACATTCAAGGACAGGAAGAATCAGACTGCTTTCGGTGGAAGAATAGGGTATATGTTTGGAAACCTGGAAACTTATATTTCTGCACAAGGAGGTAAAAGAGGAGCAACAAGGGAAATAGGACTTAATTATGGACTGCCTATTGGCGAAAAATTCCTCATTTCCTCTGGAATAAGCTATACATCCTACTCTAAAAAGTTTGCAGATTATTATTTCGGTGTTAATAAGAAAGATCTGGGTGGAAAGCTTAAAAAGGAATATACACCTGGTAAGGCTTCATCTCTAGGATTTCAGATAGGTGCAGAATACAAGTTTACAGAAAAATTTTCAACATTTGCTTCACTGGAAACTGAAAAGTTTTCAAAGGAAATACATAATTCCCCTGTAGTAAAAAACAAGACAAATGTGACAGGAGGATTAGGTATAAGATATAATTTTTAGGATTTGTGCATCCTCCAATAAATAATACTCTCCAAAATAATAACTTATAGATAACAAAAAAAGGAAGTTTTCCATGATTGGGAATTTCCTTTTTTTATATATTCTTCTGATGTCAGATCTGGTATTCATAGGAAGCATTCTTTTCTTCTATAGTGTTGCATATTAGAAATCTTAATATCTTTTATACTGTTTTAAATTTTAAATATCAGTATTAGAAAATTAAAAATAGAGAAAAACAAGATCTGTTATAGATGTTTCATAATGGCATTAAAAAAAGACTTGACATAGTTTTATGTTTAAAAGCTGCTTAAATTAGAGATTCAGCATATCAAACATAGAAACTGTAAAGTGAAAAACTCCCGAGCCCCACCCTCGACATTATTAAAACAGTATGTGGTAGTAACATTAATCAATAACTGTACACGTGTAACAATACTGGGAATAACAATGATAAAATATGCTCCCCGGACATTTCATACAGCGTGACAGGCTATTTCCCATTGGGAATTTATACTCGCTTTTAATAACATCTACACCTTAATTTTCAAGCTTATAGTGTCATGGCTGTCAACAGACATAATCTGTAAGCTTTTATTAGTTTTCTATTAAATCAGTATTCCAGTTCGCCTTCTGAAGTTCAGTATCTGTTTCCCTTATTTTCTTTGAAAGCTCGTCCAGTTCCTTCTGTAAGACAGGTACATCAACCGTACTCAGTATTCTGATTTCCTTATTTGAATAAAGTTCGACTTTCCTTCCTGCAGTTTCAATGAAAGTTCTTAAAATGCCTGCTTTTAAAGTCAAGGTATCCCTTTCAGCAATTAAGTCTGAGAGGGGTACATTTCCTGAAAGGGAAGTGCAGTTTGTCTTATTAATCTTCTTTATCAGATCGGAAAGCTGAGTAATGCACTCATTAAGTTCAGACAGCAATGTTTCAGGTTTTTCTGCCGGAGTATCGTTTTCCTGTACCTTTGCATTGTTATTAAGCCTGGTTCTAAGCTGCTCAATTCTTTTCTGTAAGTCAGCTCTTAAAATCAGGGCTTCTGCCAGTTTCATAAAAAACCTCCTTATAATTATAAAGTTGGATTATATCTAATTATATTATATGAATTTCTGAAAGTCAATGTAAATTGTTAGAAAAGTGAATCCATAAAATAATTACGTTATTTAAGATATTGCCGCTCTTTGCCTGAAGTTTTATTTTTCCCATCCTGAAATAAGAATTGACAAAAATGGAAAATAGTTATAGAATAAAAACATAAAACAATTTAAACTTCAGGGCAGGGTGAAATTCCCGACCGGTGGTATATAAGTCCACGAGCTTTTAAAGCATGAACCGGTGTAATTCCGGTACCGATAGTATAGTCTAGATGAAAGAAGTTGAAATATGTACAGTCAGTAAGAATATTTTCAAGCTGTGATATGAAGTATTGGCAGAATTTAACTGTAAAATATGATTATATAGAAGATTTCCATAATCTTAGAACCTTTATAATTTTAAATGGAAGAAACATATAATGGAATCTTCAGTAATAGTTGCTGTAGCTGTAATATTGAAATTTGCCCGGGTTTATTAAAATCCGATTTTTTTATTACCGGAAAATTGTTTTAAAATTATTTTTTAGGAGGAGAAAATGAAAAATTTTTCAGGAAAATTTAACGGTAAAGGGCTGAAGATAGGAATAGTGGCAGGGAGATTTAATGAATTTATTACTTCTAAGCTGTTAGGAGGTGCAGTAGACGTACTTACAAGAAATGATGTAGCAGATGGAGATATTGAAATAGCATGGGTACCGGGAGCATTTGAAATACCTCTTATAGCAAAAAAGATGGTTAATTCAGGGAGATATGACGGAATAATAACATTAGGTGCAGTAATAAAGGGAGCAACTCCTCATTTTGATTATGTATGTGCAGAAGTTTCAAAAGGTGTGGCTCAGGTATCACTTCAAAGTGAGATACCTGTAATGTTTGGCGTACTGACAACCAATAATATTGAAGAAGCGATTGAAAGGGCTGGAACAAAGGCAGGGAATAAAGGCTCTGAATGTGCATTTGGAACTCTTGAAATGATAAATCTGATAAAGGAAATTGATAGCTCTTCAAAATAGTGAATTAGTAGAAAATAAGGAAGAAAAGGGATATATATGGATAAAGATAATCTGGAATATATGAAAATGGCTTTGGAACTGGCAAAAAAAGGAATAGGAGGAGTAAATCCAAATCCTCTGGTTGGTGCTGTAGTTGTCAAGGAAGGAAAAATAATAGGAAAAGGATACCATAAGGTCTTTGGAGAAGCACATGCTGAAGTTCACGCGCTCGAAGAAGCAGGGGCAGCTGCCTATGGAGGAACAATCTACGTTACACTGGAACCCTGTTCCCATTATGGTAAGACTCCGCCATGCGCAGAAAAGATAATAAGGTCAGGTATAAAGAAATGTTTCATAGGTTCAAGGGATCCTAATCCTGAAGTATCAGGAAGAGGAATAGCAATGTTAAGAAAAGCAGGGATAGAAGTTGTAGAAGATGTACTCAAGGAAGAGTGTGACAGACTGAATCAGGTATTCTTTAAGTATATAAGGACAGGAATACCTTACCTGTTTCTTAAATGTGGAATAACATTAGATGGGAAAATAGCACTGTCTAACGGTGCTTCAAAATGGATAACAAACAGCATTGCAAGAGAAAAGGTTCAGTATTACAGGAATAGATTCATGGGGATAATGGTAGGGATAAATACAGTCCTGACTGATAATCCAAGTCTGAATACAAGGATGGAAAATGGAAGAGATCCTTACAGGATAGTCATAGACCCAAAGCTGAAAATAGGGGAGGATTTGAAAGTTATACAGGAGAATCATGACAGGAAGACAGTTATAGTCACTTCTGTACAATGTAGGGATATAGATAAAAGAAAGGTTCTGGAAGAGAAATATAATATAAGATTCGTATTCCTTGAGGGAAATGTATTTTCTATGGAAGACATACTAAGGGAAATAGGGAAACTGGGGATAGATTCGATATGCTGAATCTCTAATTTAAGCAGCTTTTAAACATAAAACTATGTCAAGTCTTTTTTTAATGCCATTATGAAACATCTATAACAGATCTTGTTTTTCTCTATTTTTAATTTTCTAAT
>JBHACQ010000042.1:0-8175 GCA_041854625.1 Leptotrichia sp. | reverse complement strand
TTTAAAAGTTCTAAAACTTCTTCATCCATTGCGCCAATAAATGCAATCATATTTTACCTCCTATTAAAAAATATTTTTCCCCTTTAGTTATTATGTACCTTCTTTCCCTTTATTCGTATTTCTCCCGGAGTCTCAATTGTAATATCCTTTTCTTTTCCTCTCACATTTATATTGTTTCCATATATATCCATTTCTCCTACAGATTCCATGCCTAAATAGTCATCTGATACGATTACCATATTCCTTTTCCCTTTATTAATAAAACTTTCAGCAGTTTCAGTACTCGTCTTAGAATTTCTACTATAAGACTTTTCCATGCTAAGTTCCATCTTATTTTTTTCAATTACCATGCTAAAGTCATTTCCATTTATATGAAAATTTCTCCTTTCATAATTACTGAACCTCCCGTTTCCCTTGTTATTTACTGCCCATGATATTTTTGCCATACTTTCATCTTCATCAGGAAAATATACTTCTACATTGTCATTTACTTCCGGGGTACAGAAGAACCCGGTATTAGTCTGGGAATAGAAGGTCTGATAGCTTAAAGGAAACCTTTTTATCCCATAATCCGGATATGCCCTGGAATTACCGCTACTTTTTTTTAATTCTGCTATCTTATTCATCCCTTCATAGAAGGTAACTTCCATCTTTGCAATATCACCTTCTTCAAGTACTTTTTCAACTTTTCCTTCTATACAGCTTCCTCTTATTCTGGAATTATATTTTTTAAATATTTTATAATTTCCAATATCCGTTGCCCGGAATTCACTTCTAAGTATATGATTTTTCAGAAAGATTCTAGATTTTAATACTGTATATTCTTCTCCTTCATCTTTTCCACCTTTAGTCAGATAGACCTTATCCCCCGTGCTTATTACCTTATTTGAATATACTTTATAATAAAGTTTCTTTAAGTCTCTCACAATAGAGTAATCAGAAAAATATCTGCTTTCATGCTTTATATTTCCTGTATCTATTAACCCGAAAGTAATAATCCCTGTTTCAGTTACTAAAATCCCTGTCCCAAGATGAGAAGCTAGCCTTACAAGAAACTCCCAGTCCGTTTCATTATACTGTACTATTAAGCTGTTAATAGGTGTC
The DNA here is from genome assembly GCA_041854625.1 of Leptotrichia sp. Classification (GTDB taxonomy): domain Bacteria; phylum Fusobacteriota; class Fusobacteriia; order Fusobacteriales; family Leptotrichiaceae; genus Leptotrichia_A. Next base: position 7,071 of record JBHACQ010000042.1, on the reverse strand, counting down.
TTTCCTCTACTGAAAGTTCTTATCTGTATTTTTTCCTCCCTATAGTCCTTATTTATTTCCTCAACTATATCTTCATAAGTTATGGATATATCCTGGAACACCCTATATTTCCTTTCGTCATGCCTATCAAAAAGTATACTTTTAGAGTAGGCTCTTAAAATTATGATACAGCCTTCATTTCCGTATTCGAGGACTTCAAAATAGTCAATAATTCCATAAAAAATATTTTTTTCTCCTTCTTTTCCTCTCTCTCCAGACAAGTTTATGATAATTTCTGATGTTTCCCTGCTTACTATACCTTCCATTTCCTTTTTTATGATATGATCTGTTTCTATTTTCATTTCCAGTTTTTTATGATTATTTATTTCTCCATTTACTTCAAATTCTCTTATGATAGAGTTTTCTATCTTTTTCTCACCAAGTATTATATCTATATCTTTTCCTTCGTGCATATTTCCTTTTTCCATATTATCAACCTCAACATTCTGTTATATTTGCTATTTTATTTCCAGCCTTTCCTTCTGATGAAACTTCTGCTTCAGTTTCAATGTAAATATCCCTATCCCCTTTTCTATACTCAGTTCCTGTGAAAAGTCCTGAACAAACATATTCATGAATTTATAATGTATATCTTTATTCCCGCCTAAATCTACAGAAACTTCCACATTCCTGTAATCATTTACTTCCATATAAGATTCTGCCCATCCTGCAAGGCTTATTATATTTTTTTTATTTTTAATATACAGATTTTCCTTATTTCCATCTTCCTTATTTTCTTTTCCTATATTCGATATCATCTTTCCTTTTATTTCCATTTCTATGCTGCTTCTATTGTTGGCAAAGTCATTATTCCTTATTACACCTATATTATATCTTACTTCTATTATCTCATCTTCTCCTATATTTATTTCATTGTTGCTGCTTTCATCTAATATCCTTATCTTATATTTCATTTAACTTCCCCCTGTCTTTTTTAAAATACTGCCATTTCTCCAATTTTTAGCGTTTCCTTTACATCTGCTACTCCAAAATGATTTTTCCAGTAATATTCTACACTTACCCCTATGGGAAGAAAGAGTTCTTCCAGTATCATTCCTTTTGCCCTGTTTCCTATATTTTCCTCCCTGTTTATATAGATTACTATCTCCTTTTTTTTCTTTCTCTTCTGATAAATTATAGAATCCGGAAAAAAACACCTTATTCCTTCAAAAAATGTATGAAAATCCGACTTATCTGTTGAAATATTATTATAGAATAGAAGTGCTACTATGTTCCTGTCCTCCTTTTCAAATATTCTCCAGCATTTTACCACGTTTTCTCCCAATATTCCCTTTCCCATTTCTTCTGAAATTTTTTCACAGCATATGTCAATGACTGTTGTTCCTGTTATAAAATCCAGTTTCTGCAAATATAAGATACTGCTATGAAAAATTTCATCTCTTAAATGTATAATATCTATTTCTTCACTTAGATGCCCTTTTTCATAAAAAAAATATATAAATTCTCCAAGTATATGGTTAAACCTTATATATGGATTTACTTCTATCCTATTACTGATATCTGAAAAATTTTTATTAAGAAAAGTACCATTTATTTCGGTATAGGGAGATACTCTATCTGGCATTACATATCTTTCCTTCATAGCTGGCACAGCCCATATGTACCTGTATCCCTCCTTTCTCCTATTCTTCATTCAGAATCCCCCTACATAGATATTCCGGTATTTCCATCTGAATATCAGAAATAATGAAACTTAAGAAATCTTCCGTATATTTATTCCTATTTATAGCTTTCACAAATATATCCATACGTAACTTCCTGTCATTAAAAAACAGGGTGTAGTCATCTTTGACGAAATAGTTACAGTCATAAATTTCTGTAATTTCCTCATTGATGTCATTTATGGAAATTTTTTCCAGAAAAATATTTTCTTTAATAAATTCATAATCAAGGAACTTCTTTTTTAAGAAATAAGTACTTCTTATTTTATTCATATCCCTATATTTTTCTATCAGCTTTTCTATAAAACTGACTTCCTTATAATTAGTAAAGTGAAAGTACTGTGGAACATAGTCCATTTCCTTCTTATTCATATCAAGAATTTTCCTGCATTCGTAGACAGATTTTATAATAAATGTATTCCATATTCCTTCTACCTTCTTCCGTGTTATTATATGAAGCTCCTTTCCCCTTTCCATATAACATGACATAATATCATTTTCCAATGTATTTTCCACGAGAATTCCTTCATTTCCTCTGATTCCTATTACATATTCAAAGGAAATGTCATTTTTTACAGGACGTATGAACATATTGCTTATAAGCTGACTTTCTTCCACATTCCATAGTAACTTCTTATTCATAATTATATTTTCCTGATGGGTTCCAAAATCATAGGATATCTTATCACGGTTTTCCGTTATATTCTTTATAATGTTTCCTGTCATTTCAGATTCATGGTTTATTACTTTTATCCTGTACATTCTTTTCAGATGTGACATATTAAATGTTCTCCATCTTTGTCCATTAAGTATAAAAGCCTTGTAAAGCCTTTCCAGCTTTTCCTTGTATCTATAGTCCTCCTCAATGACCACTTCCATTTCAAATATTTCATTTCCCAGATCAATCCACGCCTCATACCTGTTTTCTGTTATCTCTTGAATATCTGCATAGCAGACATCAAGATACACATCTGTAAGATATATTTCATTTTCCATATGAAAACTTCCTTCCTTTTCATTAATAACAGAAAAATATGAACCTTCATACTTACCCTCTTCTTCCTTATTTACCAGTATAGTTTCCAGAAACATTTCTTTTTCTCCCTGTAGAAGACTGTCAGTATATTTCTCCTTCATTTCATCAAATCTTATATCTGTTTCCCGGTTAAGCTCAAAGAACATTTCCCTTATTGTCTGTTCCGTAAGTTCTTTTCCCAATACTCTATTATTATGCATATCCTCCCCCCTTTTATTTTATTTTAATTATATCACAAAATAATTTTTATTTCAATATTTTTTAATTTAAATTATATCTTTTGATTTTTTAGGTTTAAACATTTCTTCTTATATGATATAATTGAAAAAATAAATCTGGAGGAAATATTAATTATGAAAATATATACAAAATATGGAGATAAAGGGTTTACACGTCTTTATGGAGGTAAAAAAGTAAGTAAGACTGATAGCCGTGTAGAAGCCTATGGAACGATTGATGAACTTTCTTCCCAGCTTGGGTCTGTTATTGCTGAGATGGATGGATATGAGGAACTTTCCTTTATAAAGTCTGAATGTGAATATATACAGCAGAAACTCTTTGACTGTGGAAGTGACCTTGCTGTTCCTGATAATCTACGCCCCTATAAGCAGACTGAAGAAGATGTCCTATGGCTTGAAGATAAAATAGACGAATATATCCCCCGTCTTCCGGTTCTCAGTTCCTTTATTATTCCCGGGGGAAATAAAGTCGCAGCAATGCTCCACATATCAAGAACTATTACAAGACGGCTAGAAAGGCGAATCGTAGCAATTATTCTGGAAAATGAGAATCAAAATACGGAATGTATAAATGAAGCTGGACTTAAATATATAAACAGACTTTCTGACTATTTCTTTGTTGTAGCAAGGCTAGTAAATGTAATATTAGGTGTCCCTGAGACAGTTTATAAAAATAGTGGTAAAGTCTTTAAATAAGAAAATACTTTAAAAGGAGCTCTTTCATATAAATATCAGATGCTCCTTTTTTTATTTTCAGTCTATAAAAAAAGCCAGTTCTGAAGGAAATATCCTTTCAAAATCTGACTTTTTCCAGATTATTTTATTTTTTAGATTTTTTACCTGTACTTTTTACCTCTGATTTTCTTCCTTTTTTTTCCTTTTCAACAAAGACAACCTTTTTCACATCATCATAAGTTTTTGCAAAATAGAATTTCATATCATTTATAATTTCCTTCGGAAGTTCTTCTGTGTCAATCTTATTATCCATTGGGAGTATTACATCCCTTATTCCTACTCTATGAGCAGCAATAACCTTTTCCTTTACTCCGCCTATAGCCAGAACTTCTCCAGTAATCGTTATTTCTCCTGTCATTGCTACATCCTGTCTTACTTCCTTACCTGCCAGGACGGAAATTATTGCAGTTGTTATAGTTATCCCTGCTGATGGACCGTCTTTCGGAACTGCCCCTTCAGGGAAATGAAGATGGATATCAGTTGTTTCATTAAATTTCTCTTTTATTCCCAGGGCATTTTTTATATGCCTTACATAGGAATAAGCAACTTTTGCCGATTCCTGCATGACACTTCCAAGCTTTCCTGTAAGCTGAAGATTCCCCTTACCTTCCATCTTGACTGCCTGAACTTCAAGCATTGTCCCACCTACGGCAGTCCATGCAAGTCCATTTACAACTCCTATCTTCCCTGACTTTTCTTTTATCTTATCTTCCCTGTATTTAGGATTTCCCAGATATTTCTTTATCTTAGCCTCTGTTACAGACAGCTTTTTAGAGTTTGATGTCAATGCCTCTCTTGCCATTTTTCTAAACAGCTTACCTATCTCCCTACGCAGATTTCTTACTCCGGCTTCCCTAGTATATTCATTTATTATTTTCAGAACTGCTTCATCTGAAAAAGGTATTTTGTAGTCTTTCAGTCCATTTTCTTCCTGAGTCTGAGGTATAAGATATTTTTTTGCAATATTAAGCTTTTCAAATTCTGTATAGGACTCAATGGATATTATTTCCATCCTGTCCCTAAGTGGACCAGGAACTCCTCCGAGGTCATTTGCAGTACATATGAAAAACACATTGGAAAGATCAAAAGGATAATCTATATAGTGATCTTCAAAAGTATGATTCTGTGCCGGATCCAGAACTTCAAGCATAGCTGATGCCGGATCTCCTCTGAAGTCTGAAGCCATTTTATCAATTTCATCAAACAGCATTACAGGATTATTCACTCCTGTCTGCTTTAATGAATTTATTATCCTTCCAGGCATTGAACCTATATAAGTTCTCCTGTGTCCCCTAATTTCAGCTTCATCCCTTAATCCTCCAAGGGATATTCTTGTAAATTTCCTGTTCATTGAACGGGCTACTGAATTTGCCAGTGATGTCTTACCTACTCCTGGAGGTCCTACAAGACATATTATGGAACCCTTTAATGTATTATTTAACTTTTTTACAGCCAGGAACTCTAAAATACGTTCTTTTACTTCTTCCAGTCCATAATGATCTTCATTCAATATCTTTTCTGCTTTTTCGATATTTATTTCGTCATCAGTTGCCTTATCCCATGGAAGTTCAAGAACAGTCTCAACATAACTCCTTATTACGGATGCTTCTGCAGAAAAATCAGGCATCTTTTTCAGCCTTGAAAGTTCCTTCACAAGTTTATCCTTCAGCTCCTGAGGAATTTTGGAGTCGTGTACTCTCTGATCCAGCTCTTCCAGTTCCTCGTCTGAATCAGAATCTTCTCCCATTTCTTCCCTCATTGCCTTTATTTTTTCCCTTAAATAGTAATTTTTCTGAACTTCAGCCATCTGTTCCTTGACCCTGTTTTCTATCTCCTTTTCAATAGTGAATATTTCCACTTCCTTTTCAAGGATACTCAATATCTTATAGGCTCTTTCTTCCACATCAAGAATTTCCAATAATTCCTGCTTTGATTTTGTGGGAATCAAAAGATTCGTACATATGAGGTCAAATACTTTATCTATATTTCTTATTTCCTTAATATTATATATTACATCCGGCAATATTTTCTGAGTAATCTTCGCATAATTGGAAAATTCATCTATAACTCTTCTTTTTAAAGCTTCTGACTTACTTTCATCAATCGGCTTTGAGAAAATTTCCTCATAATCTGCATACAGGATTCCTTTCTTTTCCTCAAATTCTCCTATAAGAACCCTATGCTTAGCTTCAACCAGAACTTTGACATTCCCATTAGGCATCTTCACTGTCTGAATAACATGCACCAGAACTCCTGTTTCATATACGTCTTCTGGCAACTTAGGTTCTTCTACATTAGGATCCTTCTGTGTTGAAAGGATAAGCTTATTGTCAAATCTGGAAAGGGATTCTTCCAGACTTGAAAGGCTAGCCTGCCTTCCAATGAAAATTGGAGTTACTACTCCTGGAAATACTACCAGTTCTCTAGTTGCAATAAAAGGTTTTTTTAACATAATTCTCCTTTCCTTTTATATTTATATGTTTCCTCTTTATTATTTTATCATACAATTTAAAAAAAGACACTCTTTTATTCTCTATTTTATAACTACTTTATCTTTGTCTTCTACAGCTTCCTTCGTAATTCTTACCTCTGATATATTTTCTTTTGATGGAATTTCATACATTAAGTCAAGCATTACATTTTCTATTATTGAACGCAGCCCCCTAGCTCCTATCTTTCTTTTTAAGGCAAGTTTTGCTATTTCTGATATTGCTTCTTCATCAAATACAAGTTCAATATCTTCCATTTCAAAATACTTCTTATACTGTTTTACTAAAGAATTTTTAGGTTCTGTCAATATTCTGACCATAGCTTCTTCATCAAGTCCATGAAGGGCTGTAATTATTGGAAGCCTACCTATTAATTCAGGAATCAGCCCATACTTAATCAGGTCTTCAGGTAAGACATTTTCAAATAATGTAAGTTCATCCAGCTTTGTTTCTTCCGAAACAAGTCCAAATCCCACCCTCTTTTCATTTATCCTGCTTCTCAGCTTTCCTTCAAGACCTTCAAAAGCACCTCCTACTATGAAGAGGATATCTTTTGTATTTATTTCTATCATTTCCTGGTTTGGATGTTTCCTTCCGCCTTGAGGAGGTACACTTGCTACAGTCCCTTCAATAATCTTTAATAATGCCTGCTGGACTCCTTCTCCTGATACATCTCTTGTTATGGACATATTTTCTGATTTCCTTGCTATCTTGTCAATTTCATCTATATATATTATTCCATGCTCAGCAGCTTCTATATCATAATCAGCAGCCTGGATTAGCTTGAGAAGGATATTTTCAACATCCTCACCTACATAACCTGCTTCAGTCAAAGCTGTTGCATCCGCAAT
>JBHACQ010000041.1:0-12388 GCA_041854625.1 Leptotrichia sp. | reverse complement strand
TCTCTAATTTTTTGATGTAATTTTTTAGAATAGAAAAAATTCTAATCAATTATTACAAACAAAAGTTAGAGATTTTTTAATTCATTTGAACAAAAAAAGAAGCTGAACTCAAAATTTTAATCATTTTGAGACAGCCCCTTATTTATATCACACTTTATTTAATATCCTAAGCTTAATGGTGCCCAAGGCCGGAGTCGAACCGGCACGATATCACTATCGACGGATTTTGAGTCCGTTGCGTCTACCAATTTCACCACTTGGGCTTAACCTTTATCACTTACTTAAACATTTTAATAAATTTTAACTGATATGTCAACTAATTTTTTTCATGTTTCCCCAAAACAGGCAAAAGCACAGATGCAGAGTTCAAATCTTCATTAATCGCTAAATTTTATCCTCTTTTCCCTTCATACCTTCTTTTTCCAATCAGTTTTTCCAGATCAATGTTAGAACGTATTCCATTTTCTTCTATAGCCGAAACTAGAACCTTTATTTCCTTTTTTGTAAAGCCCAGCATTCTCATCTTATCTTCATCAAGACTGTTTATATTGTATTTGATAAAATCCCTTCCGTCATAGTTTTCAGAAGGATTGCCTATTTTCTCTGTATCTATGAACAAATATTTTTTAGCCTGACTTACTCCTGATTCTCCAAATCTCGGTATATTCCTTAACTGTGAAAATTCTGAAATAATTCCCACTTCTTCCCTGAAGCCAATTAATTTTTCAGCTCTTGACTTTGAAAAGCCCAGCCGTAGAAGTTCTTCGTAGCTTATGCTGTTAATATCATATTTTTTCTTTGTTCCAGATAAATCATTTTCCTTTTTTGCTTCATTTTTCCTGTATGATTTTTCTTTCCTTATTTCAATATCAGGAATATTTTTATCTTCTATAAATAATCTTAAAAAATTTCCTGAAATTAAAAGTATTACAAAAATAGCCACATATTTTATTCTTTTCATTAACCCACCCCTGTATTTTATTCACATGTATCAGATTCATATTTCCCTGATACGAGTTCCTCTATTTTTTCCCTCTTATTTTTTAGCCTTTCATCAAGTTCATATAGCCATACTAAAGGATCCTTAGGATTCACAATCCTTCTTATATGTTCCCTTTTTTCATCCTCCCATATGAGCTTTGTAACTGCTCCGGCTCCTACTCCTATTATAATCTTATTTTCCTCTATCATTTCCATATTATATACAGATTCGGAACCTTCTTTTGAATATCCCAGATTTTCTCCCCACTGGAAACTATTTTTCTGTCTATACATATAGTAAGGGTATAATTTCTTAGAAGATGCTATTTCTTCAATTTTTCCATATATTCTTTCATAATCAAGTACATCTTCATGGACATATTTTTCCTTATTAAGGCTACTGGCATTCTTTATTGCCAGATTATGTATCGTTAAATTTTCAGGATCATATTTCCCTGTTTCCCGGAGGGTGTACATTATATCTTCTGTCGTTTCTCCTGGAAGTCCAAGAATCAGATCCATATTTACTTCAATCCCTTCTTCCTTTGCTGCTTCATAGATATCATCAAATTCCTTCCTGTCATGATACCTGTTAACCTTTTTCAAGGTTCTTTCATTAAAGCTCTGAGGATTTATACTTATTTTATTTACTCCGTATCTTTTCATTATTTCCAGCTTTTTCCTATTTAATGTGTCTATCCTGCCTGCTTCAAAAGTAAATTCCCTCAAAAATCTTAAATCATAGTTCTCCTTTACTGTAAGAAGCAGCCTCTCAATTTCTCCTTCAGAGAGTATAGACGGGGTTCCTCCCCCCACATAAATAGTATCTATCTTTAAGTTAAGTTCTTTTACAAGTCTTCCTGTTTCTGCTGTTTCCCGATACAGTCCTTCCAGATATTCCTCATATCTTTCTCCATACTTCCCTTTAAGAAGATATGCCGGAAAGGAACAATAGGTACATTTTGTAGGGCAGAAAGATATCCCTATATAAATACCTATTGTCTCCTTATCCAGATACTTCATTTCTCTTTTTACAATATCCAGTAAAAGTTCTATTTTTACCTCACTTACAAAATAGATATCCCTTAAAACAGCTGCTATCTTCTCAAAAGACAGCCCCATTTTTAAAAATCTTCTTACTATTTTCGTAGGTCTTACCCCTACAAGTGCCCCCCACTTATAGGCTTTTTCCTTCTGAAACAGCTTCAGAAGGGAAGTTTTCACCATTACTTCAGCCTGATCAGAATACTTAGGAGATACTTTCCCATAGGAAAAAGTTACTTTCCTCTCAATTTCTTCCAATCCCCTTTCACTTCCTTCTTTTCCTTCAAAATCTTTACCGGATTTTTTTAGAAGGACTGACTCAACTGAAATAATATCATTTTTCTCATCTACATTTATAAGGATATCCTTATTGGAATTGGAACCTCCAGTAAGTATTCCATAGATTTCAGGAAGTAGAAGACGTATAAATTCTTCTAACTTATCCTTATTTATGTCAATGTTAACATCTATCATCTTACTTTTTCACGACTCCCGTTACAAGGAGCAGAAGCATTACAGCCCCTAGAATAATCCTATAATATCCGAATATTTTAAAGTCATGCTTTTTAATATAGCTCATGAATACTTTAATTACTCCATAGGCAAATACGAATGAAAAGACGAATCCACATCCTATAAGAAACCATTCATACATGCTTAAGGAGACTCCGTCCTTTACTATTTTCAGCAATGTCGCCCCCATCATTGTAGGTATTGCAAGGAAAAAGGAGAATTCTGTTGCCAGTACCCTGTCAAGCCCAAGCAGGACTCCTCCAATAATCGTTGCTGCCGATCGTGAAGTTCCAGGTATCATGGCAAGACATTGGAATAAACCTATTCCGACTGCCGTAATGACTGGAAGTTCCCTTACACTTTTTATCTTTCCTTCCCTCTTCTTTCCAGATTCAAGCCAAACTAAAATAATACCGTAAATAACAAGCATTATAGAAACATTTACCCAGTTAAAGAAGTAGCTTTCTATCACATCATCAAACAGCAGTCCTAGAATTACAGCTGGAAGTACTGCTATAACAATCTTAATCCACATCAGGATTATGTCATTCCTGTCATTTTTTGATAATTTTAAAGAAAAAGGCCAGATTTTATCCCAATAGTATACAACTACAGATAATATTGCCCCCAGCTGTATTATTATCTGAAAGGCATCTACAAATGTCTTATTTTCAGACAGCTTTATAAATTTATTAACCAGTATCATATGACCTGTGCTACTTACAGGTATAAACTCTGTCAGTCCTTCCACAAGGCTTAGCAACATCACTTTTAAAATATCTGCTATCATTCTTCTCCCCTTAAACTTAATTTAGCAAGTTATACTCCCTTACAAGTTCACTGAAGAGCTTTTCAACTTTTTCAGGTGTTCCTTCCTGATTATATAGGAAAGTCCTGTTTTCCAGATAATATGCATCTACTTTAACCTGCTTTTCTATCCTGTTTATAAGTTCTGCTGTAGCTCCTTTATATTCTATAGCCTCTCTTATAAAACTGTCCAGCTCCCCGTCCCTGTATCCTTCTTTTTTCAGCTGATTACTGTCCTTTGATACTTTCTGAAGTTCTTCCAGTACTTTAGTCAGTTCTGCTAATGATGCTTTAAACTTATCAGTTTTCCCAGTTGTTACATTATCAGCATACAGTTTCTGATTATGGATTTCATCTAATATATCCCTGCTTATATTCAATACGAGAAGTCTATTGTAGCCTATTAAGTTTTTCCTTGCCTTCATTTCCTTCAATTCCTTCTCATTCACTTCCTTTGCCTTCTTGTCAAATGCTTTAGCAAAAACTGCAAATGCCTCATCATATTTTTTTACTGATGAAAGCATTCTTTTATGAAGTTCCTGACCTTTAACATAATCATCACTTAGATATTCTTTTCCAACATAATAGTTCTTCATATCCTCAAACAGAGTGCTCAGCTCTTCCATAGTAGGAAACAGTTTCTTTGCAGCTTCATCCAGCTCCTTCATTTTAGGGTTTTCAGAACTGTTTTTCTTTAAATTTTCTATCAGGTTTGGATGTAATGTCATACTGACCCCGTTAAAAGTCTTATTTGATGTATTTAACTTTTCCTCTGTTCCCGCTTCTTCAAAATAGCTGTCTATATCCTTATCAAGCTGTATAAGATTATTGTATGTCTGCACATAGCTGTTGTATTTCTCCATTTCATTATTTTTTTTAGGACTTCCTAAACTTGAGCTTGTCCCATTATTCCCACACGAAATTAAAATTAATCCTAGCAATAACACTGTCAATATTCTTTTCATATATCTCTTCCTTTCTATGTATCTTTAATATTTCTATACTGATTATATATATTTTCTGGCTCTATGTCAAGAAAGTGGTGAAAAAGAAAATAAAATATATCTATAACTGCTTAAAAAAGGTAAATTTACTTTCCTAACAAATCAAAAACAGCCCTTAAAGAGCTGTTTTTTAATGAAATTATGAAAATTGTAGTTATTTCCTATTTATTCTATTTCTGTTCTGTCCCTTTTTCAGCAACACTTTTTTCTGTTTTCTTACTTAACAGCTTATTCCTTTCCATTACAAGTTCATTGTATATTTTCAGAAGATTTTCAGGTGTCCCTTCTTCCGTCTGGGCAAAATAGCTGTCACTTGAAGCTGAATGGGAGGCTTTTTCCTTCTTTTCCATCTTCTTTATAAAAACTTCTGATGAACTTTTAAATGCTGAAGCTTTTGTTATGAAGGCATCAAAGTTTTCCTTTTCAAACCCTTCCTTTTTCAGCTGTTTCTTATTTTTAAGATTTTTTCTGAAGACATCTAGAGATTTTACCATCTTATCATGAAGAATCTTGAATTCTCCTGCATTTCCATTTGTAAAATTGCTAGCATCCAGATTCTGTCTTTTTATTTCCCTTAAAAGTTCTTCACTGTTCCTGATAAAAATAAACTGATTATAGTCTATAAATTCCTTATTCTTAACAAAATCCTTCATTTTACTATCTCTGACATCTCTTGCTACATTTTCAAAGATTTCCTTATAGGCATTGGCTTCTGTATTGTACTTTTCAGTTGCCCTAATCAGTTTTACATGAAGTTCCTGTGCCTTTGCATAGTTATCTTCTGTATATTTCCTGTTTCCATAGTAGACATTTATTTCCTTTACTATTGGAAGCATTTCTTCTAGAATTGGCACTAGGGCAGCCGCTTTCTTATTCAGCTCATCACTTTTAGATCCGGATGCCGCTGTTTCCTTTATTCTGTCAATAAGAGCCTGATTTAACGGTATATTAACAGTTACCGCATCCTGAGACGGTTTCCTGAAAGTATCTTCAGTTCCTGTATCTTCAAAATAATAGAGAAGACCCTTATCTAATTCCAATATCCTGTTGTATATCTTTATATTCTTATTATAGCTTTCCAAGTTCTTTTTTATAGTTTCCTCACTTAAAGGTGCTTTTTTCCCACCGGAAGGTAAAATTTTATCTATTTCTTCCTTCTTACCGCAGAAAACAATCACAATAAGCATGAGCAACATTAAAATTCCTATTTTTTTCATATATTTTTTCCCCTTATTTCTAAATAATATTAAACTTATTTTTAGTCACACTGATATTATACCAGTTTTTCTAATAGAAATCAAACAAAAAATAATACATTTTCTAATACAGTTCAGAATAACACTTCTTGTTATTCTTACAAGCCATAAATCATTCGCCATTTAACAGCTTATTATATTCCTTGACAAGGGAATTATATTCGCTGAATATATTTTCAGGAGTTCCTGCAATATTTTCAGCAGATTTTTTATCTTTTAACATAGAAGCCCTTATTTTTTCCTTTTTTTCCATTCTGGATACAAATGCCTCTATTGAGTTGCTGAATCTTCCCATATACAACATGAAAGAAGTAAAGTCACTGTTGTCAAATCCTTCTTTATCTAGATTTTTCTTATCTTCAGATGATTTTTTCAGGTTCTCAAGGGCAATATGTATTTCCTTCTGAAGCATTTTAAACTTTTCAATGTCTCCATCTGTAAAATTTTCTGAATTCAGTTTTTCATTCTGGATTTCATCCAAAAAAGAATTTCCTGAACTCATGAGAAGCATCAGATTATACCTTACAACTTTTCCTTCTTCTGCAATTTTTTCAAGATTCTGCTTTTCCTTTTCAGCAGATTTCTTCCTAAAGGATGATTTATAGCTTTTGGAAGGTCCACTATATTTCCTCACTGTTTCTATAAATTTCTTATGCATTTCTACGCCTTTTTTATAACCATCCTTTAAATATTCCTTTTCCTTGTAGTAGCTCCTCATTTCATCAGTGAGGGTTTTCATTTCTTCAAGGACAGGTACTAACGCCTGAGCCTTTTCATCAAGTTCCTTCATATCTGTATTGCTTCCTGGACTTCCTTTTATATCGTCTATCAGCTTCTGATCAACATTAGGAAGCAGGACATCATTTTCTATCCTGTTCATCCTGGCTTTCGTACCTGCTGCCGTAAAATAATATCCTACATATCTTTCTATCGTTAAAAGCTGATTATACACGTTAACATGACCATTGTATCTTTCTGCTTCCTTATTTTCTGCTATTCTCTTATTTTTCAGCTCCTCTTTTGAAGCTGACTTCTTACCACAGGAAAACAGCAACAATAAAATCATAAATAATACTGTACTTTTTTTCATTTTACAGTTCCAGCCTTTCATTCTACTCTTAAATCCATTATAAATCTTTTAATCTATAAAGTCAATAGAAAAAGGCTTCTATCAATAACGAGAAAGCCTTTATTTTCAATGCTATTTCTACTGAAGCAGCTTATTTTCTTAATATTCTTACACATTTTTATTTATTTTTTTCAACAATCACTTTTAAGGAATGCCAGCTAAGTGTAGCACATTTTACCCTTGCAGGCATTTTTGATACATATTCCATTAATACTGCATCCCCAAGTTTCCTAGATTCTTCAGAAGTAAGCCTGTCCCCTTCTTCAAGGCTCATCATCTTAAAAAAAAGATTAACTTTTTCCTCTGCCTCAGACATACTTTTTCCCTTTATAAGATCTATGAGCATTGCAGTTGATGCACTTGATATGGCACATCCATTTCCAAGAAATGCAGCATCTGCTATTCTATCCCCGTCCAATTTGATTTCCAGTGTCAAATCATCCCCGCAGTTTGGATTATGCCCCCTCTCTATAAATGTAGGATCTTCTATCTCTTTTTTCAGATCCTTCCTGTTACTGTATTCTAAAATTGTCTGCTGATAAATCTTTTCTAAGTTCATAAACCGAATACCTCCTTAATTTTTTCCAGACCTTCTATTAACTTCTCTATATCCCTGTCATTATTATATATCCCAAAACTTGCACGGCAGCATGACGGTACCTTCAGATAATTCATAAGCGGCTGTGCACAATGATGTCCCGATCTGACTGCCACATTGTAGGAATCCAGAATAAATGCCACATCATGAGAATGTACTCCTTTTACATTAAAAGCTATTACTCCTGTCCTTTTTACATCCCCTGTACAATATGTTTCCACAAAACCGAGCCTTTCCATCTCAGAAAGAGCTTTTTCAGTCAGCCTTTCCTCTATTTCATTTATTTTTTCATATCCTATATTTTCTATAAATTCTATAGCTGCTTTCAAGGTTACAGCACCCTCTACATTCTGCGTACCACCTTCAAACTTATTTGGTAGAGGGGCAAAAGTAGACTCCTGTTCTGTTACAAATTCTATCATATCTCCGCCGTATAGGAAGGGAGGCATTTTTTCCAGGATCTTCCTTTTCCCATATAATATTCCTATCCCCATCGGAGCAAATAGCTTATGTCCTGAAAATACTAAAAAATCAGCATCCAGATTCTGTACATCGTGTCTGAAGTGGAGTATGGACTGAGCAGCATCTACTAGAACTAAAGCACCCACTTTATGAGCTTCCTCTATTATTTCCTTTATAGGCTGGATAACACCTGTCACATTTACAACTGCTGAAACTGCCACTAATCTTGTCTTTTCTGACAGCTTGTTCTTTAAGTCATTCATGTCAAGCTGTCCATTATTATCCAGATATACAAACTTTATTACAGCTTTCTTCTTTCCTGCCACGAACTGCCATGGGACTATATTCGCATGATGATTTGAAATCCCCAGTATTATTTCGTCCCCTTCACCTATAAATTCCATCCCGTATGAATAAGCAACCAGATTAATGGATTCTGTCGTATTTTTTGTAAATATTACTTCCTCCGGTTTTTCAGCATTTAAAAATTTTCTCACAGTTTTTCTTGATTCCTGCAGGAGGCTTGATGCCTCCATTGAAAGCGTATGAGAGCCTCTTCCCGGATTCCCGTTATACTTTTCGTAGTATTCATTTAGTTTATCCAGGACAATCCTAGGTTTCTGAGATGTCGCAGCAGTATCCAGATAATGATTTTCTATATTCTCAAATATGGGAAATTCCTTCCTATAGTCCATTTCTTTTCCTTCCTTTTTTCTTTATTTCTCTAGTTCAGTATACTCTATTCCATCTAAATTCGTGTCTATATATTTCAACTTTTCTGTATATTTCTTTTCAGAAACAGAACAAGGATACACTATATGGCTGAAATGACTGACAGACAGCAGCAATATAGTAAATAATACGATTTTTTCATGTAACATGCCTCTTCCTGATTATAATTCCAAATTTATCCATGAAATAAAGAATTCCTTTCGTAAATAATCTAATATGATATATTATAACATATTTTTCCTATAAAAAACAAAAAGGAGAAGTTAATTTTTAATAACTCCCCTTAATGTCTCCTATATTCTTCTTTCAAGTTCGTTAAGCAGATGTTCCTTTATTGTCTCATCATCAATATTATCAAGTACCGGTCTAAATGAAGATTCTACTATGAGCTTCTTTGCCCTGCTTTCTGAAAGTCCTCTGCTCATAAGATAGAACAGCTTAGATTCATCTACTTTCCCTACAGATGCTGCATGTTCTCCTATTACATCATCTTCATCGCAGAATAATGTAGGAATGGAGTGAGCCTTTATTTCCTTGTCAAGAAGTATCGCAAATTCCCCTTCCCTTCCTTCAGACTTACTTGCCCCCTTCTTAAAATAAAGATTCCCTCTGAACACTTTCCTTGCAGTATCCTTTACAGCTCCTCTTCCCTGAATTTCACCTATTGCCCTTCTTCCTCTGAATACAAGGGAGTATTCAAGGTCAAGTTTCCTATCTGAATCTGCAAGATAGGCAGGTTTAATATATATTTCAGCAGCATCTTCTTCCAGATATGACCTGTGGCTTATTCCATTTACTCCTCCTCCAAGCTCTACACTGTAGTATTCTACTTTCCCTTGTCCAAATGCTTCTATCTTGGAAGATTCAAAATTATCAGTATTTGTATTTAATGTCTGTATCTTTATAAGTTTCACTTCTGAATTCCTTCCGGCAGAAACCCTTATAATTCCATTGTGATAGCCCCTTGCATCATCTTCAGAGCTGTATGTTATTATTATTACAGCCTTGGCAAAGTCCTCCACTTCAATCATATTATAGTCTACAAGGAAGTTGTTTTCCTTATTCATATTATAGGAAATATAGATTGGAGAATCCACTTTTTTCCTTTCACTTATCTTTATATACCTTCCACCATTATAGAAAGTATAGTTCTGAAGCTTAAAGAATTCCCCCAGTCCATACTCATTATCATTTTTCAATCTTGCCAGCTCTTCAAGGGAGTCATTCAATTCTTTTACAAGTACCCCCTCCTGTCTGTCATTCTTTATTACTGTATTATTGAAAGCTTTAAACTCTTCAGGTTCTTCATATCTGTATCCGACTCTTTTCCATTCAGGTTTTTTAAGAGAAGCATATTTTTTAAAACTTTCCAGTCTGTAACTGCTATTTTCAAGATTCTGCAGACTTGTCTCGTTTAACATTTCTTATCTCCTTCATTTACTAAATATTATGTGAGAAACTTCTTCATGTGAATTATATAAGTCATCATGAAGATTCCTCCCTCTCTATCCTATTGTTCCTTCCAGTTCCAGTTCAATCAGTTTATTCAGCTCAACTGCATATTCAAGAGGAAGCTCCTTTGAAATAGGTTCCACAAATCCCCTTACTATCATCGCTTTTGCTTCATCCTTGCTTATTCCCCTTGACATCAGATAAAATATTGCTTCATCACTTATCCTTCCGATTTTTGCCTCATGGCCTATGTCAACATTATCGTTATTTATTTCAATTATAGGGATAGTATCTGATCTGGATTCATTATCCAGCATCAGGGATTCACATTCAACTGTAGATTTACATCCTACTGCATTCGGTGCAACTCTTAGCAGCCCTCTGTAAAAGGCTGTCCCTCCGTTTTTGGAAATTGACTTTGAATGTACAGTTGATGATGTATGTGAAGCTGCATGTACTATCTTACATCCTGTATCCAGATATTGTCCTGTAGATGCAAAGGTTACTCCCGTAAATTCACATCTGGAATGTTCTCCCCTTAAAATAGTCATAGGATAGAGCATTGATACCCTTGAACCGAAAGATCCTGATACCCATTCCATTACTCCGCCTTCATCTACTACGGCTCTTTTTGTATTCAGGTTATACATATTCCTGGACCAGTTCTCTATTGTAGAATATCTAAGCCTTGCCCCTTTCTTTACAAAAAGTTCCACTGCCCCTGCGTGAAGGGCATTCTTCTGATACTTAGGTGCAGAACATCCTTCTATAAAGTGAAGGTCTGCCCCTTCCTCAACTATAATCAGTGTATGCTCAAATTGTCCTGCTTCTGCTGCATTAAGCCTGAAATATGACTGTAGCGGCATACTTACTTTAACTCCTTTAGGTACATAGACAAAAGATCCGCCAGACCATACTGCCCCGTGAAGTGCCGAAAACTTATGGTCATTAACCGTTATCAGTTTCATAAAGTATTCCTTCACTACATCTTCATGTTCCTTTAAAGCTGTCTCTATATCAGTATATATTACTCCCTGTTCAGTTAGTTCCTTATGAATACTGTGGTATACCACTTCTGAATCGTATTGTGCTCCTACTCCTGCAAGTGACTGTCTTTCAGCTTCAGGAATTCCGAGCCTGTCAAATGTTGACTTTATATAGTCAGGTACATCATCCCAGCTGTCACTCATGACTTTAGCATCAGGTTCAAGATAATGTATTATGTCATTTATATCCAGATCCGATAAATCTGCTCCCCATACAGGCATAGGTTTTGAATTGTAGACTTCCAGTGCCTTAAGCCTAAATTCCAGCATCCATTGAGGCTCATTCTTTTTTTCTGAAATTTTTCTTACTATTTCTTCAGTCAGACCCTTTCCTGTCGTAAATTTATGCTGCATCTCATCCTTAATATCATAGACACCTCTTTCAATATCTGCAACATAGGTTTTTTTTCTGCTATCTTCCATTTTTAATATTCTCCTCTATAAATTTCTTTAAAATATTACAGTCCCAGCTCTTCCCTCATTTTTCCGTAACCATTTTTTTCAATAGATTCTACAAGTTCCTTTCCGCCGCTTTTTACTATTTTCCCGTCCATAAGGATATGAACAAAGTCAGGCTTCAGGTATTCCAGAACTTTATCATAATGAGTTATTATAAGCATTGCCGTATCCGGTGTCTTTAATGTCCTTACCCCTTCAAACACTATTTTTGTCGCATCTATATCAAGTCCTGAGTCAGTTTCATCCAATATAGCCAGCTTCGGTTCCAGGACTGCCATCTGAAGAATCTCATTCTTCTTTTTTTCTCCCCCTGAAAATCCTACATTCAGATGTCTTTCAGCATATTCAGGATTTATATGAAGTTTTTCCATCTTCTCTACAAGTTCATTATGAAACTGCATTATATATTGCTTTTCTCCTGTTACAGATTCCTTTGCAGTCCTCAAAAAATCCTCTACTGTAAGGCCAGGTATTTCTTCAGGATACTGAAACGAAAGGAAGATTCCCTTCTGAGCCCTTTCGTCTACTTCTGCTTCATTTATATTTTCCCCTTCAAGTAAAATTTCTCCTTCTACTACTTCATGCTTAGGATGTCCTACAAGTATACTTGCAAGTGTAGATTTTCCGGCACCGTTAGGTCCCATAATCACATGAACCTCCCCCTTATTGATAGTTAAATCCACACCTTTTAAGATTTCCTTCCCTTCAACTTCGGACTTAACTCCTTTTAAACTTAGCAAACTCATTTTCTTTTACCTCCAAAATTTATATTAAAACATTTTTCAATAAGATTACTTATACATTTTACCGAAAAATTGTAATAAAGTCAATTTTAAAAATATTTTATTTTATTTTTTTCAGTCAGCATACTTATTCATATATTTTTTATATTATTAATATTAAAG
>JBHACQ010000040.1:0-4468 GCA_041854625.1 Leptotrichia sp. | reverse complement strand
GACCACATTTCCTGTAAATCTTTTGGTAATTTCTCTATTTTTTCTACATTATACACTTCATTTAATTCTTTTTCCTGATTTTCTGTCATCTCATGCGAAAATACTAACAATGCTTTTTTCCCTATATTTTTCATATTTCTCTCCTTATTCTATATTTTTATTTTATATTCTATTAGGATGCACCTGAAAACTTAAGTTAAAATTTAATCTTCATTTGATAAAATAAAAGAAAACACAATAGTTTTCTATTATGCAAAGAAGATACGAAATACCAAATGAACAACGGGAATAAATCAAGGATTTATTCCCGTGAGCTAAAATAGGACATCCTTTCAAGGATTATCTTTTTAATTAAATTTTATTTTTACATTTTCAACTTTCTCGTTTATACTAAATTGCTGTTATTACGTATCTTTTTTGATTAGAAATTTGTCATATCAACTTTATATTATTAATTTGTCTGCATCTCCTACAATTATCACAATACAGCCCCCTTTAAATATTACTCTCCTGACATTTTTCTGGATTTTTCAGTACATGTAGCTACAGCTTCCATGACTGTTCCTCTGAAATTCCCCTTTTCCAGTACCTTGACAGCTTCTATCGTCGTCCCTCCTGGAGAAGTAACTTCATCTTTCAGCTGCCCGGGATGTTTCCCCGTTTCAAGGAGCATGGCAGCACTTCCCTTCACTGTCTGGGCTATTATCCTATATGCCTTATCCCTCGGCATTCCTTCCAGGACACCTCCATCTGCCAGGGCTTCCATGAACATATATACATAGGCAGGTAGCGAACCGCTTATTCCAGTATAGGCATGCATAAGCTTTTCCTCAATTTCCATACTCTGTCCGAAACTGTCCAGAATCGTATACACACCCTTCTTATCTTCTTCACTTATATTACTGTTAAATGTGACTGCCGTCATCCCTTCCAGTACCTGTGCAGGCGTATTCGGCATTGTCCTTACCACTTTCTTATCTTCTCCTATCATGTCTTCTACAAATCTGATACTTATTCCTGCACCTATAGTCAGTATTACCTTATCCCTATTTATGATGTCCTTTATTTTTTCAAGGACTGCCCTGTATATATTAGGTTTTACTGCCAGTATTACAATGTCACTTTTCTCAGCAACTTCTGCTTCACTACCTAGAAGAGTAACCCCGTATTCCTTAGCCAGTTCTTCAGCTTTCATTCTGTCCAGGTCAAATATATTTATATTTCCACCGGAAACTGCACCTGATGTCACCATCCCCCTTATCATACTCCCCCCCATGTTACCTGTACCTATAAATCCTATTTTCATTATTTTCTCCTCTTTATCCTCTTATCTGTCCATTTCCCCTTACGACATACTTGGTAGTAGTCAGCTCCCTTACTCCCATAGGTCCTCTGGCATGCAGCTTCTGAGTAGAAATTCCAATTTCTCCACCAAATCCGAATTCCCCTCCGTCAGAAAATCTTGTGGAGGCATTCAGGTAGACTGCCGCCGAATCTACTTCATTCAGAAACTTTTCAGCATTTTCAATATTCTCAGTAATTATAGAATCCGAATGCTGTGTACTGTGGGTATTTATATATTCTATAGCTTCCTCAACATTATCTACCAGCTTTAATGACATTATCAGATCCAGATATTCTGCCCCGAAGTCTTCCTCCGATGCCAGCTTTACATCACTCCTGTTTCCAATTATTTCCAGTGCTTCGCTGCTATATCTTAATTCCACCTTGTCCTTTATAAGCATATCCGTTAAGACCGGAAGTATCTTTTCTGCCACATTCCTATGTATGAGGACAGTCTCTATGGAATTACATGTACTTGGTCTCTGTGTCTTGGCATTTTCTATTATTTCCAGTGCCATGTCCACCCTGGCACTTTCATCCACAAATACATGACACACTCCGGCTCCTGTCTCTATTACAGGAATAGTAGCATTTTCAATTATAAACTTCTTCAGTCCCTTTCCTCCCCTTGGAATAAGTACATCAATATATCTGTCAAGTGTTATCATTTCCTTTACCAGTTCCCTGTCTGTGCTTTCTATAAGCTGTACTGAGTTTTCAGGAAGTCCTGCCTTCATTCCCGCCTCATTGAAGAGCCTGTTTAAGAATATATTTGAATTTAATGCATTAGCTGAACCCCTCAATATTACTGCATTGGAAGATTTTATGGCAAGCCCTGCCGAATCTATAGTTACATTTGGTCTTGACTCGTATATCATTCCTATTACCCCAAGAGGTACTCTCTTCTTCTCAATGGAAATTCCATTCTTATGTCTCCATCCTGAAACTATTTCCCCTATCGGATCTATGAAGGCTGCCATTTCCCTTAGGCTCTGTGCCATACCTTCTATCCTGCTGTCTGTCAGCTCAAGTCTGTCCAGCAGTGCAAAGGACAGTCCCGACTTTTTCCCATTTTCAAGGTCTGTCCTATTTGCTTCCTTTATCTCTTCCTTTCTTGCAATCAGTTCTTCAGCTATAGCAAGAAGTGCATTATTCTTTGTTCCGGTATCCAGCAGGAGCAGCTTTCTTGAAGCTTCCTTTGCCTTCTTCCCCATTTCTTCCATATATTTTTTCATATTATTATTCCCTTATATTTTATATTTACGTTAGTTTTACGGATAACGTATAATCCTTCATTTTTACAATCAGACCACCCTGAGTCTGTTACGGGAGCCTGACTTTCTTTCTCTGTATCTTCCCTGATATTACCGTCATCAGCCTTCTAGGCAGAAATCTTACCATAAATACTGCAAGCTTATTTAAAAATCCGGGAACTATTATGTTCTTTCCCTTCCTGAAATCCCTGTATGCGATTTCAGCAACCTTTCCTGCCGTCATTACCTTCAAGCTGGAAAAGAGTCCTCCCATATCGGCATTGGAACTTTTTTCAAACTCTGTCGCCGTAGGTCCGGGACATAGTGTACCTATTCTTATGCCTGTACCTCTTACTTCTTCCCTTACTGCTTCCGTAAAAGACAGTACATATGCCTTACCTGCATAGTAGTTTGCCATCATAGGTCCCGGAAGGAATGCTGCTACAGAAGCCACATTCAGTATTGCACCTTCCTTTCTTTTCAGAAATTCATCAAGATACAGCTTTGTCAGTTCTACTACTGCATCTATATTCAGAGCTGTCATCTTACGGTTCCTTTCCATATCTTCATTGGAAAATTCTGAAAACTTACCATATATTCCAGTTCCTGCATTATTTATGAGGATATCCACTTTCAGACCTTCATCCTTTATCTGTCTGAAAAGTTCCAGAGAAGCACCGGCTTTCCCCAGATCTTTTTCAATTATGGTGATTTCCAGACTGGATGAAATATTATCCAGTATCTCCCTCTTAAGTAATTCCAGCCTTTCCTTCCTCCTTGCAGCCAGTATGAGGTTATACCCTTCCCTGCCGTATATTTTTGCCAGTTCCAGCCCTATCCCGCTGCTTGCTCCTGTTATGAGTACTGTCTCCATCCTATTTATTCTCCATTATTACCATATTGTCAATATGTATGATTACATCATCATACTTATGCCCTAATATCCTTTCAATATCCTCACTCTTATGACCTTTTATAAGTTCTATCTCCATGGATGAATAGTTGGACATTCCCGTGGCTATTACTTCTCCCTTCATGTTTTCCACTTTCAGGACAGTTCCTCTCTCAAATGCCCCTTCCAGCGACTTTATTCCCACAGGCAGAAGGCTCTTCCCCTTCAGAAGTGCCTTTTCAGCCCCTTCATCTATAGTTACTGTACCTTTCTTGTTTGTACCATAGGCAAGCCAGTATTTCTTCATCTTTATCTTCTTATTCTTTCTGGTAAACAGTGTCCCTATATTCTCCTTTTCCACAATTCTCGTTATGTTCTTAGGGTCATCTCCACTGGCAATGACCATATTTGTTCCTATTTTCGTTGCCATTTCTGCTGCAATTATCTTTGTAATCATACCTCCTGTCCCAAATTTCGTACCTTCCCCTCCTGCCATATTTTTTATATCTTCATTTATATCCCCTACAATTTCAATCAGGTTGGCATCATTATATTTCTGCGGATTCTTATTGTAAAGTCCTTCCACATCTGACAATATAATGAGAAGGTCTGCATCCACAAGCCCTGAAACTAGTGCTGACATCGTATCATTATCTCCCACCTTCAGCTCGTCAGACACTATTGCATCATTCTCATTTATTATGGGGACTATCTTCCTCTTTAAGAGGGAATTGCACACATTTCTGGCATTCAGATATCTCCTCCTGTCTGAAAATTCTCCCTTCGTCAGAAGAAGCTGGGCTATGACCTTCCCATGTTCATGAAAGAAAGTCTGGTACAGATGCATAAGGGACACCTGCCCTATGGCAGATACTGCCTGCTTTTCAGAAAGCGTCTTAGGTCTTTCACTCATATTAAGTACGCCCATTCCTGCACCTACTGCCCCCGATGTCACAAGCATCACTTCATATCCCTTGTC
>JBHACQ010000039.1:0-2779 GCA_041854625.1 Leptotrichia sp. | reverse complement strand
TTTTTAATATATCTGTAACATAATTATACCCCATCAATTTTATTTTTGCAAATTTTAAATGTATTTTCTAAGTAAATTGCAATATTAAATGCGACATTAAAAAAAATTTCAGGCTTATTTCTTACAAGCATATTAAAATAATTTCAATATATCTGTTACTTTATCCAACAAATAAAAAATACAGGCTTATGCATACATAATATTCTGGTTAATTCTTAACTAAACTACATTTATGAATCAGCCACAGAATATCTTTTAACAACATAATCCTGTATCTTATAAATAACTAGAATACATCCTTATCAGAAAGTCTTGCATCCTTTGTCTTAAACATTTCAAGCAGTTTCTCAACTGTCAGCTTCTTCTTTTCTTCCCCTTTTATATCAAATATTACTTCTCCTGCATGTAACATTATGAGCCTGTTCCCATAGTCTATTGCATCCTGCATATTATGTGTTATCATCAGGCTTGTAATATTATTTTTTTCAATTATCTCTTTTGTCTTCTGAAGTATTATTTCAGAAGTCTGAGGATCAAGTGCGGCAGTATGTTCATCCAGCAACAGTATATCAGGATGATTTAATGTCGCCATTATTAATGACAGACATTGCCTCTGTCCTCCAGAAAGTAATCCTACCTGGGTAAAAAGCTGATTTTCCAGTCCTAATCCAATACTTGCCAGCTGCTTTTTATAAAAATCAATATTCTTAACATCAAGACCAAAAGTAAAATTAAATTTTTTCCCTTTGTTTTTAGCCATTGACAGATTTTCCAGAACTGTCATTGAAGGAGCTGTTCCCTGTGAAGGATTCTGATAAACCTGAGATATCCATTTTGCCCTTTTATGCCTTTCAATACTGGTAAGATTTATATCATTTAAGATTATCTCTCCCCTATCAGGCATAATCTGACCGTTAATAACATTAAGTAACGTAGACTTTCCTGCACCGTTACTTCCTATTATTGTTATGAAATCTCCATCATTTATCTGAAAATTCAAATTCTTAAATACTTCCTTTTCTGTTCCCAGTTCCGAGAAGAAGGTCTTATATAAATTTTTTATCTGAATCATTATTTCCCTTCTCCTTTCACATTTAATCTAGCTTTTTTCTTGCCTTTCTTTACTTTTTTCATATATTCATTCCATAAAATTATTCCTAATATTACAGCAGTTATTATTTTAGTATCTGTAGGCTGTATTTCAAGCATTTTTGCAACATTTTCACTTATATTCAGGCTTTTATAGATATCCTGAGTCCAGCTATTAGACATAAGTGCTATATTTACTATACAATAGTAAAGAAGTGAACCTACTATAATAATTGTTATCTCATTTATCGTCCTTGATTTTTTTAGAACTCCCAGCCCTAAAATTATTGCTGCCAATCCGATTACTATTGCTCCTACCCCTGTCTGCAGGTCAGCTACTTTCAGATCTTGGGCAAAAAGTGCTCCAGCCAGTGAGACCAGACCATTTGAAAGCATAAGTCCAAATATTTTAAGCCTTTTTTCATTAACTCCAAGGCTGACTACAAGCTGTTCATTATTACCCAATGCCCTCAGTGCGAAACCGAATTTTGACGTAAGTATATAATCTATTATCATTTTAATTATGAAGACAATAAGTGCCGTCAGCATCAGTTTAATATCTTTTGTATAAACAACATAGATAATGAGCAGTAAAGTAATTACAGAGTATATTATCATTGTCCTTATTACATATTTGTTTTCCTTTATCTTATAGTCATAAAATCCTTTTAAAATAAGTAGAAGAATAAAAAGGATAATGAAGACCATAAAATATTTTTCATATGACACTACTTCATATATGCTCCTGTCAGCAGGTATTATAGCATTAGATGACCTGTTAATCCGAAAATTTATACTGTATAGCCCTGTTCCAACTAATATTCCTGCCAGAAGCCCTTCTATCTCAAAATATACGTGTAATGCCCCTGTCACATACCCTGCTATCATTCCTCCTATTACTGCAAGTATTAATCCTGCTATCGGGTTCGTTATCCCAAAAAGACCATTTGGAGAAAGTGCAAATGCGGCAAATATAAATCCTCCTAATGGAAATGAACCTTCCACTGACAAATCCGGAAAATCCAAAATCTTATATGTAATATATACTCCCATTACCATAATTGAATATATAAATCCTGTCTTAAAAGCTACAGGAAGGCTCTGTATAAATATTAATAACTCGTCCATTTATTTTCCTATCTTTCCTTCTATAAAGTTTTGTTTAATCACCTACTATTCTAAAAAATATTTCAAATTCTGTGTAAAATGATTAAAGTTCATTCTTAATAATATTCCATCTATCTTCTTTAAATTTCATCGGAATCCTATTTATAAATTACAGCTCCTGCCAGTAGAGGATTTTTTATATCTATCCCTAATGCTTTTGCTGTCGTTTCATTGACATAGAGCTTAGTTTTCTTAGATATTTCAAAAGGTATCTGATCCACAGGCTTACCTTTTAAAATTTCTATTGCCATTTCTCCTGTCCTTTTTCCAAGTTCAAAATAATCTATTCCCATTGTAAGCAGTGCCCCTAATTCAACTGATGAATTTTCAGTTGCAATAACAGGCTTTTTTGCTGCTATAGCTTCTGAAGCAATCAGTTTTATTCCTGAAACTACAAGATTGTCAGTCGGAAGATACAGTGCATCACTTTGTGCCAAGGCATTTTTTGTTGCCTGTGCCAGTTCACCTAATGAAGTTACCCCTTGACGTGTAACTGTAATATTTTTCTCCTTAGCCTTTGCTT
>JBHACQ010000038.1:0-8216 GCA_041854625.1 Leptotrichia sp. | reverse complement strand
CGATGAAAACTCTAATAAATTTTAGGTTAGATGATATATAAGATAGTAAAGTAAAAAAATGCTTCTACATATCTTTATAAGAATTTTATTTATAAATCTTATAAAAATTTTGTAAAAGCATTTTTTATTTAATTTAATCTATTAACTGAAAAACATCTTCAGATCATCTTCAACATTAGTTATTCCCCCTAAACCAAACTGCTCATTTAGAAGTTTTGCTACATTTGGAGAAATAAATGCCGGTAAAGTTGGACCTATATGAATATTCTTTACTCCCAGATACAATAGAGCAAGTAATACTATTACTGCTTTCTGTTCATACCATGCAACGTTAAATTCTATTGGCAGGTCATTTATATCATTCGCATTAAATATTTCTTTTAATTTCAATGCTACAACTGCCCATGAATAGGAATCATTACATTGTCCTGCATCAAGAACCCTAGGTATTCCTCCTATATCTCCCAGTCCTAGCTTATTATATCTGAATTTTGCACATCCTGATGTAAGGATTACAACGTCTTTAGGAAGCTTTTCAGCAAATTCTGTATAGTAGCTTCTTGTCTTCTGTCTCGCATCGCATCCGCTCATTACTACAAATTTCTTTATTGCTCCTGTCTTTACAGCTTCTACTACTTTATCTGCCACTGCAAACACCTGTCCGTGGGCAAATCCTCCTACAATCTTACCAGTTTCAATTTCTGTAGGTGCCTTACATGTCTTTGCCAGTTCTATAACCTCTGTAAAATCAATTTTCCCGTTTTCATCTGCCTTCAGCTTCTTCCATCCCGGATGACCTGCCGCATTTATGGTAAATACCCTGTCATTATAAGTGGCATTTGCCTTTGGTGGTACTATACAGTTTGTAGTAAACACTACAGGCCCGTTAAATGTCTCAAATTCTGTCACCTGATGATACCATGCATTCCCGTAGTTTCCTACCAGATGCTTATATTTCTTTAATTCAGGATAATAATGTGCCGGCAGCATTTCAGAATGAGTATAGACGTCTATTCCTGTCCCTTCTGTCTGTTCCAGCAGATCCTTTATATCTTTTAAATCATGTCCTGATATTAATATTCCAGGATTTGTTCCCACTCCTATATTTACTTCTGTCGCTTCCGGAGTTCCAAATGCACCTGTATTTGCTCCATCAAGTAACGCCATTACATTTACTCCAAATTTCCCTGTTTCAAATACTAAGGCTGTCAGTTCTTCAGCACTTAATCCATTATCTTCCGTTGCTAGCAACGCTCTTTCATAAAAATCATACAGTTCCCCATTTTCTGCACCTAGATTAAATGCATGGAATCCGTATGCAGACATTCCTTTAAGTCCATATAGTATAATTTCTCTGAGTGACCTTACATCTTCATTTTCTGTCCTCAGTACTCCCAGCCTGTTTGCAAGTTCTACAAGGTTCTCATTTCCTGAAAATTCAAACGTTGTCAGTTCAGTCCCCTCAAATTTAGGGTCTAATGGCACACCTGAATTTTCCAGTTCTGATTTCAAAAATTTCCTTAAAGATATCCCTTCCTTGATTTTTTCCTCTATTTCCACATTGTCAAAGTTGGCATTCGTTATCGTTATGAAAAGCCCTTCATATAGGAATTTATTAACATTTTCATAAGTCTTTCCTATTTTTCTCAGCTGGTTAGAATAATTTGCAATCCCTTTTACAACAAATACCAGAACATCCTGTAAATTAGAAACTACATCTGTCTTTCCACATACACCTTTAACTGTACAGCCTTCATTCTTAGCTGTTTCCTGACATTGAAAACAAAACATGCTCATTTTCCTACCTCCAAAAATCATTTATATCAAATAGACTCAGGCAAATATCACTAAATATCCTACTAGATAAATACTCCTGTCCACAAATATTTGCTTTTTTCTATTTTTAACCTGTCTTCATTATACTTAAATTTCTGAAAAAAAACTGTAACTATGGTTACAGTTTTCATAATTTTTAAATTTGACATTATCTGCTATCAGGATATAATAATAGTAATAATTTTTTATAGTAAGGAGGATTTATTATGAACGTTACCGTAATAATGATTGTCATTATTTACCTTATTCTTATGCTGCTTATCGGATACTGGTCTTCAAAAAAAATCAAGTCAAATGAAGATTTTATGGTTGCAGGAAGGAGGCTTGGTCCAATTCTTATGGCAGGGACTCTTGCAGCTACTGAAATAGGAGGAGGAAGTTCCCTGGGTGTTGTGGAAAAAGCTTTTGGTGACTGGGGAATAAGTGCTTCCTGGTATGTAACAACCATGGGAATCGCCTTCGTAATTCTATCTTTTCTGGCACCGAAATTCCGTCAGGCAGAAGTAAAAACTGTTCCAGAATATTTTAGAAGGCGTTATGGAAAAATTTCAGGACTGATTACTTCTATTATTATGATGTTACCACTTATCGGGCTTACCGCTTCACAATTCATCGCATCTGCTGCCATTGTTTCTGTCATGCTCAAACTACCCTATAACTTTGCTGTCACAATCGTTGCCGTAGTTGTTACTGTCTATGCCATCATGGGAGGTCTCTGGAGTGTCACTCTTACAGATTTTGTGCAAGTATTCCTAATAGTTGCCGGAATGGCTCTGACTATCCCTTATGCCTTAAATCTTGCTGGTGGTATGGAAAATGTCATGAATAATGTTCCTGGAGAAACTTTTGACCTGTTTAAGGGAATAGGTCCTATGACAATCCTATCCCTTGTAATAATGTACACTGCTTCATTTACTGTTGGACAGGAAGCTGTTTCCCGTTATTATGCTGCAAAAGATGGAAAAGCCGCTGTTCAAGGTTCTATCCTCTCTGCCTTAATTAACTTTATCTATGCCTTTATCCCTACAATTTTAGGAATTATTACTTTAGCTCTTATTAACATGAATAAAATAGATGGTAAGATGATATTAAGCGAAGGAGCAAAGTATGCATTACCTCATCTGGCTATGTCTACTATGCCTGCTATTGTTGTAGGGCTGCTATTTGCCGGAATCATTTCAGCTACAATGTCCAGTGCAGATTCAGATTTGCTGGGAGCAGGTTCCATTTTTGGAAATGACATCTATAAAATTTTTATAAAACCTGATGCTACAAGTACCGAAGTTATGAACATAACTAAAATTACTATGCTTATAATCGGATTCCTGGGATGGCTTGTTGCCATTATGAATACAGGAAGTATTATAAAACTTTTAATGCTCTCATTTACATTACGTGCTGCCGGAGCATTTTTCCCATATATTTTCGGGCATTACTGGAAAAAAGCTTCCACAGCCGGAACTATAGCATCACTGCTATCAGGAAGCATTCTTGTTCTTTATATGGAACAGACAGGTTTTAAAATAATGGGGCTTGATCCTATTTTACCTGGATTATTTGTAGGATTTATATCATTTGTCACTTTCACCTTCCTGTTCCCAAATAAAAATGGAACAACTGAACTTGCAGAAGAACTATAAAAGTTTTAAAAACAGTGATACTTTCATAAGATTATACCGAACTGAATCATAGGACTTTTATTCTATCCTTTTTTCAAATTTTTCTGATAATCTGATGGCATACTATTTTCATACTTGAGTAACTAAAAAAAGCCGGATTTGAAATTCGGCTAATTTTTTGTTTAATCTTCAATTATAATGAGTTCCTTACTGCTTTTATTTAATATTTCACAGCCATCCCTAGTAACAATTATGTCATCCTCTATCCTTACTCCACCCCATCCATCATAATAAAGTCCTGGTTCAACTGTCACAACCATATTTTCTTTCAGTTCAATATGGGAAGCACTTGATAAATATGGTAATTCATGAATTTCTACACCTATCCCATGCCCAAGTCCATGTCCGAAATATTCAGCATGCCCTTTTTCCTTAAAGAAATTTCTTACAACTGCATCTACATCATCAGACATTATTCCAGCTCTTACAGTTTCTACTCCTAAGAGCTGAGCTTCCAGAACCATATTATAAACTTCCTTATGCCTTTCAGTTATATTATCTCCATAATATATTGTCCTTGTCATATCGGATACATATCCGTCATAATATGCTCCAAAATCCATTGTTATAAACTCATTTTTCTGTATTTTCTTGTCACTTGCTACCCCGTGAGGCATTGCACTCCTATATCCACTCGCAAGAATTGTATCAAAGGATCTGTCTTCTGCTCCCAGCTTTCTCTGTATGTATTCCATATATCCGGCAATTTCTTTTTCTGATACCCCTTCCTTTATTATTTTCAATACTTCACTGAAGGCAACGTCACTTATATCAATAGCTTTTCTTATCTTCTCTATTTCATCAGGAGTCTTTACCATCCTTTCAAGGATAAGCTTATCTCCTACCGGTACCAGTTCCGCTTTAAAAATATCCTTTATTGTATTATATAATGAAAATGTTACATTCCTGTCTTCAAATCCTATTTTACCTATGCCATATTTTTCAGCATATTCTCCTACCTTCTGTAATGACCCCCTTGATACTTCAACAAATTCAAATCCCATAGGTGAAACCTCTTTTTCAGCCTGTGTCCTATATCTGAAATCTGAAAAGAAGAAGTTTCCTTTCCTAGTTGCAAGTGCTACTCCGGTTGTTCCTGTAAATCCTGTAAAATATCTCAAATTATATAGATCTGTCAGGAATACTCCGTCTATATTCAGTTCATTTAAGATTTTTTCCAATTTTTCTGCTTTCTTTACCATTTTTACCTTTAGACTTTTTCAAAAATGAATATCTGTTCTTATCATATCATTATTTTCCAGATAGATTCACAATTTTGAAATGCCTGTCTCCTTTCTTTATTTATTTTATGTTTTCATATAGTATTCTTATTTTTGATTCCCATGAGTTTTTTGCGATTTCCCTTAACAGCACTTCATCTACCTTTCTATTTTCTAATGTTCTTACTATCTGTTTTTCAATACCTTCCACCAGACGTTTTACAAAATCAGGCTTCTCTTCTTCAGCAGCCTTGTCTGTATTATATATTGTAGGCATTTTTACATATTCTATTACTCCAGAAGAATTTATCTTTTCCCCTAGAAGTTCCATCAGTCCTGCAATATCTGTAGTAACTGCCCTTAATCCGCTTCCCAGAGCTTCAACAGCTATAAGTCCTAGTCCTTCAAAATAAGAAGGCAGTATAAAAATATCCTTAGTCCTCATAATATCTGCCATTTCCTTCTGTGGAATAAAACTGTTCATCTGAATATTTTCTATACCTTTGACTGCATTTCCTATTTTTTCCCTTTCATTTTCTGAACCAGAGCCTATAAGTGTCAATGTTACATCATTTCTTTTTCCTGAAATTATCTTAAAGGCTTCTATAAGTTCATAAAAGCCCTTGGATTCATCATATTTCCCAACATACAGGAGTTCTATATTCTTCTTTCTTTCATATTTATCAGGAGGATAAAATATCTTCTCATTATAACCTGCACCTAGATACACTATCTTATCTCTGTCACAGTTATAGATTCTGACTATTTCTTCCTTCTGGAAGTTACTTAAGGAAAATATCCTGTCTAATTTTTCAATATTTGTAACATGTTTCTGCTTCAGGTTCCTGTTCTTCTCTGCCTGCCTTAAATCTGTATTATGGCATATACCTATTATTTTCTTTCCTTTAAAGATATCATACACAATAGAAGTAAGTATCCATAAATGATGGGAAATGATTATGTCAGGATTATATTTCGCTTTTATAATTTTCAGCTTTTCAGTAAAAGCTTCCTTCCACAATGTCATCATCTCATTATCCATTTCCGAATAAAGTGTACTTCTATATGGCATTACATCACTCATTCCGACAACCGGAAAAAGCAGCTCTCCCCTCTCAAAAATCACTTTATACTGCCGGCTTTCTTCCATTATGTCAATATCATTCTCCCCTGATATAGCAAACAGGCATACCTGTTCTACATCCTCATATTTTTCTAGTCCTTCAATAATATTTGTAAAATATATCCCACTTCCTGTCTTCTGAGGTATCTGGGATAGAACATGAAGTATTTTCATTGTAACACTCTCCTGCTATTATTCATTGTCATCTTCATTTCCACATAATTTAATTATACTCTTTTTTACCAGGAAATCAAGTGCCAGTTCAGCACACCTTATTCCATCTACGGCAGCAGACATGATTCCTCCGGCATATCCTGCCCCTTCCCCGCAAGGCATAAGCCCTTCAATATTTGAAAAATATCTTTCATCTCTAGGTATCTTCACAGGAGATGAACTTCTGCTTTCCACAGCAGACAATATTGCATCCCTGCTTCCAAATCCTTTTATTTTTCTGTCCATAAGGGCTATTCCCTCTTTTAATGCCGTATTTATATATTCAGGAAATATTTCATTCAGATTGGCAAAACTATATCCCCTGAAATAGCTAGGTTTTACTTTTCCTAGACTTCTGGATACCCTATTCTCCACAAAATCTCCGAACAGTTGGACAGGTGCCTTGTAATCTCCGCCACCCAGTTCATAAGCTTTTTCTTCCAGTCTTCTCTGGAATTCCACTCCCGCCATAACATCTTCTCCTTCAAAATCTTCAGGATACACATTTACAAGTATGGCAGAATTTGCATTTTCCAGTTCCCTCTTAGAATAGCTCATTCCATTTACTACTACCCTTCCTACCTCACTTGCAGCAGGAACTACGACTCCCCCCGGACACATACAGAATGTATATACACCTCTTCCATTAGAAGCCTTTGCACTCAGCTTGTACTCTGCTGCCGGAAGCCTGTCTGCAAATTTGGCTCCATATTGGGAATGATTTATCATTTCCTGCCTATGCTCTATCCTTACCCCTACAGAAAATATTTTCCTTTCCATATGGACATCTTTTTCATTTAACATATAAAATGTATCCCTTGAACTATGCCCTATAGCCAGTATTACAATATCCGTCTCCAGTTCATAGGTTCTGTCTCCGCCTTTCTCACTCACATCCTGTATGACTGCCCCTGTCATTTTATTATTTTCGTATTTCAAGGAAATCAGTTTATTTTCAAATCTGTATTCTCCGCCCAGTCCTTCTATCTTTTTCCTTATATTCCGCATTATATCTATCAGTTTATCAGTACCTACATGAGGTTTTGACATATAGGCTATCCTTTTTTCGGCTCCTGCCTTAATAAGTTCATCATAGACTTTCTGCATCCTGAAATTATTTGTATTTGTATTCAGCTTCCCGTCAGAAAAAGTTCCTGCTCCCCCTTCTCCAAACTGTACATTGGAATACCTGTTCAGCTTACCTGTCTTGAAAAATGTATACACATCCCTTTCCCTTTCGTCTACATTTTTCCCCTGTTCAATTATTATAGGCTTCATACCGCTTTCTGCCAGTATAAGGGAAGCAAATATTCCGGCAGGTCCACTCCCTACTACAACTGGTCTTTTTCCTTTAAAATCCTCTATCCTGTTAATTTGATATGGCTGTTTTTCTATCTTCCTGACATTTTTCATATCTTTAAGCATTTCCTCATTATCCAGTTCTACATCTACAGAATAGACATATACTACATTCCCTTTATTTCTTGCATCTATTGCCTGACCTGCTATCTCAAAGGATTTAAAATCCTTAATATTTATATCCAATAACTTTGCAGTAACTCCCTTTAAAGTATTTTCAGTATGTTTTACTGGCATTTTTATATTAGTTATTCTCAGCATAAATTCCCTCTTTTTAAATTTTTATTTTTGTCAAATCTCCAAAATTTCTTTCATCATTAAAAAATCTTTTATATGTTTCTGCAGTATTCGGGTCAATTTCACTATGTCCCACACATTGAAAGCCATTTCTTTCTAAACCTATTCTTCCTCCACCTATTCCTGAACAGAAATCAAAAAATTTTATAGTTTTTTCCATTATAAACCTTCCTTTTAACTATAATTTTAGTTAAGTCCCCAACTATGACTTTCACTGACAATCAATCTTCAGTCGCTCCAGTTTTTAATACATAAACCAATATATAAGACCAGAAGTTTATTCACAGATTGCCTGCCCTGACCGTATTCCCGAAGCCCATGCCCACTGGAGATTGTAACCTCCACATTCACCATAGACATCTAGTATTTCTCCTGCAAAATACAGACCTTTCACTTTTTTAGACTCCAGTGTTTCCAGATTCACTTCATCTAATACTACTCCGCCAGCCGTAACTTGTGCATTTTTAAATCCATTTGTGTCAACTATTT
>JBHACQ010000037.1:0-4242 GCA_041854625.1 Leptotrichia sp. | reverse complement strand
GTGGCATATAACATTGAAGGAATAAGGGACTGGATATTCAGACAGAAGAAAATAAATAAATAAATAATCTAACTGCACTTTTTGAAAGATTAAAAAGTTCTAAAAAAATTTTGTTAAAATAAGGGCTGTTTTAAATTGATTGAAATTTAGAACATGTTCCAAAAAACTGGACAATGAGAATTGAAAAGTTTGGAGGTACATGTTCTTTCTTTTTAAGACAGCCTTATTCAATTTATAAATTATCAATTACATTTTCAACAATACTGTAATTGCAAGCTTAACTATAGTAAATATTATAATCCCCACAAGGCTTGTAGCATACATTATCCTTATGTTCTTTTTAATATCTTCCAGCTCAAATTCCTTTTTCTTATCTCCTATTGTAGGTTTTCTGACTTCCTTCCCAAAATAGGAAACTGCTCCCCCGAACTGTACTCCCAAAGCACCTGCCACCCCCGCTTCTGAATGCCCTGAATTAGGACTGCTATGATTCTTCCTGTCTCTCAGAAATATCTGCCATGCTTTTCTGTAGTCATACCTTAAAATAAGACTTGCTATAACTACCAGTAATCCTGTAATCCTTGCCGGAATAAAGTTCGCAACATCATCTGTCCTGGCAGAAAACTTCCCGAATTCGATATATTTTTCATTCCTGTAGCCCACCATGGAATCAAGGGTATTTACAGCTTTATATGCCATGGCAAGTGGAAGTCCGCCCAAAAACATGTAAAACATGGGGGCAATTATCCCGTCAACAGTATTTTCAGAAATTGTTTCCATCGTACTTCTTATTACCATTTTTTCATCCATCATTCCAGTATCCCTTGACACTAGGTAGGAAAGTTCCCTTCTGGCAACTTCTATATCCCCTTTTTTCAATATATTGTACACTTTTCTCCCCTCCCTTGCCAACGAATTTACGGAAAATACTGTATACATAAGATATACTTCCAATACTGCTACTAAGGGCTTGTCTACATTCGTGCTTATCAGGAAGCACAATATATAAGTTATTCCTACTGTTGCAGCTGTGAGTACACTTCCTGCAAATACTTTATATCTTTTTTTTAGCAGTAATTTTTCAAGCAGTTCTATAATCTTTCCTATTATCTGGACCGGATGTATGATATTCCGGGGATCTCCGAAAATGAGGTCGAGGATATAGGCCACCCATATTTTAATAATCATTATCATCTATCTGTCACATCCCATTATCCCATATATTGCCCCTATATCCAGATTTTCCCTTAACACTTGAGCCAGCTTGTCATATTCCCTGTCCTTGTATTCAGCAAAGCTGAAATTTTCATTAATCCTGTCAAATCCTTTCCTTTCCCTTACCTTATTCAGTATATGGCTTGTAAATTCAGAGTTGTCAAATATTCCGTGAATATACGTTCCTATAATGTTATCCTTAGCCATACCTTTAAGGATGTCATCTCCGAAAATACATTCCCTGACTGCCTGTTTAGGAGACTTTCCTTCAATAAAAGCACTTTCCAGACAGCTGTATCCCTGATGGATTTCATATCCTTTAACAGTAATTCCTTCCGCCCCTTCCAGAATGCTGTTCCCTGTATTTTTCAACGTATTTGTATACTGAGTAGTAGTCTTTGTCTTCTCCATTACCGTTTCTATCGGAAGAAGCCCCAGTCCTGAAATTTCTCCGATACTGCTTTCGATTTTATGAGGATCCGTTATCTTCTGTCCCAGCATCTGAAATCCTCCGCATATACCGAAAACTATTGTTCCATTTCTGGCAAGACGTACAATCCTTGTATTTATTTCCTTTTCAATGAGATCCTTCATGTCTTCTACAGTGTTTTTAGAACCCGGTATTATTATAATATCCTCATTTCCCAGGTCTGATGCCCTTTCTACATACTTCAGTGAGACATCTTCATAATGGGATAGGGCATCTATATCTGTAAAGTTTGAGATATGCTTCAGCTTTATGACTGATATCCTTACCTTGCCTTCCTTCTTTTCATTATACTTATCTATTCCAAGGCTGTCTTCTTCTTCAATTCCCAGCTTTACATAAGGAACTACCCCCAGGACAGGTACTCCTGTGAGTTCCTCTATCATTTCTATCCCTGGTTCCAGCAGTGTCTTGTCACCTCTGAACTTATTTATTATTACTCCCCTTATCCTTTCCTGCTCGTGTGGAAGCAGCAGCTTTATAGTTCCGTATATAGAGGCGAATACTCCCCCCCTGTCAATGTCTGCCACAAGAATCACAGGAGCATCTGCCATCTCTGCCATTCCGGTATTTACTATGTCGTCTTCTTTCAGGTTAATTTCAGCAGGGCTGCCTGCCCCTTCCAGTACACATATATCAAAATTGTCCCTTATATGCCCGTATGCCTTCATAATATCCTTTTTCAGGTTATGCTTATATGCGAAATATTCCCTGGCATCCATGTTTTTATATACTTTACCGTTTACTATCACCTGAGATTTCCTGTCTGTCGTAGGTTTTAAAAGAATTGGGTTCATCCAGCTCTCAGGTTCTATTTTTGCCGCTTCAGCCTGTACGACCTGTGCCCTCCCCATTTCCTTGCCGTCCTTTGTTATAAATGAATTCAGTGCCATATTCTGGGATTTAAAAGGGGCAACACTGTACCCGTCCTGATAAAATATACGGCAAAGCCCTGCCGTTATTATACTTTTTCCTACATTTGAGCCTGTCCCAAGGAGCATTATGTTCTTATGTGTTCTTTTCATTTGTTAAAGTCCTTTCAGAGCAGTGATTTATTTTTTCAAAGCTTTCCTTATACAGTACATCAATTTTTCATCATAATCAATTTCATCATTTTTAGTTAAAACTTTATTTTCAACCTGTTCCCCATATTCTTCCAGAATCTCCTGTGCATCTTTCAACATTCTGGCATCTAATTCAATTAATCCCGATTCACTCAATATCTTAAATGCCCACTCCTTCACTTTCCTTTCATCTTCCAGATCTATAACATAGTTCATCATGTCATACATTGCAGGAGCATATTTCATATTGGCAACTCCTTCATATATTTCATATACTTCTTCTTCCGTCTTTCCAAACTCACTGACACATTCATAAAGTATAGCAAGTTCATAAGTAGACTTTATATCTCCCATTTCCTGTCCAGCCCTATACCACTTTGCTGCACCTTCCATATCCTCTTCTATCGAATCTGAATAATCTCCAAGGTAATAGGCTGCCTCTTTCACTCCCAGTCCATAAGCCTTTTCAAATGTACTTTTAGCCTTTTCCTCGTCATCTGTGATATAATATGATTTTGCAAGTGTTAAATATCCTGTTTCATTATAATTTACCGCTTCAGAAAATAGTTTCTGGGCATTTTCATAATCTTTTTTCTCTAAAAATTCATTTCCCTGATTAATCAAATCCATGAATTTTCTATCTTTCTCACTTCCAGCCATAAGTTCCATATTTTTAATCATATCGGAAGTCAATCCTGTAAGCTGACTTTCATTTAACAGTTTCTGCTGCCATTCCACAACTTTTTCAATCATATTCTGCTTAAAGTACAGTCTGACAATATTATACATTGCTTTTGCATCCTTTGTATCTGCTAATTTCAGATAGAATTTTTCTGCATTTTCATAATCTTCCTGTTCTTCAGCAGTTTTTCCAAGCTTTACTATTGACATAATATCCCCTTTTTCAGCACCGGCGTTATACCAGTCCTTTGCAGCTTCAAGGTTCCCAGATTTCTCTTCAAGCAGCCCAAGATAGTATGCAGCTTCTTTTATTCCGCCATTATACGCATAACTGGACATCTTCTTTGAATTCTGAATATCATTTTCACAGTAATAATAATATTTTCCCAATTCATAATTTCCTCTCATGCTAATTTTTGCCGCTCTTTCCAACCTTTTCCTTGCATCTTTAAAATTTCCCGATGTTATATCTTCCTTTGCAAAATAAATATGTTTTGAATATTCTATATTTTCTTCTCCGCTATTTTCCATAGATTTTGGAGAGTTGTTTATTGAAGAAGTTTCTTCCTCAAGCATATCCCCGTCATTTATTTCTTCCTGATATTTAGTTTGATTTTCCAAAAAATCTGCATTTTCATCTTCTCCAAAATCTTCTCTTTCCCTTATTTCTTCGGAAAAATCATCCATTTTCTCTAACTTTTTAAGATTTCTTGCATTTAATATTATAAAAAGGGCAATCGCTACTATTCCTATTATAACTGATATTAATATTCCCATATTCTCCCTCTTCCTCCT
>JBHACQ010000036.1:0-9268 GCA_041854625.1 Leptotrichia sp. | reverse complement strand
TTTGTCTAAATAATGGTGCCCAGACGCGGAATCGAACCACGGACACAGGGATTTTCAGTCCCTTGCTCTACCGACTGAGCTATCTGGGCAAATGGCGGAAGTGACGAGACTCGAACTCGCGACATCTTGCGTGACAGGCAAGCACTCTAACCAACTGAGCTACACCTCCAAAAAAATGGTGGTCACAATTGGGCTCGAACCAATGACCCCCTGCTTGTAAGGCAGGTGCTCTCCCAACTGAGCTATGCGACCATCTTAATTACCTGATTATTATACTACATTTTTTTTTTTATTTCAACTACTTTTTTATTTTTTTATCTTAAATCACAGATTCAGGCACGTATTTCATTACAATATACAGGAAATACAGCTTCTTATTATTTCAGACGACTGAAAAATAAGGAAGCTGTAAATAGTATCCTGCAATAAAAACTATTTCTTATTTAAAAGTTCTATATACTGTTTCACAAGAAAGACCTTTTCCGGTTCCATCTTCATAAGTTCCTCTATTATCTTACCCATTTCTATGTCGGAAATCTCTTCTATCAGCTCTGACATGAGCTCTTTTTTCAGATCTGCCATGTCTTTATCAGTATATCCTATTATTTTAAAGAGCTTAAGGTGATCCACATTTAAAATCTTAGAAATTTTTTTCAATAAAAGAGGATTTGTCATACTATGTTTTCCTGACTCCAGATTAGATAAATAAGCAGGACTTATCTGTAATAACTCCGCCATTTCCCTCAAACCTATATTCTTCTGTAATCTTTTATTCTTGATATAATAACCCAAGGCTATGACGAGGTTGGGGTTTGTTTTTATATCTTGCCTTTCATCCATTTCTATCCATCCTACATTATAAAATTAACTCATACAATAAAATTATCATATCATATAATTTTTAAAAATTCCAATATTTCTTTCATCATTCCCCTGAGTTCTTTCCAAAAATTTCAGAAAATCTGTACTAAAACATAGTCTATTTCTTTTTCTGTCCATAATAAGCATTGGCTCCATGTTTTCTCAGGAAATGCTTATCCAGAAGTTCCTGCTGCATAGACTGTATATCCTTATTAAGCTGTTCCGTGTACATTGCCATTCTGGCAAGTTCTTCAAGCACAACTGAATTATGTACTGCATCATGAGGATTTTTTCCCCATGTAAACGGTCCGTGACTATTTACGAGTACTGCCGGAACAGAATCAGGATTAATTCCCCTTTTTTCAAACGTCTCTATTATTACTGTTCCTGTATCCTTCTCATATTCCCCTCCAATTTCTTCAGGAGTCATTTTCCTAGTGCAAGGAATCGGTCCATAAAAATAATCTCCGTGTGTCGTCCCATATGCCTTTATATCCCTTCCGCTTTGTGCCCAGATTGTAGCATGTGTAGAATGTGTATGAACAACACCTCCTATATTAGGAAATTTTTTATATAGCTCAATATGTGTAGGTGTATCTGATGAAGGATTCAGTTCTCCTTCCACTACCTTTCCTTCCAGATCTACAACTACCATATCTTCGACCTTCATATTTTCATATTCTACGCCACTTGGCTTTATGACAATCAGTCCCTTTTCCCTGTCAATTCCACTTACATTTCCCCATGTAAACAGTACAAGTCCTCGTTTGGGAAGCTCCAGATTTGCCTTATACACTTCTTCCTTTAATTTCTCAAGCATTATATAAATCTCCCTTCTTTCATTTTATCAAGAATCCATTCCTTCGCCTTCTTTACTTCGGCAATAGGATCATCTGACTTCTCTGTCCACATTTCTATAAGGAAAGGCCCTTTATAATTCAGTTCCTTCAGCTTTGAAAATACCTTAGGGAAGTCTACGCATCCTTCTCCAAAAGGAACTTCCTTAAATTTACCTTCAAAAGTGTCTGTCACTGCAAGCGTATCCTTTAAATGGATTCCTGTTATCTCACCTTTCTGTATTCCCAGTTCCAGCTCCTTCAATGTGTCATTTTCAGGCCATGCAGTAAGATTCCCTACATCAGGATACACTTTTAGCCATGGAGATTTCATAAGCTCTGAATATTCCATGTACTTAGTTATTGAATTTATGAAAGGGTGATCCATAATTTCTATAGCCAGTGTCACATTATAGGAAGCTGCCCATTCAAGAGCCTTCTTCAAGTTTTCAATAAAATATCCTTTAGTTTCAGGAGTCCCTGACTTGCCATCTACATCATAATAGACATCGTATCCAGCCATCTGGATAGTCCTTATTCCCATCTTATCTGCAAAGATTATAGCCTTCTGCATAAGCTCCATAGCCTTTTCCCTTGTCTTATGGTCTATACTTCCCATGGGAAATCTTCTATGTCCACTAAAGCACATGGAAGGGATTCTTACACCGTTTTCCACCAGGGCTGCATGTATCCTGTTTATTTCAGCATCAGACCAGTCCAGTCTTGCAAGCCTCTCATCAGTTTCATCTATGGATATTTCAACAAAGTCATATCCACATTCCTTCACAAGCTTTATTCTCTCTACCCAGTCAATATCTTTAGGTAGTGCCTTCTCATATATACCCAGATTAAGTTTATTCAAATCTTTCATAATCAGCCTCTTCTTTTAAAATAATTATTACTTTCTGTTAGCTATACCCAGTATTTATCCACTTCAGCCCTTATAGCTTCAGCAGTAGCCTTACCTTTTTCTCCGACTAATGCACGTCCTGCAATAAACACCTTCGCATTTTTTATGTCTTTAAAGAGATGTATCTCTTCAGGTACTATTCCTCCTGTTATGGAAAGTTCCAGTCCCATTTCAGAAAGTTTCTTCATTTTTTCTATATCCTCTTCAGTCCAGCCCTTTCCAGCCAGTTCCGCATCACGCGATCTATGATATATAGCCTGCTTTACCCCCAGGTCTACCCACTCTTTTGCATCTTCAAAAGTCCAGTTTCCATAAATCTCTATCTGAATTTCCTTAGGGAGCTTAAGTTGAGGATTTTCAGCATTTATTTCGTCAGCTACTTTCTTACACGCCGCCTTTGTAGCCGGATGTGCTGCAGCAGATACAGTCAGCCAGTCAGCTCCTGCATCAAATGCCATCTTTGCTAAAATGGCTCCCCCATCAGTAGTCTTCAGGTCACATACCAGTATATGATCCGGATGCAGTGCCCTCAATGTTTTTACAGCTTTCATCCCTTCCGCACATGCAAGGATTGTACCAACTTCTATAATATCTACTAGACTTTCAGCATTCTTTGCATCTGAAACTGCCTTTTCCAGGCTTAATGAATCCAATGCAATCTGAAGTAACGGTTTTGACATAATTTTTCCTCCTAAATATTCTTAAAATTCTTAAAATTTCTCTATGTAAATTTTATTTAATCCTGTCTCTTCCTATAAAAATACGGAGCTGTTTCAGGCAGAAGAGGAATAATCTTTAAAGCTCCTATCCCGTACTTCCGGCTTGAGGCCGTAAAAAGTGAGGTATCAGAGGCTTTATTCCTCACAAGAAACAACCCCGTAATTACTGTATTAAATATCTCTTCTTAATTTTACTGTCCAGAAACTATATCTGTTATTATTTTATATATGTCTTCCGGAACCTCAGCAGCCCTTATCTTTTCAAAGACATCCTCATCTTCAAAGAGCATTACTATCTGAGGTATAGCCTCACCATTGTGGACATCTGAATTGACAGCAGCCAGACCTATTAATATGTCCACTTCCTGTCCATCAGGAAATACGACAGGTTCCTTTAATGTTACAAAGCTGAAGCTGTTCCTGTTTACTCCCATTTCAGGTCTTTCGTGGGGCATTGCAAGTCCTGGAGCCAGGATATAGAATGGACCCAGTTCTTTTGTCCTTGATATGATGGCATCTACATATGACTGCTCCACCGCATTATTTTCAAGCAGGGGATTCATACAGGCCCTTACAGCTTCTTCCCATGTTCCTGCAACCTGTTTTACAGCAACTGAGTTATTTTCCCTTAGCGAATCTATTAAATTCATTTTTCTCCTCCAGATTTTACTCTAAAAAACTATTTGCTATCCAATTCCTACTTCTTTCAATTTTGTCTCAAGCTCATTTGAATCAAGCAGGTTCAGAAGACCTATTATTTTAGTATTAGGTCCACCTTTCAATTCTCCAACTATATGAGTAGAAGCTAATACAAGATCATAATTTGCAAGTCCTGACTTTGCTTCTCCTACACTACATGACTTTACATCTGCTTCAACATTTAACTTTTTCAGTGCCTGGGCAACTTTCATTTTCATTATCATACTTGTTCCCATTCCACTTCCGCACACTGCTAGTACTTTCATCATTATAACCACTTCTCCTTCTCTAATATCAATTTACTTCATTTCTATATTTAAACCTAATATGCTTCTTCTTCCAGTTCTACTTCACCAGAATAATAAGCTTCTGCATTTTTTGCCTTCATAAACTGTATATGTGGAATTACTAACATACCCACAATTACTAATCCATACCCTATTAATCCCAGGTACTTCATTAATCCTCCCTGAGCTACCCATACTGTTGACTGGTCAATATTTCCATGCCATCCTCCGAGTCCCTGCATCTGGAATAATACAACTGCCACAGCTCCTAATGTTACTTGAAGGAATCCTGACAATGCTGACAGGATTAAAGCTGCCCTAGCTCCTCCTCTTTTTTCAGCATAAACCGCTATTGTCGCATTATCAAAGAATACCGGTACGAAACCTGTTATAATGAACACTGGAGATTTAAACAGTATTAATCCCGCAATTGAGATAAACTGTGCTATAAGTCCTGCCAGGAATCCGAATAATACTGCTGACTGTG
The DNA here is from genome assembly GCA_041854625.1 of Leptotrichia sp. Lineage (GTDB taxonomy): Bacteria > Fusobacteriota > Fusobacteriia > Fusobacteriales > Leptotrichiaceae > Leptotrichia_A. The sequence continues at coordinate 4,469 of JBHACQ010000036.1, read as the reverse complement.
AACCGAATCCATAAGAAGCTGCACAGTCTACTGCCGGGAATGATCCAGGTAATATCTTGTTTGAAATTCCCTGGAATGAAACAGTTAATTCTGATACGAACATCCTAACCCCTGTCTTCAATATTGTCAGATATACAGCAAATGATAATGTTGTAGACAGAATATATGTTCCAAACCATTCTTTCTTAGGAAGGAATGCCGCCACCATCGGATTAGCTGCTACTCCGTTCTTATTTGCTATTTCACATATCTGCTTAGTTCCTTCAGTTACACATTTCCCCATTTTAGGTGTGAAGAAGTCCGGACCTAATATTGCAATAATCGTTCCAAAGAATATAATCATTATCAGCCCAGTAGAAATAATATCGTCATGTAGCATTGATAACCACTTAGGTAATTTTATGTCATCCAGCTTTTTCTTAGGATCCCCTATCTTAGGAGCCAGCTTGTCAACTGCCCATATTGTAAACATCTGCTGGTGCCCTATGGCAAACCCTGCATTTCCAGTCAGCCTCTGAGTAGGTTCAACTGTCAGGTTACTTGATACTGCCCAGTATACCCCTGCAAAGATACCTGTCAGAAGTACTGTCCACCAAGTATTAAGCCTATTTGTCAGCACAAAGCTTACTACTCCTATCCATAATGCTGTAGAAGCCTGCTGCTGCATAATATGCCCTGTTATAAATAAAGTTCTTAATTTCGTAATTTTTCTTAATAATACCAATACTATATTTACCATAAAACCTATCAATAAAACTATCATAACTGCTGAAGACAGGTCCCCAAGGTTATTTTCCTTTAATCCTGCTTCAACTGCCTGTAATCCGAAATAAGGATCTATAACTGCTGCATCTAATCCGAATTTTGTCTTCAATGCCGCCAGTATAGGTCTGAATATTACAACTAGTCCTGTCGCTCCGACATTTAATATCATATATCCTACTGTCGCTTTAATAAATCCACCAACTGCTTCATAAATTGGCTTTTTCAAGAATAAATACCCGATAAATACTAATAACCCAACGAAAAAGTGTGGTTTAGTCAATATGTTATTTGCAAAAAATGTTCCTATTGTTAATAAAAGATTCATAATTCCTCCTAATATTTTTTAATCAGAATGGCACAGTATTCCATCCTGGTTCCTTTTACTTTTTTACTTTTATTTTTCTAATTCTGAATAATTAAAATTATAGTATTGATTTAAACTGTACATTCGGTTCCTGTTCAAAACAGTCATCAAATCCTCTTGGGTGATGATATTCCATCAGGTCCTTATCCTGTGGATAAGTATACTTCCCTCCAACTTCCCAGATAAATGGGTGGAACTTATATTGGAGTCTGTCTTTTCTCATTTTGTACAATGCCAGAATTTCATCTGTACTTGCCATGAAGTTAGTCCATATGTCATGATGTACAGGAATTATAACCTTTGTCCTCAATGCTTCAGCCATTCTCAATAAGTCAATTGAAGTCATCTTGTCAGCAATTCCAACAGGGTTTTCCCCATAGTTATTTAATGCCACGTCAATGTCAAAATCTTTTCCATGTTTTGCAAAATAAACTGAATAATGTGAATCTGCACCATGATAAATAGTTCCTCCCGGTGTCTTAAACACATAGTTTACAGCCTTTCTTGCCATTTCTTCATCTGATGGGCATAACCCTTTCAGTTCCCCGCCATTTTCTTCTGCACCTTCAACCGGTAATGTTACCAGGCAAGTCCTGTCAAATGAATCTAACGCATGTATCTCAACATCCTTCAATTTAACAACGTCTCCTGGTTTAACTGTTATTAGCCTGTCTTCAGGTACTCCCCATTTCTTCCATAATTCTGTACAGTGCCAAGGTCCTACAAACTTAACATGGGATAATTTAGGGTTATTAACTATTGCTGCTGCAACATTTACGTCAATATGGTCACTATGGTAGTGTGAAGCCAGGATAAAGTCCACTTCATTTATAGCAAACGGATCCAGCACCATAGGCTGTGCCCTCAAGTTAGGCTGTAACTTCCTAACCCCTGCCATATTAGCCATCTGATGCCCTCTTACCATGTCTTTAACCTGCTTTGTGCTTTTTCCTCTCCCACACCACAGATCCATACATATATTAGCTCCGCCTGGTGTCTTTATCCATATTCCTACGCACCCGAGCCACCACATTGCAAAATTCCCTTCAGGTACTACTTCGTTTTCAATCTCTTCGTTTAACCAAGTACCCCATTCAGGAAATGTAGATAGAATCCAAGATTCTCTTGTAATTTCATTGACTTTCGCCATTTTGATTCCTCCTAAAATAAAATCAGTTAGTAATTTATTTTCTGTTGTTCATTATCTGTTAACAATGTTATACCTCGATTTTTTTAAAAGTCAATAGCACAAAATAAAAAAATTTTCAATCTGCTAACAGTTAAATAACACCAAAGTGCCTAAAAATGTAGGTACAATTATAAAAATTAAAATTTAAAAAATTTTATCTGGTAAAAAAATCTTCAAATAAAAATCTGACAGCTATTTATCCCATACCGTTTCCAGATCCTCCCTCTGTTACCTGAAAGTGCCTACTTTACAAATTATGTTTCCGGCTGTATTATATATGAAAGAAAGAAAAATAAATTTTACAGGAGGATGAAGGAATATGAGCCATGAAGAAAAACTGAACTATATGCTGACGGAACTCCTTACAGAAATTTATCCTGAAAAAAAGGTAAGTCTACCGGAAGACCTGCAAAAAAGAAAAGCCCTCCTCAGGGGGCTTATGAATTCACGGATGCCTCTAAGCCCTTTAAGGGAAGACTTTCTTAAAATACAGGACGAATACCTGAAGGAGGAAATAGAGAAGAAAGGAATAACAGACATAAAAAATTTAACTCCCATTCAGAAGGATATCTATCTCTGGAAAGGGGATATAACAACTTTAAAAGTAGATGCTATCGTCAATGCTGCCAACTCTAAAATGCTGGGATGCTTCATTCCGGAGCATCACTGTATAGACAATGCCATCCATACTTTTTCTGGAATGCAGCTCAGGATTTACTGTAACGAAATAATGAAGGACCAGGGATATGATGAGCCTACGGGACAGGCTAAGCTAACTCCTGCCTACAACCTTCCCTGTAAATATATTATCCATACTGTAGGTCCGGTTATTTCCGGAAAACTTTCAGAGGAACACTGTAAATTACTGGAATCATCTTATAATTCATGCCTGCAGGCTGCTGTCAGAAATAGTATTAAAAGCATAGCCTTCTGCTGCATTTCTACTGGGGAATTCAGCTTTCCGAACGATAGAGCTGCCAAAATTGCCATAAGAACCGTAAAAAAATTTAAGGAACAGCATGACAGTGATATAAAAATAATATTTAATGTGTTTAAGGAAACAGACCTTAAGATTTATAGCAGTCTGCTTAAACAGGAATAATAAAATACAGAAATAAATACAATATACAAATATTATGTTTAATTCTTATTTGGAAAGGAAAATTATGTGTATAAATAATAGACGGGAATCATACTGTGAATATGATATAAAACATTTAAGACAGATATTGGAGGAAGCAGATGCCATATTAATAGGTGCCGGATCCGGTTTATCTGCTGCAGCCGGGCTTACCTATTCCGGAAGCCGGTTTGAAGAAAACTTTAAGGACTTTATAGAAGAATATGGATTGAGGGATATGTATTCTGCAGGATTTTATCCATATGGAATTCCTGAAAGATACTGGGGATACTGGAGCAGGCATGTCTATCATAACCGTTATGAATTTAAAGGAAACGATGTATACAGGAATCTTTTTTCCCTCGTTAGAGACAAGGACTACTTTGTCCTCACCACTAATGTAGATCATCAGTTCCAGCTTAACGGCTTTGATAAAAAACGGCTTTTCTATACACAGGGAGACTATGGACTTTTCCAGTGCTCTAAACCCTGTCATCAGAAGACTTATGATAATAAGGAGATTATTTATAAGATGGTCGAATCCCAGAAAAATTTAAAGATCCCTTCAGACTGCATTCCCTACTGTGAAAAATGTGGTGCCCCTATGACTATGAACCTCCGTATTGATGATACTTTTGTGCAGGACGAAGGATGGTATAAGGCACAGGAAAACTATAAGCAGTTTCTGCTGAAACATCAGAATTCCAGAATCGTATTCTTAGAACTGGGAGTAGGGGGAAATACTCCGAGCATTATAAAATATCCTTTCTGGAGCATGACCAAAACTTTTCCGTCAGCTATTTACGTATGTATAAATAAAGGAGATGTCACATGTGTTAACAGTATTATTGATAAAGCTGTGCTAATTGACGATGATATCAAGACTGTCCTGGAAAATCTGAAAAATTAAAAGGGGCTGTCTCAAAATAGAAATAGAAATATATTGAGACCAGCTTCTTTTTTTGTTTGAAAAAGAAAAAAACCGAGAAAGAATCTCGGTAAAATGGTATAATTAAATTATGAAAAAAAAC